>NZ_WTVE01000030.1:0-83966 GCF_022496685.1 Pseudomonas sp. B707 | reverse complement strand
CACAACAGCCTGTCGCGGGCGGCGATCTTTCTCGGGGATGAGCCGGAGGAGTTGATTGTTGCGCTGGCGGGGGACGCGGCGCGGTTTTATCACTTTCGGGCTGGGGGTCTGACGGCGGTCAGCGATGCGTACGGCAACCGCTTGCGTATTACGCGGGACCGTCTGGATCGCGTTGAGCGCCTCGACAACGGCGCTGGTCGCTCCTTGTTGCTGCGCTATGAGCGGGCGCATCTGGTCGCGGTCGATTATCAGGTTTTTCGGGATTCGACCTGGCGCACCGAGCAGACGCTGGCCAGCTACCGCTTTGATGCCCGCCATCGGTTGATCGAGGCGTCGAACGCCGTCGGCGAGACCGAGCGTTACGACTACGACGACCAGCACGTCATCCTGCAACGGCAACTGGCCGGCGGTGCGAGCTTCTTCTGGGAATGGGAACGTGCCGGCAAGGCGGCGCGCTGTGTGCGGCACTGGGCGTCGTTTTCGCAGATGGACACGCGTTACGTCTGGGATGGCGCCGGCCGTGTCACGGTGCATTACGTCGATGGGACTGAAGAGACTTACGTCCACGATGACACCGCGCGGCTGGTGCGTCAGGTGTCGGCGGACGGGGGCGAACAGCTCAAGGCCTACGACACGCAGGGCCGATTGGTCGCCGAGCAGGATGCGCTGGGCGCGGTTACCGAATACCGCTATGACGACGCCGGACGGCTGATCGCGCTGATTCCGCCGGACGATGCGCCGAGGTCCTACGAGTACCGCAACGGTTTCCTGCACAGCCGCTCACGTGGCGATGCGGTGTGGACGTACCGGCGTAATGCCCAGGGTGACATCACCGAGGCGGTCGATCCGGATGGCCATGTCACCCACTACCACCGCGATGCACAGGGGCGGTTGCTGTCGATCCGTTATCCGGATTCGGGTCGGCATGTGTTCGTGTGGAACGACCTGGGCCAACTGGTCGAAGAAAGTCTGCCGGACGGTGGGGTTCGCAAGTTTTCCTACGATGCGCTAGGGCGGCGGATTACGGCGCAGGACGAGCATGGCGCGGTCACCCGTCATGCATGGGATGCCGTTGGCCGGCTGATCCAGACCACCTCGCCGAATGGCGCCACTCGAGCCTTCAGTTATAGCGCCTACGGCCAGATCACGGTCGAACGCGATGAACTGGGGCGGATCACCCGTTACGAGTATGACGACGACCTGCATTTGGTCAGCCGGCGGATCAACCCCGACGGCACACGAGTCCAGTACCGCTACGACCATGCGCAGCTGCTGCTGACGGAAATCGAGAACGAGTCCGGCGAAAAGTATCGGCTGGACTACACGCCCACCGGACTGATCCGACAGGAAACCGGCTTCGATGGTCGGCGCACGGCGTATGCCTACGACCGCAACGGCCACCTGCTGGAGAAGACCGAGTTCGGCGACGACGGCACCACGCTGGTCACCACTTACCAGCGCGACAGCGCCGGGCGATTGCTGCTCAAGACCCTGCCGGACGGGGTCGAGGTCAGCTACCGCTATGACCGTCTCGGCCGGCTGGTCGGCGTGGATGACGGCCAGGATCACCCGCTGGCCTTCGAATACGACCTGCAGGACCGGCTGGTGCGCGAGCATCAGGGCTGGGGCACCCTGCGTTACGCCTACGACGCCTGCGGCCAGCTCACCCGCCTGCGTCTGCCGGACAACAGCAAACTCGATTACCACTACGCCAAGGGCGGGGCGCTGACGGCGATCGACCTCAACGGTGCCTTGCTGACCCGCCACGTCTACCAGCACGGCCGCGAACAGCAGCGCCAGCAAGGCCTGCTGCTCAGCGAATACACCTACGACGAACAGGGCCGCTTGCGCGCCCACGCCGTAGGCCATCAACGCAGTGCGCTGTACCGCCGCGACTTTGCCTACAGCGCCAACGGCAACCTCGAACACATCGCCGACACCCGCCACGGCCAGCGCAGCTACACGTACGACGCCCTCGACCGGCTGATTCGCGTACGCCACACCCGCGACGATGTGCCGGAAAACTTCGCCCACGACCCGGCCGGCAACCTGCTGATGCAGGATCGCCCCGGTCCGACACAGATCAAAGGCAATCGCCTGCTGATGCAGGGCGATCGTCATTACGACTACGACGCCTTCGGCAACCTGATCCGCGAACGCCGCGGCCGCGCGCAAACCCTTGTCACCGAATACCGCTACGACAGCCAGCACCGCCTGATCGGCCTCACCCGTCCCGACGGCACCAGCGCCACCTATCAGTACGACGCCTTCGGCCGGCGCATCCGCAAAACCGTCGACGGCCAGACCACCGAGTTCTTCTGGCAAGGCGACCACCTGATCGCCGAAAGCAGCCCGACCCAACACCGCAGCTTCATCTACGAACCCGGCACCTTCCGCCCACTGGCCATGCTCGACGGCAAAGGCCCGAAACGCGCCTGCCCGTTCTACTACCAGCTCGACCACCTCGGCACCCCGCAGGAACTGACCGACTACAGCGGCGAGATCGTCTGGTCGGCCAAATACAGCGCCTACGGCAAGGTCACCTCGCTGGAGCTCGCGACCGAGGACTACCTGAACCAGCCACTACGGTTTCAGGGGCAGTATTTCGATGAAGAAAGCGGGCTGCATTACAACCGACACCGGTACTACGACCCGGAGGTGGGGCGGTACCTGACGCCGGATCCGGTGAAGTTGGCGGGTGGGTTGAATCAGTACCGGTATGTGCCGAATCCGACGGGGTGGGTGGATCCGTTGGGGTTGACGTCCAATTGTCCGCCGCCGAACAAGCCGGGATGTCCGGTTCCGGATGGGGTGAGCGGTTCGGTTGTTGATGAGGGCGAGCCGGCGCTACCGAAGATGACGGCGCAAGAGCGGAGGGCGAGAATTGATGAGTTGGCAGAAAATATTGCATTAAAAGAGTTGAGATATATGGAAAGCGCTAACAAAAAATCTCATTTTTTACAAAAACATGGCGCCCAAACTACTCTTGCTTCGCAGCAAGAACGTCTGCTATATGCTAAAAACCCTACTACGGGTAAAGTTGAGATGAAACTAAATAAAAAAACTAAGCTTTTGGAGCCAAGCATTCCGCGAGCTGCAACTAAATTTATGAGTCATAGGGATCAATTGAATGCAATTAATCGTGCTAAATTAATTTTCCGACGGACTGGGAGTCTATCGCTTTCATCGCTCCCAGTAGAAATGGGAAGAAAGGTTGGAGAGGGGTATAGAGGGAAGCAAGTGGAATATATAGAGCCAACAAGAACTGTCGTTATACTCAATAGTCATGGTGAGGCTATAACGGCTTATGTGGATTGATATAAAATGAAACGTAATCCAAATCTTTCAATTTTGCCTGGCTTTCTATTTGTCTTCGATATTGATTATCCTCACGAAGGGGCCGTTGAAGAACTAATATGTCTGGCTGATGTAAATGACTCTTCTGATTTGATTAGAGTTTTTGATGCTGCTCTGAAACCGGAATTTGTTGGGTACTCTGAATCGGATAGGTGTTGGATAATTGATACGATTTCCTATTATTTGGAAAGAGGAGAAACATTTGTTGAGGTTTTGGAAAAGAGGAGTTTTTTATTTTCTGACGAGATGGTCGATGGGCGTGGCTTTATGCGCGTGTTGCTAGAATGTCTTTCCTTATATCAGGCTGAGATAGGTAAAGTTAAAGATTTATAGAATTACAATCTACCTTTGAGGTTTTTGTATTTAGGGTTTTTGGTAGGTTGATTGTTTGTTTGGTCATTTATAATGATGGTAAAAATTGTGGGAGCTAATTTATTTAACCAAAGCCAGTTCGTCACGTTTCCAATCGCGGTGAAGTGATGTTGAAAGATCCATATTTAGATGAAAAGTTTGAACCGGATTTGATGTGGTTTATAGGCGTTTTCGACGTTTATGATCGGGAGGAAACTCGAGGTGCGGAACTCGAGGTGTACAATCCTAATGATTCCGCTGATAGAGAGCTTCTTATCAGGAAGTATTGTCTTAATCTGCCATAGCTTTCCTATAGGCATAAGCTAGTGCTAGTTGAAATTTTGGAGCTGCTGCTCTTGGAACAAAATTATGACTTTCAAGAGTTATTCGAGGTCGATGAATACGAAGCAGCAAGTTGGCCGCGGGGAGAATGGTACTCTCTAGAAGATCCACGCGGCTTCTTCCAGGATATCTATAAGTTTGCGAAGGAAGCTTGGAGGGAGGATCTTGCGAAAGCCGCTGGAGAGGATCGGTCAACATGGTAGTTATCGAGCCTTTAAATCAGCGATGACCTGAAACGAGCGCCTCGTTAAAAGGTAGCGCACTTATGCTATCGATAACATGCACGCTATACCCCGGAACATTCTTCGCATGATGCTTCGCCTGCGAAGCCATCTCCGCCAACTGACTCGCATCCAGCTGCGCACACGCTTCAGGATGCAAATGCACCACGCCAATGGACAGTGACAGCAACGGAAACTCCTGACGAATCCCTTGGCGATTCGGCGCAACAAAACACCCAGCCTCCAGATGTTCCGGGCGGTAGAAACGCCGGCATTGGCTCTGGAAATCATCAAGCAATTGGTTCAGCCGTTTGCGCCAATCCTCCGGGCCGAGCACCAACAAGAAATCATCCCCCCCAATATGCCCGACGAAATCGCGGGACGGGTCGACGCGTTCGTTGAGGCATTGCGCCAGACACAGCAGCACCTCATCCCCGCGCCCATACCCATAGATATCGTTAAAGGGTTTGAAGCTGTCGATGTCGACATAACAAATGACCGACTCGCGCCCCTGTTGCAGCAGGCGGGTGAGGCATTGCTGAATCGGCACATTCCCCGGCAGCAAGGTCAGCGGATTGGCATAGCGGGCCTGCTGGATCTTCAGTTCGGTGATCAGTTTGAGTACGTCAATCACCCGGCCCAGGCCCAGGTAGCTGCCGTTGAGGGTGATGATGAAATCTTCTTCGATGCGTTGTCGGGCGCGGCTGGTGATCAGGCGGCTGACCTGTTGCAGCGACTGGCTCATTTCCACGGCGAGAAAGTCGTCGTTCATCAGGCGGCTGATCGGTTTGCGGGCGAACAGGTCGGTGGCGAACGGTTTGAGCAGCGCATCGGACAGTGAGTGACGATGAACGATGCCGCATGGCTGACCCTGTTCGTCGAGCACCGCCAGTGAGTTCAGGTTGGCCTGACGGCGGAAGGCTTCCAGTACGGTAGCGGTGGGTGTGTCGCGATTCACGGCCGGTTGATCATTGAGCAGGGCACTGAGGTCGCTGCCTTCATCGTTCAGCGCAACGGCGCTGCTGTCGTGCTTGGGCATCAAGGCGCGGGCATCGCGCGGCGGGTGTTCCTGAGGGCGCCCGAGCAGGTAGCCCTGCACCAGATCCACGCCCATCTCGGTCAGCACCGCCAGTTCTTCCGGCAGTTCGATGCCTTCGGCAATCACCTGTGCCCGCGAGGCCTTGGCGATTTGCAGGATCGATCCGACGAACTCGCGTTTCAATGCGTCCTGATGAATGCCATCGATAAAGTGCCGGTCGATCTTCACGTAATCCGGCCGCAGCTCCGACCACAGGCGCAGGCTCGAATAACCAGCCCCAAGATCATCGAGGGCAATCGAAAAACCCATCGCCCGATAGTGATGCAGCGCAGTTTGCAGCAACTGAAAGTCATCGATCGGCGTCTGTTCGGTGAGTTCGATCACCACCTGACTCGGCGGGATACCGAAATCCTGCAGCAGCTGCAGCGTGCGCCCCGGCTGGTGCGCGGCTTCGAGCAGGGATTCCGGGGAGACATTGAGAAATAGCTTGCCCGGCAACTGCTGTTCGTTGAAACGGCGACAGGCGCTTTGGCGGCAGGCGATTTCCAGTTCGCTCAAGCGTCCGGCCTGGCGGGCCACGGCGAACAGGGCGATGGGGGAGTGCAGCGGGCTGTTGGACGGGCCGCGGGTCAGGGCTTCGTAGCCGAGAATGCGCCGTTCAGAGAGGCAAATGATCGGCTGGAACAGGCTGTGTAATCCGCTTTGAGTCAGGATCGAGCTCAAGGCACTCAGCTGTTCGGTCGTGGTCATGGCAATCTCTGGCGATAAAAAAAGGACTGGGAGCGTTCTCGATGAAGAGAACAGCTCCCAGTCCTTTATTGCACGACAGAATGATGACTGTTTGATGACGATCCGGGGATCGTCAGCATTAAATTGCCATCACCTTACTTCTTTGCGACCTGATTGCTCAGCTTCAGGTAATCCAGCAGCACGCGCCCGGTCTCGCTCAGGTAGGCGTCGTCTTCCGGTTTGACCTTGTCCGGCTCGGCGGCCGCCAGGGCGTCCTCGTCTTCTTTCTTCAGCTCTTTGAGCGGTTCTTCGCCTTTGGCCTTGCGACGGATGTTTTCCATCGCCAGTTGCTTGGCGTCGATGTCGGCGTGCTGGGCACGGCGTTCGGCTTCATTGAGGCTGACGGTTTTCTCTTCCAGCAGCTTCTGCGCCAGGGCCAGCTTGTCGCGGATGAACACGAACTCCGCGTCCTTGGCGGAACGGGTGTCATGCTCGGATTTCAGCTGGGCCAGGTACGGCTTGAATGGATCGCTTGCCGGTTTGATCGCCGCGCGGATGGTGTCCCACGGCATGGCTTCCGGCAGGGCGCTTTCGCCGATTTCCTTGGTGTCAATGATCGACGGGTAATCGATGTCCGGCAGTACGCCCTGATGCTGGGTGCTCTGACCGGAAACCCGGTAGAACTTGGCCAGAGTCAGTTTCAGTTCGCCATGGTTCAGCGGCTGAATGGTTTGCACGGTGCCTTTGCCGAAGGTCTGGCCACCGATGATCAGCGCACGGTGGTAGTCCTGCATGGCGCCGGCGAAGATCTCCGAAGCCGAGGCGGACAGGCGGTTGACCAGCAGCGCCATCGGGCCTTTGTAGAACGCGCCCGGGTTTTCATCTTCAAGTACATCGACCCGGCCATCGGCGTTACGCACGAGCACGGTAGGGCCCTTGTCGATGAACAGGCTGGTCAGCTCGGTGGCTTCCTGCAGGGAACCGCCGCCGTTGTTGCGCAGGTCGATGACCACGCCGTCGACTTTCTCTTTCTGCAGTTCGGTCAGCAGCTTCTTGACGTCGCGAGTGGTGCTCTTGTAGTCCGGATCGCCGGCACGAAAGGCCTTGAAGTCGAGGTAGAAGGCCGGAATCTCGATCACGCCGAGCTTGTAGTCTCGGCCGTCCTGTTTCAGGTTCAGCACGGACTTCTTCACGGCCTGGTCTTCGAGCTTCACCGCTTCACGGGTGATCGGCACGATCTTGCTGGTCTGGTCGTTCGGCGCATTGCTCGCCGGGATGACTTCCAGACGCACCACGGTGCCTTTCGGGCCACGGATCAGCTTGACCACTTCATCCAGACGCCAGCCGACCACGTCGACCATCTCTTTGTTGCCCTGGGCAACGCCGATGATCTTGTCGGCCGGAGCAACCTGCTTGGTCTTGTCGGCCGGGCCTGCCGGCACCAGACGCACGACTTTCACCTGGTCGTTGTCGCTCTGCAACACGGCGCCGATACCCTCGAGGGACAGGCTCATGTTGATGTCGAAGTTCTCCGCGTTATCCGGCGACAGATAGTTGGTGTGCGGATCGTAAGACATGGCGAAGGTGTTGATGTACGCCTGGAAGATGTCTTCGGCGCGGGTCTGGTCCAGACGCGCCAGTTGATTCTTGTAGCGCTTGGTCAGGGTTTCCTGGATCTGCTTCGGCTCTTTGCCGGCGATCTTCTGCCGCAGCACCTCGTCCTTGACGCGTTTGCGCCACAGGTCATCGAGTTCGGCGGTGGACTTGAGCCACGGAGCGTCCTTGCGATCGATCAGCAAGGTTTCCTTGGTGGTGAAGTCCATCTTGTCGACGCCTTTGTTCAGCTCGGCAAGGGCGAAGTCGAGACGCGCTTTCACGCGGTCCAGGTAGCGCTTGTAGATGGTGAACCCGGCGTTGAGGTCGCCGCTCTTGAGGAAGTCGTCGAACTGGGTCTTCCACTTGTCGAATTCGGCGATGTCGCTAGCCATGAAGTAGCTGCGCGACGGGTCGAGCAGCTTGATGTAGCTGTCGTAGATGATCACCGAGCGCGCATCGTCGAGCGGCGGCTTGCTGTAGTGGTGACGCTTGAGCAACTCGACGACGTTCAGACTGGCAATCACTTCGTCGCGATCAGGCTGCAACTTGTCCCAGCTGTTGGCTGCGAATGTGGTGCCCGACACCGGCAACAGACCGATACCGATGAAAAGAGCGAGGGCGGTGCTGGGGAGCAGATGCTTCATGCTGATTCGACGCGGGGACAATTGATAACGCATATTAGGCCGTCTTTGAAGTCGCCGGTACCTCTACGCTCTGTACGATAACTGCTGTTCAGCGTTCGTTCAGACCCCAGGGCCGGTCGCATAATGCAAAAAGCCCGGCGCTACAGCTTCGGGCTCAGTCCAGACTCACTATGGAGGCACTGTGAAGGCATTGCAAGGCGTTGAAGGTCAAGTGGCATGGGTTGATGAACCAAGTCCTACATGTGATGTAGGACAAGTTCGCATCCGGGTGGCGGCAGCGGGCCTCAATCGCGCGGATTTATTACAGAAAGCCGGACTTTATCCGCCCCCTCCGGGTGCCAGCCAGGTGCTGGGTCTTGAGTGTTCCGGGGTGATCAGCGAGGTCGGCGCAGGCTCGTCCTGGCAGGTCGGTGACCGGGTTTGCGCCTTGCTGGCCGGGGGCGGGATGGCGCAAGAGGTGGTCGTCGACGGAAGGCATGTGCTGCCGGTTCCGGAAGGTGTATCGCTGATCGAGGCCGCTGCGTTGCCCGAGGTGTACGCGACCGTCTGGCTGAATGTGTTTCAACTCGCTGCGCTCAAACCGGGTGAGAAAGTTCTTCTGCACGCCGGAGCCAGTGGTATCGGTTCAGCCGCCATTCAACTGTGCAAAGGTTTCGGCAATCCCTGCTGGGTCAGCGTCGGCTCGGCCGAGCGGCTGGCCTACTGTGAATCGCTGGGGGCCCAGGGCGGGGTGGTTCGCACCGACGATCTGGAAAGCCTGCGGGATTTCGGGCCGTTCGATGTGATTCTGGATCCGGTGGGCGGCAATTATTCGGCTTTGAACCTCAAGTTGATGGCTCAGGACGGCCGCTGGGTGCTGATCGGCCTGATGGGCGGCCGCGAGGCGAAGCTGGATCTGGCCCAGGTGCTGGCCAAGCGCGTGCAACTGCTGGGCTCGACCCTGCGCAGCCGTGACGATCAGTTTAAGGCCGATCTGTTCAGCGATCTGAGTCAGCACGTGTGGCCGCTGTTTTCCGAAGGGCGCCTGAAGCCACAACTGGCCAAGGCATTCCCGATCAAGGATGCCGAGGCAGCGTTCGCCGAGCTGGCGAGCAACACGGTGGCGGGGAAGCTGGTGCTGGTGATCGACGAAAGCCTGAGCTGATCGTCGATGCTTGTGGGAGCAGGCTTGCTCCCACAAGACAACCGCTTACTTCCAGAGGTGGATCGGCCAGCCGGACTTCTCGGCCTCTGCAAGCAGCACCGGATCCGGATTGACCACATGCGGGAAATCCACTTTCAGCAGCAGCGGCAGATCATTGCGTGAGTCGGAATAGAAACTCGCGCCCTCAAGGTTTTCCTCTTCGGCATCCAGCCATTCCAGCAAGCGGGTGATCTTGCCTTCGCGGTAGGTCAGGGTGCCCACGGTGTGGCCGCTGTAAACGCCATGCGCCACTTCCAGTTCGATCCCCAGCACCTCGTCGATGCCCAGTCGATCGGCAATCGGTTTGACCAGGTGCGTACCCGAGGCCGAGATCACCAGAATCCGGTCGCCGGCCTTGCGGTGGGCGGCGATGGTCTTGGTGGCGTCGCTGAAGATGATCGGTTCGATGAAGTCTTCCACCCACGGTCCGACCAGATGCTCGACTTCTTCCGGGGTGCGGCCGATCAGCGGCTCGAGGCTGAAGTCCATGTAGTCTTCCATGCGCAACTTGCCATGGCTGTAGGCGTCCATCAGCTCGTTGTTCCGGCGCATGAACGACTCGGGATCGACCCAGCCCAGGCGCCCCATCTGCTCGCTCCAGAGGGTGGCGCAGTCGCCGTGGATCAGGGTTTCGTCCAGATCAAAAATTGCCAGGGCCATCAGTTCAGTTCCCTCTTGGGTGTCAGCAAAGTCATCAGGCTACCTCACACAGGGCGGTGGGATCGATGGAAAGTGACAGGCGCTGACCGTCAGGATGCAGATCCGCCGCCGAACGGTTGAGCACATCCACCACCAGTTCCACGCCCCGAGCTTCGACGCGGTAGCGGATCACGTTGCCCAGCAGACTGTGGCTGCGGATTTGCGCATCGGGTTCACCGCTGAGGCTGAGTTCAATGGCTTCCGGGCGAATCGCGATGCGATGGTTGATCGGCCGCTGCAACAGCTTCGACGCGCTCTCGGCATCCAGCAGGTTGTAGTTGCCGATGAAGCCGGCGGCGAATACGTCGACCGGCGCGGTGTAGAGAGTTTCGGCATCGCCGCTTTGTACGATCTTTCCCTGATTCATCAGGAAAATCCGGTCAGACATGGTCAGGGCTTCTTCCTGATCGTGTGTGACGAAGATCGTGGTCAGGCCAAGTTCGCGCTGGATCTGACGGATCTGTTCGCGCAGGTGTTTGCGAATTCGCGCATCGAGGGCCGACAGCGGTTCATCCAGCAGCAACAGGCGCGGACGGGTCACCAGCGAACGGGCGAGGGCGACACGCTGACACTGGCCGCCGGACAGCTGATGCGGATAGCGACTGGCGAAATCGTTGAGTTCAACCAGTTTCAACACTTCGGCAACCCGCTTGTGGCTGTCGTCGGCGTTGACCTTTTGCATGCGCAGGCCGAAGGCGACGTTCTGTTCGACGGTCATGTTGGGGAACAGCGCGTAGCTCTGGAACACCATGCCGATCCCGCGCTTCTGCGGGGTGAGCGGCACGATGTCGACGCCATCGAGCAGAATCTTGCCGCCATCCACCGGCGTCAGCCCGGCGATGCAGCGCAGCAGGGTGGATTTGCCGCAACCGGACGGACCAAGCAGGGTGACGAATTCACCCTTGTTGATTTCGCAGTTGATGTCGCTGAACACCGTGGTGCCCGCGTAGTTTTTCTGAAGGTGTTGGACGCTGACATAGCTCATTCGCTTTTGTCCTTGTTCAAGATGTTGGCGACCCAGGTCAGGACCAGCACGAAAAAGAAGTAGGAGATCACCAGCGCACTGGTGAAGTGGCCGCTGCTGTTGCGCATGTTGTTCAGATAAACCTGCAGGGTTTCGTAGCGGGTGCCGACCAGGATGTTGGCGAACACGAACTCACCGAACAGGAACGAGAACGACAGCAGCAACGCGACCATCAGGCCTTTGCGCAGGTTCGGCAGCACCACCAGGAAAGCTGCCTGAAAAGTGCTGGCGCCAAGCAGTTGGGCGGCGTCCATCAGGTCGCGCAGGTTGATCGCTTGCAGGTTGTTGGTGATCGCCCGGTACATGAACGGCAGCGCCACGGTGAAGTAGCAACCGATCAGGATCCACGGCGTGCCGAGCATCGCGAACGGCCCGGAACCGTAGAGCTGCAACAGGCCCACCGACGACACCACCGGCGGTACGGCGAAGGGCAGCAGGATCAGGATGTTCATCAGCGCATCGAGTTTCGGGAAGTGGTAATGCACCACGAACAGCAGCGGCAGGATCAACACCACCGACAGGATCAGCGCGCCGACGCACACCAGCAGCGACTGACCGAAGGCGTGCAGAAAACGCGGATCGCTCCACAACTGGATGTACCACTTGAAGGTGAAACCGCTGGGCAGGATGGTGGCCGACCAACTGCTGGCGATCGAGTAGATCAGCGTGCCCACCAGCGGCAGCAGCAGGATGGCGAACAACAGATAGACCACGACGCGGTGGTAGACGCCGGCCGGGCCGGATTCAGCGCGAGACATGGTAGCTCCTCTTCAGCAGCAGTTGATGCACGACGGTCACCAGGGTCATCAGCGCCACCAGCACCACGGCCAGGGCGCTGGCCAGGTTCGGGTCGAGGGAAATGTCACCGGAGACCATCGCCGCAATCCGGATCGGCAATACGTTGAAGTTGCCGGTGGTCAGCGCGTAGACCGTGGCGTAGGCGCCAAGGGCGTTTGCCAGCAGGATCACGAAGGTGCCAAGCAGGGCCGGAGTCAGTACCGGCAGGCCAATGTGGCGCCAGAACTGCCAGCCGTCAGCGCCGAGCAGTGCGGCGGATTCGCGCCAGTCTTCACGCAGGGCGTCGAATGCCGGGTACAACAGCAACACGCCGAGCGGAATCTGGAAGTAGGTGTAGAGGATTATCAACCCGGTTTTCGAGTACAGGTTGAAGTCCTCGATGATCCCGGCCTGCTTCAACATGATGGTGATGCTGCCGTTGAAGCCGAGCAGGATGATGAACGCAAACGCCAGGGGCACGCCGGCGAAGTTGCTGGTCATGTTGGCGAAGGCGTTGACGAAGTTGCGCAGCTTCGAATCGACCCGGCGCAGGGAGTAGGCGCCCAGCACCGCGATGATGATCCCGAACACACTCGACCAGAAGCTGATTTCGAGGCTGTACTGGATCGCCTGCAGATAGAACTTCGAACTGAAGATCTTGCTGAAGTTGGCGAAGCCCCAACCGAATTCTTCCGATTGCAGGCTGTTGATCATCACCCAGATCAGCGGGGCGATTTCGAACACGATAAAGAACAGTGCGAAAGGCACCAGGCACAGGGCCGCCAGCCATTTGCCGCGAGTCATTGAGTTCACTTGAGCAACTCCCGGCACACAGGTTTGTCGTGGGGCACGCCGAGCAGTTCGCAGACGGTGCCGCAGATGTCGGTCTGCTTCGGTGCAGCTTCGCTGTCCAGGCTGAAGGCATCACCGAATACGAACAACGGCACCTGACGTTCTTCCGGCAGCAGGCCGTTGTGCGAGCGGTCGTTGTTCATGCCGTGGTCGGCGGTCACCAGCACCTGGCAGCCGGCGTCGAGCCAGCCTTGCAGGTAGTCGGCGAGGATGATGTCGGCGCTGCGCGCACTGTTGCGGTATTGCGGGGTGTCGAGGCCGTGCTTGTGCCCGGCGTCGTCGATGTTCATCGGGTGGATCAGCAGAAAGTCCGGTGCATGGCGCAGGCGCAGGTTTTCGGCGTCGGCGAACAGGTGCGAATCCGGATAGTGATCGTTCCAGTAAAAGTGGCCGTGCTGGATCGGTAGCGTCGGGTCATCGGTATGCCGATCCCGTGCTGCCACGAACGGCGAGCGGTTGTAGAGCTCGCTGACCCAGTGGTACGCCGCGGCGGCGGTTTTCAGACCGGCATCGCGGGCGTAGTGATAGATGCTGCGCTGACTGGACAGGCGCGAGACGTTGTTGTGGACGATGCCGCTGTCGATCGGCGGTACGCCCGTGAGGATGCATTCGTAAAGCGGTCGGGACAGAGCCGGCAACTCGCACTCCAACTGGTAGAGCGCGGCGCGTCCTGCGCCAACGTAAGCCTGCAGATGCCCCATGGCGTGACGCGCAACCTCGTAGTTGAGGCCGTCGAGCACGACAAGGATGACGGTGTGCTTCATAGGGGCAAAAACTCCGCGAAACAATAAAAACGGGAAACTCGAAGTCGACACGGATCCTGTGAGAGCGGGCTTGCCCGCGAAGGCGTCATGCAATTCAACACATTTGTTGAATGTGAAATTGCCATCGCGGGCAAGCCCGCTCCCACAGAGTTTTGCGTCAAACCCTGTTGGGTTTACGGGTTTACTTCATTTCTACGATGACTTCTTCGTTCCACTTCTGCGGCAGGGCCTTGGAGGTTTTCTCCCACGCATCGGCGTCCTTGATCGGGGTGACCTTCTTGTACTGATCGTTCGGCAGCAGCTTGGCTTTCACGTCTTCCGGCAGTTGCAGGTGCTCGGCGCGGATCGGGCGGGCGTTGCCGCGGGCGAGGTTGGTCTGGCCGGCGTCGCTGAAGATGTATTCGCGGGTCAGCTTGGCGGCGTTCGGGTTCTTCGCGTATTTGTTGATGATGGTGGTGTAGCCGGAAATCACCGAGCCGTCGGACGGGATCAGCACCATGTAGTCATCCGGGTTGGCCATCTTGGCCTTGTAGCTCAGGCCGTTGAAGTCCCAGACCACGCCGACTTCGATCTCGCCTTTTTCCATGGTGGCGATGGTCGGGTTGGCCATCGACAGGCGACCCTGCTTGGCGATGTCTGCGAACAGCAGCAGGGCAGGCTGGAGGTTTTTCTCGTCGCCGCCGTTGGCCAGCGCAGCGGCAAGTACGCCGTTGGCAGCCTGGGCCGCGGTGCTCACGTCACCGATGGAAACCTTGTATTTGCCGCCCTTGAGGTCAGCCCATTTGGTCGGTACTTCGGAGCCGTGCAGCAGCTTCTTGTTGACGATGAAGGCGATGGTGCCGGTGTAGGCCAGTGCCCAGTTGCCGTCCTTGTCCTTGGCCCAGTCCGGCACTTGATCCCAGGTGCTCGGCTTGTACGGTTGCACCACGCCTTGCTTGACCGCGATCGGGCCGAAGGCCGCGCCGACGTCGCCGATGTCGGCGGTGGCGTTGTCTTTTTCGGCGGCGAACTTGGCGATTTCCTGGGCCGAACTCATGTCGGTGTCGATGTGTTTCAGGCCGTATTTCTTGGCCAGGTCTTCCCAGGTACCTTTCCAGTTGGCCCAGTCATCGGGCATGCCGACGCTGTTGACGGCACCTTCCGCTTTCGCAGCGGCTTCGAGGGTTTTCAGATCATCAGCCGCCATGGCGGCGGTGCACATGGCAATGGTCGAGCCTAACAGTGTTGCCAGGAAAAGCTGTTTCATTCCGAAGCTCCTTGGTCGTGTTCAACGCTGCGATTGCGGTTTGTGTTGGTCTAGGTCAGCAATACCTGAGCCAATGTAGGGGGGCTGGATGACACTTTGATGTCGGCGGATACCTGACCCGCGTTTTATTTCTCCTGTATCGACGGCTGCCCGCTAAGCGTAGACCACCCGTAAAGTCCCGGTGGGCAAGGGACTTGGCCGATGTATTGCAAGTTGTCAGGGCGACCGTTCGGTAGTTTTGTCATCTCTCGGTCATCTGCACTGCCTAGGCTTGCAACATGACCAAACGGCGCAATAGCTGTGCGGTTTTGCCCCGAAACAGTGCTGGTCTAGTCCAGATAGGTAACGTTGATGCGCGATGAGGCAACAAAAGCGGTGACAGCGATTGGCCAGATCCTTCAGGAGCAACTCGACCATGGGTTGCTGGCGGCGGGGAGCAAGTTGCCGGCCGAGCGCAAGCTCAGTGAGTTGTTCGGCACGACGCGGATTACGGTACGGGAAGCCTTGTTGCAGCTGGAGGCGCAAGGGCAGATTTATCGCGAGGAGCGGCGGGGCTGGTTCGTGTCGCCACCGCGTCTGGCCTATAACCTGATGCAGCGCAGTCACTTTCACGCGATGGTCAGTGCGCAGGGGCGGCTGCCGTCGACCGAGGTGATTTCGGCGCGCTTGCAGCCGGCGTCAGCGGCGGTCTGTGCGTGGTTGCAATTGCCGGCGTTGTCGAGCGTGATCCAGATTTGCCGGTCGCGGCGGATCGATGGGCGGCTGGTGTTGTATGTGGAGCATTATCTGAATCCGCAGTTTTTTCCGGGGATTCTGGAGTTTGATTTGAATCAGTCGATTACCGAGCTTTATGCGCGGCATTACGATTTGCACTATGGGCGGGTGCGGTTCGAGATTGTGCCTACGTCTTTATCGGTCGATGCGGCGGCGGCGTTGCGGGTGTCAGTGGGGAGTCCGGGGTTGAGGATTGCTCGGGTTAATTATGATCAGTCTGGGCGGTTGATTGATTGTGATCTGGAGTTTTGGCGGCATGATGCGATTCACGTTGGGGTTGATGTGGTTTGATCGCTTTGTGTGAATATCCGTTGCTGCGGTAACGGCTTCTTAGGGTTTCGCCCTTACGGCGAGTCACTTTTTTCAAACGCCAAAAAAGTAACCAAAAACGCTGGGCCCCGGCGTTCGGCACCTCGCCTGGGCTCGGTGTTCCTTCGTTCCGGGATTCATCCGGGGGCATCGCCTACGGTTTGCTTCGCTGCACCTCCTCTCGATGTGTTCGACTTCGTCGAACGGTCGCTGCGCTCCCACCCCCCGGATGAATCCCTCCACTCAGCCTGTCGAAGGGGCCGGCACGTCAAAAGCTTTTCTTGAGCTAACGCTCATCGTGTTTTGGATGTGCGCCTCTTAAGCGTTGGTTCTGCTGTTTGAGTTGAATTTTTCAATTGGGCGAATCCGGACCTGGATTTCTGGACGTTTCCTACTTGTTGTTCGGCTGCATCTGACGCGACAGATTTTTTTGTGCGAGGTACATATATAACGCAGTCCGTGGTTGTTATTTCCATACATTTCTCCAGGCGCTGGACGCAATGTTTGAATTTGTTTCCGGTTGTCGAGCACCGCATTTAATTCAAGGAGGAATGTATTTATGGCACGGCGTGGAATTGAGCTTCCAGCTTCAATCGTGAGGCCGGACAATCAAGATGTTTATGTGCACTACTTAAGTCTCGGTGATGGCTCCGGGCCGGCAATTGATTTTGCCCCCTTGGGGGAAATACTGGATATGGAAAATACCTACAAGGCATTTTCCGGAAGTTTGCCTCAGATCCTTGAAGTTGAACTTTCCCAGGTCAGGGCTGGCGGTGATTCGAGTTCATTGCCTCCCTTGGACACGCTGGCGCGTGAGCTGCGTTTCCGGGATGCGCTGATCGCCAGAAAGTTTGGTGCGCTGATCGCGGCGAAGGACATTGCGATTCAGCGGTTTGGTCATGCGCAGGTCGAAACGTTTTTCAATGGCGGTCGGTTACCGCAGGTCAATCGGCGTGGCGGTAACGTCAGCGTTCGCCAGGCCTATAGCGAGTTGTTCAATGCCAAGTTGCTGGTAGAAGGCATCGGCCAGTTGAACAGTCAGTCCGCAACGGTCAGGAATGTAATCGCGGCTGTGCAGGTGCAAGAGGCCAATCGAATTGCACATGAGCAGGCGCGCATCGCTGCGCAGAATCAGGCTCGGCTTGTGGCCGAGGAGCAGGCGCGTGTAGCTGCACAAGCGGCAGAAATCGCCCGGCTGGCGGCCGTTGATGAAGCTCGTCAAAAGGCTGAAGAGCAGGCGCGACGTGAAGCCGATGAGCATGCACGGCAACTGCTTGAGGATCGATTGCGCGACGCGGATCGGGCGCGCCGGGAGGCGCAAGCCTTCCATTTGCAGGGCGCTGCCTGGAATCCGCAACTTGTATTTTCGACGTCGACCGGGCCGGTTTCCATCCGCGAGAGCGCAAGGTCGAGATTGCGGGCGGCCATCCGTTCCGCGTCGGCCGGATTATCCGCTCTGGCCGCGGGCACGGTGTCGGGTTTGATAGTGGGTGTTGCAGCACTGGTTTACTCGCCCGCGCTGGGAAACGGTGAGCTGCCCAAGCGGTTTCTGGTCAGCGTGCCGTTGTCCGATCTGCTGTCCGGTCCCGTGCCAGACTTGGGTCAGCTCGCGGCTACCGGTGGTTCTCTGGATTTGCCCGTGCGTGTCAATTCCAGAGCTGGCGAGGGCGATCACACCGAGCTGCTGGTCATTCCAGTCGATGGCGTCAGGTTTCCCACTGGCGTGCCGGTGATTGCTGCCGTTCACAACCCGCAGGACAACACCTATCGCGCGACGACCACCGACATTCCATCAGAAACATTGGTATGGACGCCGTCAATTACGCCCGCTGACAGTTCGACTGTATTGCCCGTTCCCGAACCGGATCCTGCGCAATATACCGGCGGCGACATCGTCCCTGTCGAGGGGCGAATTGATCGTCATCCTGATCTGGGTGATTTTGATTTCAATGACTGGATTCTGGTTTTTCCACCGGATTCCGGCATCCCCCCGCAATACATCATGTTCCGGGATCCGCGAAACGATTCCGGGATTGCTTCCGGGTACGGAGAGCCAGTGGCGACGGGGTGGCTCGAGGCGGCTTCGCAAGGCAATGGTACGGCGATTCCGGCGCAGATTGCAGAGCAATTGAGAGGTCGGCAGTTCAGCGATTTCAGGACGTTCAGAGAGTCCTTCTGGAAAGCAGTAGGGGCAGACTCCGAGCTCTCTTCACAATTTGGCAATACCAATAGAGAGCGGTTAATGCGCGGGCATTCTCCATTTACAATTCCTGGTGAGCAGGTAGGCGGTAATAAAGTTTATGAAATTCATCATCTGGATTTCATCAAGAATGGAGGTGCGGTCTACGATATGGATAACTTAAGATTGTTGACACCTAAGCAGCACGTGGAAGTTCATTCTGCTAGTGGAGGAGAAAGAAATGCATCGTAAACTCGAAGACTATACGGAGTCAGAGTTTCTTGAGCTTTTGAAAGGTCTCTGTTATGTAACCAGCTGCAGTGAAAGAGAATACATGGTCCTTGTTGAAAAGTTTGACGCTGCAGTGGATCACCCAAGGGGTAATGGAATTATTTATTATCCGCTGGATGGCGAAGATGATAGCCCTGAAGGAATACTCCAAACGCTGAAGAGCTGGCGTGCGGAGAACGGGATGCCCGGATTCAAAGGGTAAGCCCAAATCAAAGGACCCCAATCGAAGTGCATTCCGATTGGGGTTTATTCGGTAACTATTTTTCAGTCTCCACTCCACCGCCCGCCGTGATCACCTGCACATTCATCCTCGGCGTCGCCAGGTCCAGCCCGGCCTCGTCCAGATGCCGTTTCAGCGACAAATTGAACGCCCGTGAAACCTCCCACTGTTTGATCGGTGCGGTCTTGAACCTTGCGCGCAATATCGCGTTGCCGGATTCAAAGCTTTCCACGCCCTGAAATTCCAGTGGCGACCAGATGTTGCGTCGCTGCAGTGGGTCGGTGCGCATTTTCTGGCCGACGTCGCGCATCAGTTTGATGGCTTCGTCGATGCTCATGTTGAAGGGCACCGCCACGCGGAAAATCGCGTAGCCGAATTCGCGGGAGTAGTTTTTGATGCTTTTGATTTCGCTGAACGGGATGGTGTGGACGATGCCGTCGATGTCCCGCAGGCGTACGGTGCGGATGGTCAGGCCTTCGACGGTGCCCAGGTGGCCGCCGACGTCGACGTAGTCATCGATGGCCAGAGAGTCTTCGATGATGATGAACAGGCCGGTGATCAGGTCGGCTACGAGCGACTGGGCGCCGAAGCCGATGGCCAGGCCGATCACGCCGGCACCGGCCAGCAGGGGCGTGACGTTCATGCCCATGTTCGCCAGCGCGACGATCAGGGCGATGATGAAGATCGCCACGAACAGCACGTTGCGGATCAGCGGCATCATGGTTTGCGCGCGGGCGTTGGCCAGGCCTTTGCGAGAGCGGGTGAGGGCGTGGTGCACGGCGGTGTCGCTGAGGATCCAGATCAGCCAGGCGAAGATCAGCGTGCCGATCAAACTGAACAGTTTGACGCTGACGTCGTGGCCTTCGCCTTCGGTGAAGCCGATCAGCGACATGCCCCACACCCGCAGGCCGAGTTCGATGAAGGCCAGCCACACCAGCAAATGGGCGAGGGTGTAGAAGAAGCTTTTCAGGCGCTCGGAATACAGCGCGTGGCGTTTCGGCCCGCGTTGGGGTTTGAGGGCGTGGCGGCGGACGAGGCCGTTGATGACCATGCACAACACCAGCAGCACGGTGCAGATCAGCGACTGGCGCAAGGCGGTGCTGGTGTCGCCGGCGGAGACGAAGGTGGCGAACAGCGAAATACCCACCAGCACCAGCGCCGGGACGTACCAGAAGGTGCCGAGGATTTCGATGGTGTCGCTGAGGGCGCGGCGGGTCAGGCGGCGGGACAGGGGCTGGTTGCGGATCAGGTGGGCGATCGGTCGGCGGAAGCGCAGGATGAACAGGCCGGTCGACAGCGCCGCGAGGACATTGGCGACGGTGGCGGCGGTGTGGGCCAGGTGCACACCAAGGCCGGCCACCAGGCGCGGATCGCTCAGGGCTTCACCGAACGCGGCGAAGCTGCCGATCAGCCACAACGGCCGAAAGGCCTGGTGACGCAGGATGTACAGCGCGCGGTGCCGGTGCGGACCGTCGAGTACGGAGAAGGCGATCACGCAGATGGCCGAGAAACAGGTGCCGACCACCAGTGCGTAAGCCAGCACCATCGCCAGGCTTTTGCCCAGTGACGAGGGCAATGCGTAGCTCATGTAGACCGTGATCACCAACGCGATCAGCCAGGGGCCGAGCTTGCGCAGGGCGAAGCGCAGCATGTCGAGGGCCCGGGGGTTTTGCGGCAGTTCTTCGGTCAGGCCGAAGCGCATGCGTACCCGGTGGCCGAGCCAGATCAGCGCGGCGGCGAGCAGGCTCCAGACCGCGAGGATCACGGCGAAGGCGAAGATGATCGGCAGCCATTCGCTGGCCGGCAGCATCAGGCCTTTGAGCTCGTCCTGGGCCATGTCGAATTCGGCGGACCAGCGATTGAGCGGGCTGTCGGCGCCGGTGAACTGTTTTTCGAAAGTGGCGAGGGTGCCGCCGATCAGTCCCAGCACACCTTCTTCGGGGCTGGCCTGGGCTTTTTTCGTGGCGTCGCGGAGTTTTTTCAGGTCGGTCAGCAACTGGGCACGTTGCTTGTCGTTTTCCAGCGACTTGATGACTTCGTCCAGCGACTGGCCGAGCGGTTCCTGAGCCTCGGGCTGGGCCTTGCCGGAACCCGTGAGCAGTCCCGGCAGACCGGCAGCGTCGGCGGGCGCCGGCGACATCAGGGTCATCAGGCAGACGAGAAACAGGCAGGGCAGGGCAAAAAGACGAGCGAACACTAGGCGGTCAACCTCGCAAGGGGCGGATCGGGCGAGTGTACGAGCCCGCCAGATTCAATGCGAGCCGGGCGCGGATTTATTCGTTGAGTTTGGCGAGGATCTTGTAGACCACGGTGGCCAGGATCATCAGCATGCCGATCCACATGGCGAACACACCGGCGTTCTTGTCACGGAAGTTGAAACCGATGGCCAGCAGAATCATTCCGCCGAGGATGGGAATGAGCATGGAGTGGAACGCAGACATCGAGATCATGGCGACAGCCTTGTCGAAGGGAATGATTCAAGTCTAGGTGGGTTTTCGATGGACGGTGCTGATGTGTATCAGAAATGAGCCGGTTTTACGGGCCGGGGGATCGCAGCTCCACGCTGCGATCCCGGCTGCTTGCTACGGCAATTCGCGACTGGCGTAGAACGCGCTCAGCACTTTGACCAGGTGGGCCAGGTCATGGCTGCCGCACAGTTCGCGGATCGAGTGCATGGCGAAGGTCGGCAGGCCGATGTCGACGGTGCGCACGCCCAGGTGGCTGGCGGTGATCGGGCCGATGGTCGAGCCACAGCCCATGTCGCTGCGCACCACGAAGCTTTGCACCGGCACTTCTTCGGCCATGCACAGATGGCGGAAGAAACCGGCGGTTTCGCTGTTGGTGGCGTAGCGCTGGTTGCTGTTGACCTTGATCACCGGGCCGGCGTTGAGTTTCGGGCCGTGGTTGGCGTCGTGCTTCTCGGCGTAGTTCGGGTGTACGCCGTGGGCGTTGTCGGCCGAAACCAGCAGGGATTTCTGGATGGTGCGTACGAATTCGTCACCTTCCGGCAGCAGACGGCGCAGGGTCTGTTCCAGCATCGGGCCGTCGGCGCCACACGCCGAGCAGGAGCCGACTTCTTCGTGGTCGTTGCACACCAGCACGCAGGTTTCTTCGGTGTCGGCGGTCAGCAAGGCTTGCAGGCCGGCGTAGCACGACAGCAGGTTATCGAGGCGTGCGCCGGCGATGAAGTCGCCATGCAGGCCGATGACCGCAGCGCTCTGGGTATCGTAGAAACTCAGCTCGTAATCGAGCACCACGTCGGCGTTGAGGCCGTGTTCGCGAGCCAGTTGATCGGTGAGTACCGCGCGGAAGTCCACGCGCTCGTCACCGGCGAACTGCGCGAGAATCGGCGGCAGTTCGGTCTGGGCGTTGATAGCCCAGCCTTGGTTGGCTTCACGATTGAGGTGGATGGCCAGGTTGGGAATGATCGCGATCGGGGCCTTGAAGTCGATCAGCTGGCTCTCGACTTTGCCGTCGCGGCGGAAGGTGACGCGGCCGGCCAGCGACAGGTCGCGGTCGAACCACGGCGCCAACAGCGCGCCGCCGTAGACTTCGACACCGAGCTGCCAGAAGCCCTGGCGTTGCAGTTCAGGTTGTGGCTTGACCCGCAGGCACGGGCTATCGGTGTGGGCGCCGACCAGACGGATGCCGTCGTGCAGCGGCGAGTTGCGGCCCATCTTGATCGCGACAATCGAGGAATCGTTACGGGTGACGTAGTAACGACCATTGGCTTCGGTGTGCCAGGTTTCGCGCTCGTCGAGGCGCACATAACCGGCGGCCTCCAGGCGTTGAACAAGGCTGGCGGTGGCGTGGAACGGGGTAGGGGAGGCCTTGAGGAAGTCGATCAGGCCTTGGTTCAACTCTTCGCGCATAAGAAGCTCCAGACAGCAATGGGCGGGAGTTTAACGCATCACTCCGCCCCATTGGGACGTGGTTGCGCGGGTATTGTCAGGAGTGATGACCGATGCGCTTGTGCCCCACCATTCATGACGGCCGATTTGCTGGTCACACACATGCTTCAAGGTGTTGCCTGGCAGGGTCTCAACCGGTGATCAGTCTGCCATTGAGGAAGACTTCACGGCGTTGCTTGCGACCGATGTCTTCATGCTTGCTCGACTGATAGACCGCTTCGAACTTGTCTCGAGATAAATCGGGCAGCGCACTGAGGTATTGATCGACCAGTTGATCGTAGGCGGCTTCGGTAATGAATTTGTAGACTTCCCGACGATAGAAAAAGCCCAGTTGAAAACCGAGTGTTTCACTCAAGTGCGCGGTCGGGCCGGCGAAGCAGTTTTCAAAGTCGATGGCTTTCAGTGGTCTGTGCGTTTGCTCGGGCACCATGATGTTGCCCACCCAGAAATCCATGTGAGTGATGTTTTTGCTGGCCAGCGAGCTGAGCAGTTGAAACGCGTCGAGGATGAAAGCTTCGATGTTCTGGGGATTGCGTCTGATGCACTGAGCGCCATCAATATGGCCTTCGAGCAGGTGTGTCAGAAGGAAAAATTCCTCGGTCAGGCCAAGCCTGCTGCGGGTATAGCCATAGCCCTTCAATGGCGGCATATCCACGCCCCGGCGCTGAGCTTCGAGGGAGTTCATCAACTCTTCGAGCGGCCAGTCGAAGCGCCCGTTGCGTTGCGGTTTGTTCAGGCTCACCCGCACCTTTGCCTTGAAAGTGTCCAATGGCTGGACCTTGGCAAAGAGCGGGGTTTCACACGAGGACAGCGGTGCGCTGGCCCGGGTCAGTTTGCGCGCGCGACGTTTTTTTATCAGCTGCTCGAGGGCCTCGCGCGCCGGGATGCTGGGTGGTTCGCTCAGGTGCAGGGTAGTGTTACCGAATGCATAGATGATTGGATATTCGGATTGGAGCGTTTTACTGCATAACACGGGAAAAGGCCTCCTGCCTGATGTCGAGGTGCCAAAATTTATAATTGATTACAATTTTATGACAGTTCTTTACGTCAATCTATTGCCGGTGGGATTTTGACAGGACAAAAAAAGCCCTTCATCAGGAAGGGCTTTCAGAGGCAGACGCGATTCAGAAGGGTGCCGGGCACTCGAAGCGCAGGCGCTCGCCGCTTTGCGGATGAGTGAAACTGAGCATGCTCGCGTGCAGGCACAGGCGGGGCCAGGCCGCCAGCGCTTGCTCGTGGGCGTAGAGCCCGTCACCGAGCAGCGGATGACCGATCGACAACATGTGCACGCGCAATTGATGCGAGCGGCCGGTGATCGGTGTCAGTTCGACACGGCACCAGTCGCCGCAACGTTCCAGAACCTTCCAGAACGTCAGCGCATGCTTGCCTGATTCATGATCGACCACATGCCGTGGTTTGGTCGGTGGATCGTAGCGCAACGGCAGGTCGATGCTGCCGCTGTCCAGTTCCGGCTGACCCCAGGCCAAAGCGGTGTAGGCCTTTTCGGTTTCGCGATCATGAAACTGGCGCGACAGTTCGCGGTGGGTATCGGCGTCACGTGCGAGCAGAATGATCCCCGAGGTTTCCCAGTCCAGGCGATGGACGATACGCGCTTCCGGGTAGCCGTTTTCCTGCAGGCGGGTGATCAGGCAGTCCTTGTTGTCGTCGGCCCGGCCAGGGACGGAGAGCAACAGGGTGGGTTTGTTCACCACCAGTACGGCGGCGTCCTGATGAATGATTTGGACGTTGGACAACGGCATTAAAACAGCCTCGTAACAAATGCCAACGGCGGCTCAGGGCCCCTCCGGTGTCGGAAGGGCCCTGAGCCGCCGTCGTTCCTGCCGGATCGACTCAGCGATCTGGCAGGGTGATGTTGAGTTCCAGAATCGAGCAGCTGCCCTGGCTCTCCAGTGCCACGTGTACGTCGTCGTTGCCGATGTTGACGTATTTGCGGATCACTTCCACCAGTTCCTTCTGCAAGGATGGCAGGTAGTCAGGGGTGCTGCGCTGGCCGCGTTCATGCGCCACGATGATCTGTAGACGCTCTTTCGCGACCGAGGCGGTACTTGGCTTTTTGTTGGCACGAAAGAAGTCAAAAAGGTTCATTACCTACCTCCAAACAGACGCTCGAAGAATCCCTTCTTCTCGACATTCAGGAACCGGTGTTCTTTTTCCTTGCCCAGCAGGCGATCAACGGTATCGCTGTAGGCCTGGCCGGCGTCGCTCTGATCATCGAGGATCACAGGTACGCCCTGGTTGGAGGCCTTGAGTACGGCCTGGGATTCCGGGATGACGCCCAACAGGCGTACGGCGAGGATTTCCTTGACGTCTTCGACGCCGAGCATTTCGCCTTTTTCGACGCGCTCCGGGTGGTAGCGGGTGATCAGCAGGTGTTCCTGGATCGGCTCTTCGCCACGTTCGGCGCGACGGGACTTGCTGGCCAGCAGGCCGAGCATGCGGTCCGAGTCACGTACCGAGGACACTTCCGGGTTGGTCACGACGATCGCTTCGTCAGCGAAGTACATGGCCAGGTGGGCGCCTTTCTCGATGCCGGCAGGGGAGTCGCAGACCACGAACTCGAATTGTTCCTTGAGCTCCATCAGGACTTTTTCCACGCCTTCGACGGTCAGTGCGTCTTTGTCGCGGGTCTGGCTGGCGGCCAGCACATAGAGGTTTTCCAGGCGCTTGTCTTTGATCAGGGCCTGTTGCAGGTTGGCTTCGCCGTTCACGACGTTGACGAAGTCATACACCACGCGGCGCTCGCAGCCCATGATCAGGTCAAGGTTACGCAAGCCCACGTCGAAGTCGACGATCACTGTTTTGTGGCCGCGCAGAGCGAGGCCGGTACCGATAGCGGCGCTGGTGGTGGTCTTACCCACACCACCCTTGCCGGATGTAACCACGAGAATCTTGGCCAAGGTGTTTCACCCCTAAGGAAGAAGGACTGTTCAGCCCCTGAAAAACATCTCTAGAAAACTACTGCAGTCGGACAGCCTTGGCTGGAATTCGGCTTTTGGCCTTTTTCCTACTTCGTTTGAGCCGTTTTCGCTACGTTTTAGAGATGCTTGGAAAATGCGGCAGTATCCGTTAAAGCCGAATGATGTTCAACACGTCGCCCGACAGGCTGACCTGTACGCCCGAACCCCACATCGGATCGCGACGCAGGTCCTCGGAAACCTTGTAATGGCCTGCGATGGAGATCAGTTCAGCGCTCAATTGCTGACAGAAAATCCGCGCCTTGGTGTCGCCCTTGACCCCGGCCAGCGCACGACCGCGCATCGGGCCGTATACATGGATGTTGCCATCGGCGAGAAGTTCCGCCCCCGGACTGACCGAAGAAACCACCACCAGATCGCCACCTTGCGCATATATCTGTTGGCCACCACGTACTGGCGTGGTGATGACGCGGGTCGGTTTGACGGCTGGCTCCGGTGGTTTTTCCGGCTTCTTCGGTGCGACGGGGTCGGCGCTTTCCAGCGGTCGTTCGCGGGCGCCGGACGGCGGCAGCACCGGGATGTCGATGGCGATGGCGGCGGCGATGTCTTCGATGCGGCTGGCGCGGATCGCCAGGGTGCGCAGACCGTGCTGGCGGCACACGCGCATCAGGCCCGGCAGGTCGACGGCGCCTTCGCTTGGCGGCAGTTTGTCCAGCGCCAGAACCAGCGGCGCGTTGCTGAAGAAATTCGGTGCCTGGGCGACTTTGGCGGCCAGTTGCCGATCGAGGCTGTCCAGGTTATTGCGGGACAGCTCCAGCACCGTAATGGCGAGCATGCTGCCCTTCAGCTGGAACACGGGATCTTGGTCTAGCGGTTCGGTTTGGCTCATGTCGGCATACAACGGCTTGTCACTAAAAGTGCCGAGACTTATAACGAGAACGCCCGCAGGCCGCAAGCCGGGTCGAACGATGTAGAATGCGCGGCCACTGTATTTACGGAAGCTTTAATGGATCGCCCGCGTTTTCGAAAAGCATTTCTTGCCCCACGCTTCTGGCCGCTCTGGTGCGGCCTCGGGCTGTTGTGGCTGATCGTGCAGCTGCCGTATCCAGCCTTGCTGGCCATCGGTCGTTTTCTTGGTGCCCTGATGTATCGCTTCGCCGGCGACCGGCGGCGTATCGCCAAGCGCAATCTGGAACTGTGTTTCCCGGAAAAGTCCGCCGCCGAACGCAAGCGTCTGCTCAAGGAAAACTTCGCGTCCACCGGCATCGCCTTCTTTGAAATGGCGATGAGCTGGTGGTGGTCGCGTCAGCGCCTGGCGAAACTGGCTCATGTCGAAGGTCTTGAACACCTGCAAAAGGCCCAGCGCGAAGGCAAGGGCGTGATTCTGATGGCGGTGCATTTCACCACCCTGGAAATCGGCGCAGCGCTGCTCGGCCAGCAACACACCATCGACGGCATGTACCGCGAACACAAGAACCCGTTGTTCGACTTCGTCCAGCGTCAGGGCCGCGAGCGGCACAACCTCGATTCGCTGGCGGTGGAACGTGACGACGTGCGCGGCATGCTCAAGCTGCTGCGCGCGGGCCGGGCGATCTGGTACGCACCGGATCAGGACTACGGCGCCAAGCAAAGCATATTCGTGCCGCTGTTCGGGATTCAGGCCGCGACGGTCACCGCCACCAGCAAGTTTGCCCGACTGGGCAAGGCACTGGTGGTGCCGTTCACTCAGGAGCGTCTGGCCGACGGCAGCGGTTATCGTCTGGTGATTCATCCGCCGCTGGAAGGTTTCCCGGGCGAGACCGAAGAGGAAGATTGCATCCGCATCAATCAGTGGGTCGAAGGCGTGTTGCGTGAATGCCCCGAGCAATACCTGTGGGCACACCGGCGCTTCAAGAGCCGGCCACCGGGTGAGCCGAAGCTGTACGCCAAACGCGGTTGATTGACCCATCCCCATAAGCACCACGGAGCGTTGCGATGAGCCCAGCTGAACCGGTCACAGGTTTGATTCTTTCCGGCGGCGGGGCTCGGGCGGCGTATCAGGTGGGGGTTCTGGCGGCGATTGCCGAATTGCTGCCGTTGGGGGCGGACAATCCGTTTCCGGTGATTGTCGGCACGTCGGCCGGGGCGATCAACGCGGTCAGCCTGGCCAGCGGTGCCACGGATTTTCGCGCCGCCATCGAACGCCTGACGCTGTTCTGGCAAGGCTTTCGCAGCCATCGCGTGTTGCGCAGCGACTGGCCGGGGGTGATCCGCCAGGCCAGCCGTTTCGTCAGTCACAGTCTGTTGGGCATGGGCCGGCAAATGCCGGTGGCGCTGCTCGACAGTTCGCCGCTGCGTCATCTGCTCAACGAAAAACTGCATCTGCCCGGCATCGCCGAGTCCATCGCGCGCAAGCAACTGCACGCGGTGGCGGTGACGGCGTTCGGCTACGAGTCGGGGCAGGCGGTGACCTTCTACGAGGGCGGCGGGACTATTGACTCCTGGCTGCGTCATCGGCGCATCGGTGTACCGACGCAGTTGGCGGTGGAGCACTTGCTGGCCAGTTCGGCGATCCCGCTGTTGTTCGCGCCGGTGAAGATCGGCGATGAATATTTCGGTGATGGCGCGGTGCGGCAGTCGGCACCGATCAGCCCGGCACTGCACCTGGGCGCGAGTCGGGTGCTGGTGGTGGGCGTCAGCGGCAACCCGCGCGGTTTCGATCCGGCGCAACCGCTGGAACGCACCTACACCGGGCAGCAGCCGACGCTGGCGCAGATCGGCGGGCACATGCTCAACAGTACGTTCATTGATAGCCTGGAAAGCGATATCGAGTTGCTTCAGCGCCTGAACCAGTTCAGTCATCTGATGCCCGAAGGCACGCCGACCCGCGCGCTGGGTGTGGCGCCGGTGGAAGTGCTGGTGATCTCGCCGAGTCAGCCGATCGATGAAATCGCGGCGCGGCATCGCCAAGAACTGCCGGCGGCGTTGCGGCTGTTTCTGCGTGGGCCGGGAGCGACCAAGACGAGCGGGGCAGGGGTGTTGAGTTACTTGCTGTTCGAGGCGGGGTATTGCAGTGAATTGATCGACCTTGGACGGCGCGATGCCTTGGCCAAGCGCGATGAGCTGTGCCGGTTTATCGGGATTGGCGAGGCGCTGGTTCCGGCCTGAGAACGATGGCGCCCGAGCGGGCGCCATCTGAACCTTCATCAGAAGTGGAACTTCACCAGGAAGCTGGTCACGTTCTGATTGGTGGTGAAGGCCTTGGTGTCGTCGATACCGTACTTGTCTTTCCAGTAGTCGTATTCAACACCGACGTACAACTGCTTCTCGCCGAAATTCAGCGCCTTGCCCAGGTCGTATTTGACCTGCGGGTTGAAGTGCAGGTTGGCGTGGTATTCGCCTTTGTTGTTGACGTCGTTGTCGACCACCCAGTCCATGTAGCCGTCGATCAGGATGTTCGAGTCGCCCACCGGAATGGTGTAGGACCACACTGGTGTGATCTGCCAGACGTTGTCACCCGCACGCGAGCCTTCGGTGTGACGCTGGTAGAAGTTCAGCTGGAAGTAGTCGAAGCCCGGAATGGCCAGGTCGAAGCCGGGGCCGATCAGGTAGGACTCGGTGTCACCCTCGCCGAACTCGTAGGTCATCGCCAGCAGGACGTCCTTGATCGGGCCGAACTCGATCTTCTGGTCGAGCACCTTGCCCAGCGAGATGCGTGGCTGGAACTCGCCGTAGTAGGTGTTCGGACCGTTGTTGAAGTCCTTGTCACCGTTGTAGAAGATCTTGTCGAGGAAGAAGAAGTTGTCCCCGTACTTCCACGCATCGGCGTGCTCGAAGGTCACGGTCTGCTGGATGGCCGGGTTGACCTTGAAGTCTTTGCCGTAGAGGTAGGTCAGGCTGTTGTTCTGCCATTGCAGCAGGCCGTCGGCCATGGCCTGACCCCCTGCCAGCAGCGATCCCGCAAGCATCAGGCTGGTGCACATACGTTTCATTCGGTTGCTCCCAAAGTAGGTGTTCCACGTTTATTTTTTTGAGTCGGCGCTCTGGTGTGGCGCCTTTTTTCGTTGCTGCAAAAGTCATCCATCCGGTCAGCTTTCATGCTGTTAGCAAGAGCTGAGCCAAGGCTTTTCGAAAAGCAAAAAAACGCCCGTCGGCTGCTGAAAAACAGTCGATTGAGCGTGTTTTCGGGATGCCTCGGTACTGACCGAAGCCTGGATAAGTTGGCTTTTCGGTCAGGAATTAAATTCGGGCTTTTTTTTAGACCGAATTCAGGAGGCCGCGGAGAATACTGACTCAACGGCCAGGCCTCAAGTGCCCCGCAACAGAGCACCGACGACAGGTAGGGGGCACGGTTGCGGGTCATCTTAGAAGTGCACCTTCACCAGCAGGCTGGCGGTGTTCTGGTTGGTGTCGAAACTGTGGGTGCTTTCGACCCCGTATTTGTTTTTCCAGTAGCTGTATTCGGTGCCGACGTACACCTGCTTTTCACCCCAGCCGAGGGCTTTGCCCAGGTCGTATTTGATCTGCGGGTTGATGTGCAGGTTTGCGTGATAGGTGCCACGGGAGTTCTGGTCGTTGTCGACCACCCAGTCCAGATAGCCGTCGATCAGCAGGTCGGAATTGCCCACGGGAATGCTGTAGGACCAGCCGGGCGTGATCTGCCAGACGCCGTCGCCCGGGCGCGGGCCTTCGGTCTGGCGGCGGTAGAAGTTCAGGGTGAAATAGTTGAAGCCCGGTACCTTGAGGTCGAAGCCGGGGCCGATCACATAGGCCTCGCTGTCGCCTTCGCCGTACTCGTAGGTCATGGCCAGCAGCACGTCCTTGATCGGGCCGAACTCCAGCTTCCTGTCGAAGATCTTGCCGAACGACAGGCGCGGGCTGAATTCGCCGTAGAACGCGTGGGGGCCTTTGTTGCGGTCTTCCTGGCCGTTGTAGAAGATCTTGTCGACGAACAGGAAGTTGTCGCCGTACTTCCACTTGTCGGCGTGCTCGAACGTCACCGTCTGCTGGATCGACGGGTTGATCGCGAAGTTCTTGCCGTACAGGTAGCTCAGGCTGTTGGTCTGCCACAGCAATAAATCGCCGGCCATGGCTTGCGATGCGGCCAGCAGGCCGCCGCTCAACAACACGTTGGTTTGAGTCCGGATCATCTGTTGCTCCCTCTTGTTTTTATTGTTTGAGGCAAAGCTGTCGCGAGGGGGCAGGCTTGGGCGAGCCCCCTTTTTTACTCTTCGGATCAGTGCGGGTGTGCGTGGCAGTCGTTGATCGCGGCGCGTTCGGCGCCGCCGAGGATGTTGAACAACAGGTTCAGCGTCAGCGCGCTGAGGGTGGCCATGGCGATCCCGCTGTGGGTGATCGGGCTCATCCACAACGGCAGGTGGGCGAAAAATTCCGGACGCACCACCGGGATCAGGCCCATGCCGATGCTCACGGCTACCAGCAATTGATTGCGGCGGTCGCCGATGTCGGCTTCCTGCAGGATCTTGATGCCGGTCGCCGCCACCATGCCGAACATCGCAATCGCCGCGCCACCCAGCACCGCCGGTGGAATCGATGCCACCAGGAACGCCGCTTTCGGCAGCAGGCTCAGGACGATCAGCAGACCGCCGGCAACGATGGTCACCGAGCGGCAGCGCACGCCGGTCATCTGCACCAGGCCGATGTTCTGCGCGAAGGAGGAGTGGGTGAAGGTGTTGAAGAAGCCGGCGAAGAACGACGCGCCGGCATCACACAGCAGGCCGCGACGCAGCATGCGCGGGCAGACTTCCTGGCCGGTGATCTTGCCCAGCGCGAGGAACATCCCGGTGGACTCGACGAAGATGATCACCACCACCAGGCACATCGACAGGATCGGTGCCAGTTCGAACTTCGGCATGCCGAAATGCAGCGGGGTGACGAACTGAACCCACGGCGCGTTGGCCATGCCGCTCAGGTCGACCATGCCGATGGCGCCGCAGAGCACGTAGCCCAGGCACATGCCGATCAGCACGGAAATGTTGACCCAGAAACCGCGCATGAAGCGGTGGATCAACAGAATGGTGGCCAGCACCAGTGCGGCGATGGCCAGGTAAATCGGTGAACCGAATTGAGCAGCGCCAGCGCCGCCGCCGGCCCAGTTTACGGCCACGGGGAACAGCGACAAACCGATCGAGGTGATGACCGTGCCGGTCACCAGAGGCGGGAAGAAGCGTACGACCTTGGACATGAACGGCGCGATGATCATGCCGAAGAACCCGGCGGCGATGGTGGCGCCGAAGATTCCCTGCAGACCGATGCCGGGCATGCCGGCCATGGCGACCATGCTGCCGACGGCGGCGAAACTGGCGCCCATCATTACCGGCATGCGAATGCCCATCGGGCCGATGCCCAGAGATTGCACGATGGTGGCGATGCCAGCGACCAGCAGGTCGGCGTTGATCAGGAAGGCGATTTCTTCACGACTCAGGCCAGCGGCCTGTCCAATGATCAGCGGTACCGCGATGGCGCCGCCGTACATCAGCAGTACATGTTGCAAACCGACCAGGATCAGTTGCAAAAGGGGCAAACGCTGAATGGCGGGTGCGTCGGGGATGCGCGCTTTGGACAGCTCGGACATGCAACACCTCGGATCTTTTTTATTCTTGTGATTAACAGCTGCCGGGTTGCTCACAGCTGTTTCTTTGCATCAGGTAAGCCGCGTTGCGGCTAATCGCTGGCAAGCCAGCTCCCACACAGGCAGTGCAAAACCCTGTGGGAGCTGGCTTGCCAGCGATGCTTTTACTGCTTAGTTGGTCTGGGCTCCCTGGGCGATCCATGCACCGATCAGGTCACGTTCCTGCTGGGTCATCTGTGTGATGTTGCCCAGTGGCATGATCTGCGTGGTGATGGCTTGCGCCTGGATCCGTGCCGCGTTCTGGCGGATCTGCTCGGGGGTGTCGAACATCACGCCGGCCGGTGCAGCGCTGAACAGCGGGCTGGTCGGTTTGGCCGAGTGACAGACCGCGCAGCGTTCCTGGATCACGTTGTGCACCTTGTCGAACGCAGGACCGGCGTTGGACGCCTGAGCCGGAGCGGCGGCCGGTGCAGCAGGGGCGGCCGGTTGTGCAGCTTCAGCCGGTTTCGCGCCACCACCCAGCGCCGTTTCCGGCAGTGGCTGGTACTCGATTTTCGCAGGCGCCTTGGCCACGTCTGGAGCGGTCGACATCGGCGCAGGGCCGGTGACGTACGCCAGACTGATCATGCCCACCGCTGCCACAGGCAGGGTCCAGGCAAACTTGTGGCTGTCGTGACGGGTGTTGAAGTAGTGACGCACCAACACCGCCAACACTGCGATCCCGGCCAGGATCAGCCAGTTGTACTGGCTGCCGTAAGTGCTCGGGAAGTGGTTGCTGATCATGATGAACAGCACCGGCAGGGTGAAGTAGTTGTTGTGACGCGAACGCAGCAGGCCTTTGGCCGGCAGGGCCGGATCCGGCGTGCGGTTCTCGGCGATCGCGGCCACCAGTGCGCGCTGGGCCGGCATGATGATGCGGAACACGTTGCCGACCATGATGGTGCCGATGATCGCGCCGACGTGCAGGTACGCACCACGACCGCTGAACACCTTGCTGAAGCCAAACGCCGCGCCGATGATCAGCACGAACAGGATGAAGCCGAGCAGGGCAGGTTTTTTGCCCAGAGGCGAATCGCAGAGGAAGTCGTAGATGAACCAGCCGGCGATCAGCGAACCGATGCCGATGGCCACGCCTTCAGGGCCGGTCAGGCCGCTGCCGGGTGCCACGAGGTAGAGCACGGGGTTGGAGTAGAACACCACGCACAGCAGCGCGATCCCCGACATCCAGGTGAAATAGGCTTCCCATTTGAACCAGTGCAGGTTCTCCGGCATCGACGGAGGGGCCAGTTTGTATTTTTCCAGGTGATAGATACCGCCGCCGTGGATCGCCCACAGATCACCGGCAAGACCGGTTTTCGGGTTGACGCGGTTGAGGTTGTTCTCCAGCCAGACGAAGTAGAACGACGCGCCGATCCAGGCCACGCCAGTGATCATGTGAACCCAGCGCACGCTCAGGTTCAGCCATTCCAACAGATGTGCTTCCACAGTCTTTACCTCTCGCCCGTCACTCTTGTTGTCGAGTGATCGGACCTTCTCTTATTGGTGGGGGGCGAGGATCAAACGCTCATCCTCTTTGAAAAAATGCTCATCGCAGTTATTGCCTGTGCCACTGCGATCAACCACCAGGAAGTCATCCCGCTTTTCGATCGTCAGCACCGGGTGGTGCCAGACGCCGCGATGGTAATTGATGCCCTGCCTGCCGTTGGTGACGAAGGCGCGGACCAAGCCTGATACAGGTTCATCGCCAAGTGGCGCGACCACGATCAGAAAGGGGTTGCCGAGCAGCGGAATGAAAGCCTGGCTGCCCAGCGGATGGCGTTCCAGCATGCTGACGGTCAGCGGCATGTCCTGCGCGTCGGCGCGGAAGATGCTGATGATCGCGTTGTCCTCAGGCGTCGCGGTTTCGACCGTCGCCAGTTTGTGGAAGCGCATGGTCGAACCGTTGTTGATCATGAAGTGATCGCTGCCGTCGGTTTCGATCACGTCACCGAAAGGGGCGAAGGCTTCTTTGGTCAGCGGTTCAATCGTCAGTGTGCGCATGCTGTTCTTCTTATCCGAATTCTGTGTTGTTGGTTCTGTTGCTATCGCTGGCAGGCCAGCTCCCACATCTGGAATACATTCCCTTGTGGGAGCCAGCCTGCTGGCGATCGGGTTCAGCGCTTATTTAGCGACCTTGCCCAGTACGCGCAGGCGGCTCACACCACCATCCGGGAACACGTTCAGACGGATGTGGGTGATCGGGCCCAGTGCCTTGATCTGCTCGACGAAGGTGTGTTCGGCGTGCATTTCCAGCTTCTGGCTTGGCAGCAGCTCGCGCCAGAACAGCGACTGGGTTTCGATCTGGCTGTCGGTGCCGCCCTTGACGAACGCGCCCTGGATCGAGCAGGTGTCCGGGTAGTTGCCCTTGAAGTGCAGGGTGTCGACGATGATCTTCTCGATCTCGCCCGGGTGGCCCAGCGCGACGATCACCCAGTCATTGCCTGGCGTGCGACGACGTGCGGTTTCCCAGCCGTCGCCCATGTTGATGCCACGGCCCGGGTTGAGAATGTTGCTCATGCGGCCGAAGTGTTCGTCGGAGCAGGCGAGGGCGCGGCCACCGTTGAGGGCTGCTGCCAGGTCCACTTGCTCGTTGTCGCCAACCGCCGACCAGTCGCGGAACGGAATGCCGTACACGCGCAGACGGGCCACGCCGCCATCCGGGTAGATGTTGAAGCGCAGGTGGCTGAACGCCTTGTCGTTGCTGATTTCGTGGTAGTGGTGGCTGTTGCCCTGCAGCTCGACGGCCGACAGCACTTCAGTCCACTGGGTGTTTTCGTCCGGCTCGCCCGACGCCAGGAAGCAGGCTTCCAGCGAGGCCGATGGCGGGAAGTTGCCGGTGAAGAATGAAGTGTCGATGTCCACGCCTTTGATCGAACCCGGTACGCCCAGGCGGATCACCGCGCTGTCGTAGCCTTCGAAGCGCTTGCGGCGCGATTCCCAGCCGTCCATCCACTTGCCGTTGTCATCGAACACGCCCTCCTTCCACACGGCCGGGGTCGGCTGAAACAGACGATTGGCGTCTGCGAACCAGTCATCGGTGACCGAGATGATTTTGGTGCCCAGACGGGCATCGGCCAGGTTGACGAACTTCTCGAAAGGTACGGCGTAAGCTTTCATTCTTCTTGTCTGCCTTTAAATAAGTGGCTTGGGATGCTTGCAGGGCCCTGGGAAACACAAGCGTTCTAGAGGTTTCTCGGGCCAGGCTCGCTAGAGAGTCAGTAATCGGAACAGGGCGATCTTGTTGATCTCCGCCAGCGCGCATTTGAACTCGGTGTCGACCGGGTTGTGAATGCGCGTTTCGAACGCCGCGAGGATCTGATGCCGGTTGCTGCCTTTTACCGCCATGATGAAGGGAAACTTGAACTTGGCTTTGTAGGCGTCGTTCAGCTCGGTGAAGCGCTGGAACTCTTCGGCCGTGCATTGGTGAATACCGGCGCCAGCCTGTTCATTGGTGCTGGCTTCGGTCAACTCGCCCTGGACGGCAGCTTTGCCGGCCAGGTCCGGGTGAGCGTTGATCAGTGCCAGCTGACTGGCGTGATCGGCGCTCAACAGGATGTCGCTCATGCGCTGGTGCAGGGTTTCGATCTGGTCGATCGATACGTCCTGGCCCAGGTCGAAGGCCTTCTCGGCCACCCATGGCGAATGTTCGTAGATGTCGGCGAAGGCTTTGACGAAGGCGTCGCGGCTCAGGGTCGACGGTTGCAGGGTTTGAAAGGTGCTCATTTGGCAGCCCCTTGGTACGGGTGGGTTTCGTGCCAGTGACGCGCGATGTCGACGCGGCGGCTGAACCACACCTGTTCATGACTTTTAGCGTATTCGATAAAGCGCTTGAGCGAAGCCAGACGCGCCGGACGGCCCACCAGACGGCAGTGCAGACCGATCGACAGCATCTTCGGTGCTTCGGCGCCTTCGGCATAAAGCACGTCGAACGCATCTTTGAGGTATTCGAAGAAATCGTCGCCCTTGTTGAAACCCTGGACCTGGGTGAAACGCATGTCGTTGGTGTCCAGGGTGTACGGGATCACCAGGTGCGGCTTGCCGGTCGGGTTGTTCGGTTCCCAGTAGGGCAGGTCGTCGTCATAGGTGTCGCAGTCGTAGAGGAAACCGCCTTCTTCCATCACCAGGCGACGGGTGTTCGGGCCAGTGCGACCGGTGTACCAGCCCAGTGGGCGCTCGCCGGTGAGTTCGGTGAGGATGCGGATCGCTTCGAGCATGTGCTCGCGTTCCTGCGCTTCGTCCATGTACTGGTAGTCGATCCAGCGGTAGCCGTGGCTGCAGATCTCGTGACCGGCCTCGACCATCGCGCGGATCACGTCCGGGTGACGCTGGGCGGCCATGGCCACGGCGAAGATGGTCAGCGGAATATCGAATTCCTTGAACAGTTTCAGGATCCGCCAGACGCCGGCACGGCTGCCATACTCGTAAAGCGATTCCATGCTCATATTGCGCGCGCCTTGCAGAGGCTGGGCAGCAACCATCTCGGACAGGAAGGCTTCCGATTCTTTGTCGCCGTGCAGAATGTTGCGCTCGCCGCCTTCTTCGTAATTGAGTACGAACGACAGGGCGATCCGGGCATTGCCCGGCCAGTGTGGGTGAGGAGGGTTACTGCCGTAACCGATCAGGTCGCGTGGGTAGTCAGCGCTCACTGCAGTCTTCCTTCTTATTCGTTGACAGATTGTGTGGCGCCCTGAAGTTTGAATGGCAGGCTGGCGTCACAGCGATGGGCTGATTGTATACAACTTTATTCTCAATTTGTAAGCCTGAATTTTCGCATTTTTCACCGGCTGTCATCTTTTGCTGTTAATGGCGTGAACCTGCAAGAAACCTGCCTGACCAGTCAGCTAATGGATTGGGGGTTCAATGAATGCGAGGTTATGGGGCAAATCACCGGGAAATCGAAGGATGGCGGGGGTAGCAGCAAAAATGTCGTTTTTATTGTGTACAATTTTTTTGAAAAGTGTCTTAATCAATCGCTCGCCGCAGCTTTTCGTGCTCCGAAACGGTGCGGTCTCCTTTTCAACTGACTTCGGGAGGCGCGAGGTCTGACTGCTCCACGCAGGCAGGCGCGCAGAATCAATGGGACGTTTGACAACACACGTTTTGGACGCTGCACACGGTTGCCCGGGCAGCTCGATCAAGGTCGAGCTGTACCGCGTTGAAGGTTCGCACCTGGAATTGGTCGCCAGTGCGCTTACCAACAGCGATGGCCGGGTCGATGCGCCACTGCTGCAAGGCGATGACTACCGTACCGGTGTCTATCAGGTTCAGTTCCACGCCGGCGATTACTACCGCGCCCGTGGCGTCCAGTTGCCGGAGCCGGCATTCCTGGACGTGGTCGTGCTGCGGTTCGGCATTTCTGCCGAACAGGATCACTACCACGTACCGTTGCTGATCTCGCCTTACAGCTATTCCACCTATCGGGGCAGCTGACCCCCAAGCAGCTGCCCCTACCGGGAAGCGACTGCGCATATAGCTTCTTTGGTCTTTCGCCCGCTCACACTGCGGGCTTTTTTTCGTCTGTCATTCAGCAATCTGCGATCACAGCCGTGGGTGCCCGTCGCGCACGATAAACACTGTGTCGTCAGCGTTTGCAAGCGTCTGCGGGCCGCCCCTGAGCCAGACGACTTTGTTTCTGGCATTTGCTGCGATCACCGCTGCCGCCGCCGGTGCGCCCACCTGAATATGCAGGCGCAAGCTGGCGCTGTTCTGATCGACATTCAGAGTCTGGTTGATCTTGCGGCCCCGGATGCGATGCAGGCTGATGAAGAATACATAGTCATGCCCGGTGCGCTTGAACACCAATGCCGGATACGAGTTGGAAGGGCTAGGATCGAACACGGCGTAACCGTTACGGGTCAGCAGCGTCGCCATGAAGCGTTTGAGATCCACCGCCGATTGGGTATTGGTCGAATACAGCCATTCCTGGCGAAACAGCGCCGGATCGAAATCCAGTCGCTGCAGCGGACCACCCGATTCCGGCGTCGGTAGTTCGATCACACGGATCGTTCCAGCGCCCGACGTTGGCAGGATCGGCAACATCAGCAACGGATCCGCCAATTGCTGGCGTGGAGTGTCGTTTCCGGTTTCCCAGTCGTTGAAGGTTTGTCGCAGCAAGGTCAGTCCCGAGCCGGTGGCGGTATTGGTTCCGTTTGCCAGCACAAACTGGTGAAACGCGACATTCTCCTGCGAGCTCGCGGACAACTCGGGAAAGTATCGAGCGACGTAATTCGTCAATGGACGATCGAATGGCAACGTCGGATCGATTTGCCAGTGCTGGGCAGGCGGAACCTGAATGGCGCCTCGCGGCTGTTGCTGCGGGTCCAGTCGGAGTGTGCGCTCCAGCAGGTCGAAGTCGTAGATCAGGTGACTCGGGTTCTTGATATAGACGATCGGATCTCTCGCATCGCCTGGCGGAATGACTTTGTACTGGATACCGTCGACGCGAATGTCACCCGGGGTGGCATGTTGCGGGTCGATGCCCCAATCGCTCCACGGCGTCTCTTCCAGGCGAGAGCGTTTTGACGGTACGGCTGACGGTTCATCATCCGGCAATCGGTGGCGTGTGATGGTCAGCCTGGAAGTATCTGGCGCGGTTTCCACGGGAACCGGGCGCCACATCAGCGTCCCTTCAACCCGCTCCAGCAACGGACCGGACGCGAAGAGTTCGTTCGATAAACGAGCTCTTACTCCATCCTGTGCATCGGGGTCGATCAGCACGGTGCCACCCTCGACAAGATCGACATAGGCATAGCGTCCGGCGGAACGAATGCCGCTCGGCAAGTCGGGAGGCGGCAACCTGTTGACCAGCCCGGGTGCAAGAAAATAACTGCCGATCGGCCTTTGCGCGGTGCTGGCCCTGACCTGTGTCTCGGCAGGAAGATCGTAGATTTCGATCATCTGACGGCGAGTCACGGGCGGCGCAGGCAATTGCCAGGCCGGATGCGTGAGGGTTGGGTCGATCAAGGTGTCGGGCGTCAGGCGTGGGGGGACTGGAATGTCCGGCGTGGTGTCTCGTACGACAGGCGTGGAGTCCGGTGTATCCGTTTTCGGTCGGGTGGGGCGTTTGGGGCTCATTGATGATCAGCCTTCGCGAAGAATGAAGAGGGTGGGTTGGTCCGGACTCGGTCGTTGAATGCCGCCCACCAGATAGTTGATTTTGTCTTGTGCCAGCAGGGTGTTCAGCCGTTGCCGTCCGGTTTCGTCGAGTGTCATCAGCGCTGCCGAGCTGGTCAGTTCGGAACCCGGTCGGGTGTATCGCGGGATGAAGTCGGAGGAGACGAGCGGGAGCTTCAGTACGAAAAGCGAGTCCAGTCCTTCCCGACGGAAAACCAGCGAGTTTTCCAGCAGCAGGGGATCTGGCGGACTGACCGTGTAGCCGCTCTTGACCAGAATTTTGTAGAAGAGCTTTTGCAAGCTCGCAGCCCCCGGTTCAGCCGTATATTCATTCCATTGCTGCGAAAATTTCTGCGGATCAATATCGACTCGCTGCAGGCTTGGCCCGCTTGTCGGGGGCAGTACGATCCCTCCCCCGAAAGTGCCGTCATCGATGATGGGCTGGATCGGCAGCAACATCAGCGGATCTGCGAGCTGTCGGTGGGCGGGGATGGTCCTGTTTTCCCAGTAACGGAACGTCTGGCTCAGTGCCTGCAATCCCTCACCATTGATCACTTCGGCGCCACGTGACGCGCTGAACATGGCCTTGGCCACGGCCCTGGCGGATTGCCCGGACAAGTACTCGAAGGTATCGGCGACGTATTGCGTCAGCGGTTTTTCGAATGGCAGGTGATCGTCTGCAACGACCCACCGGTTGTCCGGGGCACGGGCTGCCCAGCGCGGTTGTAGCGTGCGATTGTCTACGAGCATCTGTTCGAAAGCTTCGAAGCGTTCCGGGTTGAAGCGCGGGTACTTGATGCAGACGATGGGTGTATTGGAGCGAACAATCTGCGACACGATCGGGTAGTGCAGCCCATCTACTTCAACCGATTGACCGCTGGTGGGTTTTGTCGGTTGACCCCAGCTTCGCCATGGCTTGCTGGACAGGTCCAGTGGTTGCTGGATGGTTGTCGAAGCCTTGTCGGCGAACGGGTCCGGATCGGTCGACGCGTCATCCTCATTCAGTCGCGGGCGTTTGCTCGGACCGGCTTGCTCGTCCGGCTCGTCGACATGCGGGCGACGTGCCGCGATGGCTTGGCGTTTTTGCCACAGATTCGTGCCATGGATCCGCTCGACTTGAAAACCGGATGGCGTCAACTCGCTGGCCGAGGTCAGTTGATAGCGGCCGTCAGGGTGTTGATGAACCATGGCAGTGCCTTCGCGCATGTCGACATAGGTTCGTTCACGACCGTCACGGCGAATGCCTTGCGGTGAGTCTGCTGCCGGGGTCAGCCTGAGGGCCAGATGAACGGGAATGAACACGGGTGATGTCGGCCTCGCCGAGGCGTCAGGTGCAATGACTGACCCGTGTGGATGCTGGCGGGTCAGCATCTCGCTGACCTCGACCGAGGGCTGTTTGCCCCCGCCATGGTCTGCCGTGTGTTGCGATGAATGTCCGGCGAACGTCAGCTCGACGGTTGGCAAATGCGTGCCGGGGCGAATGTTCGAAACGTGATCGACATTGATAGGAGGCGTGTCTGTCAAGGACCTGGGAGGCGACGAACTCGCGGGAGGAATCTGCTTGGGTGGCTTGGCCATTTGAAGTGCTCCGATGTACGACTGATTCAGCGGTGTAAAGCCATGGAGTGGTGCTGGCTAAAGGGGGCTGAATGATCGTCAAAGCAGGCTTCTGGCGTGTGGTACATATATCAATTGGCGCAAGCGACTGATGCAAAGCGTTTCCAGCGGAGTCCGTGACTCCCGAGGGCGTCAGTTGTAGTGCGATTGTCCGGATAAAAGCCAGGCGAGGTGTTTCGCCTGTTCCAGTTTTGCCGGGTAATCCAGCGAGAGATCGCCCATCAGCCTGACGCATTGATCGCGCAAGGCTCTCAAAGCTTGCTCGCCAAGTGGAGGAGAGTAAGCGAGACCGATCTGTGCCACTTCTTCGAACAGTTTCAATTGGTGGGTACAGTGATTGGTTGTCTGCAGATCCCGGGGGGCAATGGTGCGGGACTTGTCTGTGTCGAGCATCCATTTGCGCTGTGTCAGGTGATACCGCAGTGCACCGAGGCTGCCATCTTTCATGACCATGTTGCGTACAAGTATGTGGTCTTCCGGATGTTGCTTCAGCCCGGCAGGCAAGGAGGTCGAAACATCGGTTGCCGGTACCAGGAACCGTGCGTCTATCGCTTCGATATAGACCGCCTCGAAAATCAGATCGACCGCCCAGACAATGCCCTGCGCGGTTATCACGCGAACCTGGTCGATCAGGTCGCCCGTGTTCTGGTATTGCGGCAGATAGATGATCGTCTGCCCGATCTGCAACTGGTTGTCGATGAGCCTGATCTCCACCTCGCCCAGGCTGGAGGCGTCGAATTCCCAGGTCGAGGAAAAGGCCAGTTGCTGGCTCGCGGTCGCCAATGCGCCTGGCGTGGAAATGCGCAACGACATGCCGGGGTTGAGGTGGACGAGGTACTTCGAACCTTCACCGGTGAGGCTTTCCACGGCAGTCTGTTGCGCAGCCGGTTTGAGCATGACGCACTTCTCCCCGCTACCTAGCGCATGTGTCTGGTTGTCGAGCGGTTGCAGGTATTGATGCGTTCCCGCTCTGGGGGAAAGTGGCAGAGGCACGTTGCTGGTCCAATGCATCGGGCCGCTTATTTCAAACGTGTCGTTCAAAAAATGACTGTCGGTGACAGGGGGTTGGATAAGTCGATAAGACGCGCCGTCGTTCATGATCAGAATGAACGAGTGGTTGGTTGCCAGCTCGGGGGCCTTCAACCGGGGCTTGAGATCGCGCATGCCGGACACGGTCGAAGAGGCAAGATTTTTGATCGATAGCTGTTTGCTGCCGAAATGCAGGGTCAGCCCGCATTCCTTGTACATTATGTAGTTGAAATGAGTTCCGCGCATGAGGTCGGCGTTGTAATAAGCCTCGACGTGAGTCAGTTCTGTGCTGGCACAATCGATGTGCAGCGTAGTGACCCCTGTATTACCGGGCGTTGTTACCTGGAAAACCGTCTGGATATTGTTGCGTGACAGCCAGTAGCTCGAACTTCTGTCGTTGGGGACGGTGAGCTGCTTATCAAACACAATGACCGGAAGCTGGCGTGTTCCCTGTCGCAGGATCACCACTTCCACATCGACCGCTAGCGGCGTTTCTATGCTGGCTGGAAGTTCCGGCACGAGATGAAATCCATCTTTGCTGATGAAGGTCAGTTTTCCATTCTGTAGCAATCGTTTGTCCCCGGTTTGCTGGTAGACATTCTTGATCCGGACAATTTTCTTGCTGGTATCGTCGAATTCGAATCCTGACGTGATGACCAGTTCCCGTTTTTCAATCTTCCAGCTTTCGATCAGCTCGCAGCGCCAGTCCAGCGCAATGATGCTTTCATCTGCGCCGTCTTCAATAATCGATACCATGCCGGGGACGTGAGCGATTGCGTAGGCATCCTTGCCTTTGCCGCCATTGGCCGATACGTAACTGCCGAGTAAATAAATCTGGTCCTCGCCGGGGCCTGCATCAATCTCGTCGCGACCACGGGACTTGATGATGTTCGGACCGTCACTACCGATGACTTCATTGGTTGCACCGGCCAGCGTCTCGACGTTTTCGATACTTTGCAGATGACTGTGCAGCCTGTAGGCCTGCTCTTTTGGAGTGAGCGGCTTGACCAGCAGCGACATCTCGCCCTTATGCAAATCAACTCGGAATCCGTAACGATCTTCGTTGGTTTGCGGAAAGTGCCCCGCCAGTTTCAGCGTGTCGTTACCTGCATCACCTTGCAGTTCGGAAATCAGTGTTTCTTGCGTGCCGGTTTTCAGCAGGTCGGCAGCGCCCTCGAAGATGAACTCGTCGGCTTTCTCGCCACCGTTCAGGGATTTATGGCCGGCACCGTAATAGAACCTGTTCGGTTTTTTCTTTACCCCCAGAATCGTGTCGTTACCGCCACCGATAAACCATAGGATGTCTTTGTCGTCGGCAGAAGTTCCAAACACTGCCCCGGGTGTGTCTTGGGTGACGCCTGCATGTGCGTCGATGTTGTCGTTGTTATCGCTGATTCGTGGACGCTTGATGGTTTTGTACTTCGGGTTTTCCGGGGTCCACTCATAAGTCGCGACCTGGAGTGATTCGACTTCCACCCGGAAACTGCCATTGATGATGGCTTCGGTCTGATCCTTGAGTGTTTCGTCCAGCAACTTGCGGGCGGTGGTTTGAAGTTGTTGTGAATGTCGGGCAGCCGATCTGGCAATGAGGTGACGATCTTCAATGCTTTCATCCGGGCTGATGCCCCAGAAAGCGAACCAGCCGGTACGCAGACGCTCTTCGGTGGTCAGCGTGATGTAATCGTCAATGTCATCGACTACATTGATTGCCGCCCAGACTCGCGATCCCGCGACCAGCAGCAAACCCGCGACCAGCCCGATCGGGCCGGCCGAGGAAAATCCGGCCAGGGCCGCGGCGCCGAGCAGCACGGTCATGGTCGCGCTGGTGACGCTCAGCCCGGCATTCACATAATTATTGATCGACTCTTTCCCGGTTGTCCTGGCTGCCGCTTTGAAACCATCCACTGCAGAAATGACATCGAACGGCAGCGTCAGGGCACCGCCGATCAAGCCACCGCCGCGACCCAACTTGAGGGCGAAACTGGTTTTGGCAAATCCCTTGTAGGCACTCTCGCTGGCTTTGAGCATTTGTGTGGCTTTGCGGGCGACGGCCAGATCGATCGCTATCGAAGCGACATCGGCGGTGAACGCCGAGCTGTTGAACACAATGCCATACGAATCCTTGTCTCTGATCGCATCCTGCAGACCGCGAAGACCACTGTAGATACCGAACGCCTGAAGTCCGATACCGGTGCTGGCCATGGTTCGGCTGCTTGAGCGTTTGACCCAGTTGGGAAGTGGCTCCTCGATATGGGCATGGCGGATATTGAGTCTCTGCGCCGAGTTCAGAAGTTGTTTCAGCTTGGCCTGATAAGCACCTGGATCGGTTTGAGTATCGAGTGGATCAATCAACAAGGGAGGTGCCGTGAGAGGGCGTCGGCTGGCCATTTCGAAGAGCAGGGCCGGCAGTAAATAGTCGTCTGCGCCGGTCGTTGTTTTCATCCGCGCTTCAATGGCGACCGGGTCAAATTGCAGGGCGTTGATAAAGCGCTTTCCTGGGGTACGGAAAAACGTGTTCTTGCCATCCAGGGGGTGCCCGTCGACCGTTGCGCCCAATGTGTCCAGCGCTCTGCGGCTAATGGAGTATTCGCCTATCTGCAGCGGGCCGAAGACTTGGTCCACGGTTTTAAGCTGCGCTCTTTTGTTTTTGAGCGCAGGAGAGGGCGGGCGGGAATTGTCGTCGTCATAGTCGATCGTTGAAGGTTGCCGTTCATTGGCGACAAGTTGCATGTCGGCAATGTCTGCGTCGTTATATTCGATCGAGGACGGGTGAATAAGCGTGGCCATTTGAACATCCTTGTTCTGAGATGAGGTTGTGCTGCGCCGTCATCTTAGGAAAAGGGTTCAAACGAAGTACATCGGCGGGGTGTTGCGGTGTGTTGCGTTTTGGAAGCGGAAGTTGCTGCCAGTTTCGATGCAGGACGTGAGTGTCGAAACTGGCAGTCAGATTCAAATCATCTGAGACTCAGAACATTGTCTGCAAGTATCAGTGCCCGCTGAGCAGCGATGCGGCACCGGCACCGCCGAACAATCCGGCGCTGATGCGGTTGAACCAGCTCTGGCCCTTGCCACTGCGCAGGTAACGCGCTGCACCATGGGCACCGAGGCCGTAGGTCAATTTGCACAGCAGATCGAGCAGCGTCCAGGTGGCGATCATCACCAGCAGTTGCGGCAGGAACGGTTGCTCGGCGCTGAGGAATTGCGGCAGAAACGCGGCGAAAAACAAAATGTCTTTAGGATTGCTGGCGCCAAGCACGAAGGCCCGGCTGAACAATGCGCGGAACTTAGGAACCGGTGCGGCCTGAGGCACTTCGGCCCCCACCGACGGCTGGCGCGATTGCTGCCAGCTCTGCCAGGCGAGGTAGAACAGGTAAATCGCGCCGACGATCTTCAGGGCGCTGAACAGTTTTTCGGACGCCAGCAGCAGGGCGCCCAGCCCCAGCGCCGAGGCACTGAGCAGGCAGATCGAGGCGAACACGCCACCGAGAAACGCCGGGTACGATCGACGCAGACCGTAATTCAGACTGTTGCTGATCATCAGCAACGACAGCGGCCCCGGAATCAGGATCACCACCAGCGCAGCGCCGCTGAACAGCAGCCAGGTTTCCAGACTCATCACTTGCTCCTTTTTATCGTTATCAAGAATGTGCAAAAGCCCCACCCGGTGGGGTGAGGCTGTTTTGAAGCGTGAACCGCGCAGCGCTTACAGGAAGATGAACTTGGCGATGAAGATCGCGCAGAGCACCCACAGGCTGACGGAGATCTCTTTGTATTTACCGGTGCCGGCCTTCAGCGCGACATAGGTAATGAAGCCCAGCGCGATACCGTCGGCGACCGAGAAGGTCAGCGGCATCATGATCGCGGTGACGATCGCCGGAATGCTGTCGGTCGCTTCGTCCCATTCGATGTGCGCCATGCCGCCCATCATCAGCATCGCTACGTAAATCAGCGCGCCGGCGGTGGCATAGGCGGGAATCATGCCGGCCAGCGGTGCAAAGAACATCGCGGCTATAAATAGCACACCCACGGTGACTGCGGTAAGACCAGTCCGACCACCAGCCGCTACGCCGGCGGCACTTTCCACGTAACTGGTGACCGGCGGAACGCCGACCACTGCGCCGAAAACGCTGGAGGCGGAGTCGGCTTTCATGGCGCGGGAGAGGTTTTCGATACGACCGTCAGCGTTCACCAGGTTGGCGCGCTGGGCGACGCCCATCAGGGTGCCGGCGGTGTCGAACATGTGTACGAAGAGGAAGGCCAGCACCACGCTGATCATGCTGACGTTGAATACGCCGGCGACGTTCATGGCCATGAAGGTCGGTGCCAGGCTTGGCGGGGCGGACATGATGCCCTCGTAGTGCACCAGACCAATGCCCCAGCCGGCCAGGGTCACGGTGATGATGCTGATGAGGATCGCGCCGAACACTTTGTGATAGCTGAGGATCGCGATCATCAGGAAGCAGATGGCGGCAAGCAGCGGACCGGGTTCACGCAGCGAGCCGAGTTTGATCAGGGTGGCCGGGCTATCGACGACGATGCCGGCGGTTTTGAGGCCGATCAGCCCGAGGAACAGACCCACACCCGCGCCCATCGCATAGCGCAGGCTCACCGGAATGCTGTTGAGCAGCCATTCGCGAATCCGCGAAAAGGTCAGGATCATGAACAGCACGCCCGAGACGAACACCGCACCGAGGGCCGTTTCCCAGTTGTAGCCCATGGTGCCGACCACGGTGTAGGTGAAAAACGCGTTGAGGCCCATGCCCGGCGCCAGGCCTACCGGCCAGTTGGCGTAGAGGCCCATCAGCAGGCAGCCCAGCGCGGCGGCGATACAGGTGGCAACGAAGGCTGCACCGTGATCGATCCCGGCATCGGCCATGATGTTCGGGTTGACGAAAATGATGTAAGCCATGGTGATGAAGGTTGTCAGACCGGCAATCAGCTCGGTCTTCACCGTGGTGCCATGCAAGCTGAGTTTGAAGATGCGCTCCAGCAGGCCATTGCGTAACGGCGGCGAGAGTTCCAGCGTCGATGCTTCGGATTTGCGGCTTTCCACAGCGAGTACTCCTCAAGAGTTTTATTGTTATTTCCAGGACCGGACCCATGAGGGGTGGCAGCGGCCCTTTGAGGCATACGCGAATTTGTTGACCATGCGGTCAGGAACTCGCACGCTGTGGATTATGCTTTTGTGTACAAATAAAGCAAATATTGTTTTTGGTTTTGTAGACGAAAATACTGGCGATCAAGCTATATCACTCGTTCGGGCGATTGGCTCCCAGCGCCAGATTCACCGCCAGCCAGCCGTTGACCGCCGTTTCGCCGGCTTCGGCAAAGACGCGTTCAAGCAATTTCACCTGTTCCCGACGCAGAGCCTGTTCAAATTTCGCGCCTTCAGCAGTCAGCTCCAGCAGGCGTTTACGCTTGTCGGTCTCGGACGCCACGCTGTTCACCAGATGCATTTCCTGCAATTGCCGCAGCGGCATGTTCAGCGCCTGCTTGCTGACACCGAGCAGCGCGAGCAATTCCTTGACGCTCAGGTTCGGGTAACGGGCGATGAAAAACACGATGCGTTGATGCACGCGGGACAAGCCGCGACGCTCGAGCATTTCATCGGCCTTGGCGGTGAACGCCTGGTAACCGAAGAAAAACGCTTCCATGGCTTGTTGCTGGCTGGCGCAGTTTTTAAGGTCAAGCATATTGACGTTTCCAGAGAGGGTGTCGTAATTTCAGTCAACAAGTTTGACTCATTTTTCCCATGCCTCGCTAGCGGTGACTTCCATGGCTTTTTCCGAACGTGTCTCGCGCCTCAAAAGTTCTCTGATCCGTGAAATCCTTGCCGCGGCTCAGCGCCCGGAGGTCATGTCATTCGCCGGTGGTTTACCGGCCGAAGCGATGCTGCCGAAAGTTGAATGGGCTGAGATGCCGCTGTCTCTCGGCCAGTACGGCATGAGTGAAGGCGAGCCAGCACTGCGCGAAGCGCTGGCGGCAGAGGCGAGGGCGCTGGGTTTGCCGTGTGAGGCGAGTCAGGTGCTGGTGGTCAGTGGCTCCCAGCAAACCCTCGATCTGGCGGCCAAGCTGTACATCGACAAGGGCACCGAAATCCTGCTCGAAGCGCCGACCTATCTGGCGGCCTTGCAGATTTTCCAACTGTTCGGCGCCGATTGCCTGACCGTGCCGCTGGAGGCTGACGGGCCGAATCTTGCGCAGTTGCGTCAACGCCTGGAACAGCATCGCCCGGCGTTCATCTATTTGATTCCGACCTTCCAGAACCCGTCTGCCGTGCGCTATAGCGAAGCCAAGCGCGAAGCCGTTGCGGCATTGCTCGACGAATTCGGCGTGACCCTGATCGAAGACGAGCCCTATCGCGAGCTGACCTTCGACGGCGGCAGCGCGCAGCCGATTGCCGGACGCCTGAAAAAATCCAGCTGGATCTACACCAGCACCGTGTCGAAAACCCTGCTGCCAGGTCTGCGCGTCGGCTATCTGATCGCCAGCCCGGATCTGTTTCCGCATCTGCTCAAGCTCAAACAATCGGCGGATCTGCACACCAACCGCATTGGTCAGTGGCAGGCGTTGCAGTGGATCGGCAGTGAGAAATATCAGCAGCACTTGAGTGAATTGCGTGGCTTCTACCGTCAGCGTCGCGATGCATTTCAATCAGCGCTGGAAACTCACTTCGGCGATCTGGCGGACTGGAACACACCCCAGGGCGGGCTGTTTTTCTGGCTGACCCTGAAGCAACCGCTGGACACCCGCACGTTGCTGAACACCGCGCTGGACAACGATGTGGCGTTCATGCCGGGCGAACCGTTCTTCCCCGAGCCGGATCGCAACCCCGGCCACCTGCGCCTGAACTTCAGCCACATCGATCCGGCCCGACTGGACGAAGGGCTCAAACGTCTAGCGGCGGTGGTGCGCCAGGCACAGGCCGCGCAGGCAGCATGAAAAAACCGGCCTTCAGGCCGGTTTTTTTGATTCAGACCGCGGCGAACCGCTGGTTCAGATATTCGATGATCGTGTTGGACTCATACATCCAGGTGGTCTGGCCGTTCTCTTCGATGCGCAGGCACGGCACCTTGATCTTGCCGCCCTGTTCCAGCAGGGTCTGGCGATCCTGCTCGTTGTTTTTCGCATCCTTCAGGGCCACCGGAACGTTCAGGCTGCGCAGGCTGCGGCGGGTCTTCACGCAGAACGGGCAGGCGTGGAACTGATACAGGGTCAGGTCCTTTGCGGCGGCATCAACCTGAGCCTGGGCAGCGGCGGGGCGCTGCTTCTTGCCCGGGCGAGTGAGGAAATCAACGAAGATGATCAGTTGGCCGAGGCCGACACGAAGCGCTTTGACGAACACGTTACAAGCCTCACAGGGACATTGAAGAAGGCGCGCAGCTTACCCGATTTTTCACGGACGAAAAAAAACCGGCGATCAACGCCGGTTTTTTTGTGTCACGCATTACTTGATCAGGCTGAGAAACTCGCTGCGGGTCGCCGCGTTTTCGCGGAACTCACCGAGCATCACCGAGGTGATCATCGACGAATTCTGTTTCTCGACACCGCGCATCATCATGCACATGTGCTTGGCCTCGATCACCACGGCCACGCCCAGCGCGCCGGTGACCTGCTGGACCGCATCGGCGATCTGGCGGCTGAGGTTTTCCTGGATCTGCAGGCGGCGGGCGTACATGTCGACGATCCGCGCGACCTTCGACAGGCCCAGCACTTTGCCGCTCGGGATGTACGCGACGTGGGCCTTGCCGATGAACGGCAGCAGGTGGTGTTCGCACAACGAGTAGAGCTCGATGTCCTTGACCAGCACCATTTCGCTGTTGTCGGAGCTGAACAGGGCACCGTTGGTGACCTCTTCGAGCGTCTGTTCATAACCGCGGCAGAGGTACTGCATGGCTTTGGCGGCACGCTTTGGCGTGTCGAGCAGGCCCTCGCGGGAGACGTCCTCGCCCAATTGGCCGAGAATCGCGGTGTAATTCTGTTCCAGGGACATGAAACTACCTGTGGGGATTTTCGCAAAGGGCAAGGGTACGGTGGCGGACACGACCCTGCAAGTTCGGTGTGACGGGATTATTCGTCGCGGCCTTCCATCATGGTGCGTTTGAGCATCACATACACGGCGCCGGCACCGCCATGTTTCGCCTGGCACGAGCAGAAACCGAGTACTTGCGCATGCTGGCGCAGCCAGGTGTTGACGTGGCTTTTGATCATCGGCCGCTTGCCGTCCAGACGCACGGCCTTGCCGTGGGTGACGCGCACGCAGCGGATTTCGAATCTGGTCGCTTCGGCGAGAAAGGCCCAAAGGGTTTCGCGGGCCTTTTCGACGCTCATGCCGTGCAGGTCGAGGCTGCCTTCAAACGGGATCTGCCCGATCTTGAGCTTGCGCATCTGGCTTTCCTGCACCCCGTCGCGGGCCCACATCAGCTCGTCTTCGGGACCGACGTCGATCACGAACTGATCGGACAGGCCGTCAACGGTAGGGGTGTCGGTGCGCACGGTGGCGGACTGGCGCAGCTTGGCGATCCGGTCACGGTCTGCCTTGGGTTTGCCGGTGTCGGCGCGGTCGTGCTTGATCGGCTTGACGCCTTGGATCGCACTTTTGAACAGGGAAAAATCGTCGTCTTGCATGTCAGCCTCCGCGAAGGGCGGCCAGTTTACCCAAACAGACACAAAACGGCCCGGCAAAAAGCCAGGCCGTCGATCAATCGTGTTTTTTCATCAGGTGCGGGGACATGTTCAATTCCCGCGATTGCCGTGCGCGACGCCGGCAACGACGCCACAGGGCCACACCGAAATACAGGAACAGCAGGCCGACCGCGAGAATGATCGCCGAGCCGAGCGGTGTTGCATTCAGATCGCCGAGCGCCGGCGGGCGCCCCAGCAGGCTGGCGGCCCCGGCCATCGCCAGCAGCACGCCGAACGTGGCCAGAATGGCCGCGATCGCCGCGCCGAATCGAAATCGCCAGTTGCTTTGGCCTTTGGGCCGCAAGCGGCGTGCGTCAAATCCATCGGATAACTTCATTCCGACCTTCCTCAATGGGTATCGGCCCTTCGACCGGGAGTTGACCGGGTTGTTCCTGAGGCTAGGGTAATTGAAGCAAATGCGAGGTTTTTGCAGATGAGCGGCGAGCTGAGCCGCTCATTTACGGTCGATCAGATCAGGTCCTGAGTCAGCGCGAGGGTGGCGAAGTTGTCGGCCATGATTGCCATTTCCGCTTCCTGTACCTGTTCGGCGCTGAGTACGCGGCCCTTGAACGGCAGATCGCGGGTGGCGCAGGCGTCTTCGACCAGGGTGCAGCGGAAACCCAGGTTCTTCGCCGCGCGCACGGTGGTGCTGACGCTGGAGTGGCTCATGAAACCGCAGACGATCAGGTCCAGCGAGCCGATGGTTTGCAGACGATCGTAGAGTTCGGTGCCGTGGAAGGCGCTCGGCAGCAGTTTGCCGATGATGGTTTCATCGCCCTGGGGTTCCAGGCCGGGGATGAATTCGCCGCGTTCGCCCTGCGGGTCGAACAGACCGCCGACGGTGCCGAGGTGGCGCACATGCACGATCGGTCGGCCGGCTGCGCGGGCGGCGGCAACCAGTTGTTTGATGTTCGCGACAGCCGCGTCCATGCCGCTCAGGGCCAGCGGGCCGCTGAGGTACTCTTTCTGGGCATCGATGATGACCACGGTGGCATGGCTCAACGTGGCCGCTGCGTAACCGCGACCGCTGAGTTGAAACATCGTTTTTGGAACGGACATTCTGGGGCTCCTTCGGGTGGGGCTTTTGCGACATTGTCCTCTGGCTGAGCGGTTCTGTGAATCGCTACCATCGTAGACACCGTCGTTGCTGGCCTGCAGCCTTGTCAAGTTACACGATCTGTTCAATAGCCGAGGGGAAAATCGGAAGCGTCCTACCGTCGCCCCGGAATCTTTCCTGCGTCGTCGCGGCGCGTTTTGGCTGCTAGAATCGCCAGTCGTTTTTTCTGGAGTTCTGCCCCGTGATCACTTCCCGACTTCGTACCCTGCGCGACCACATTCGTTGGGCCGTCAGCCGCTTCCATGGGGAGGATCTGTTTTTCGGCCATGGCACTGACAATGCCTGGGACGAAGCCCGACAGCTAGTGCTCGGTGCCTTGCACCTGCCATGGGAAATCGCCGACAGCTATCTGGATTGCGCGCTGGAAGACGACGAACTGGTCAATCTTCAACGCCTGCTCAAGCGCCGCATCGAAGAACGCATTCCAACCGCTTACCTGCTGGGCGAAGCCTGGTTCTGCGGCATGTCGTTCATCGTCGATGAGCGCGTGCTGATCCCGCGCTCGCCGATTGGCGAACTGATCGAAAACCGTTTTGCCCCATGGATCGGCGACGAGCCGGCGCGGATTCTCGACCTGTGCACCGGCTCCGGCTGCATCGGCATCGCCTGCGCCTACGAGTTCCAGAACGCCGAAGTGGTGCTGGCGGATCTGTCGTTCGAAGCGCTGGAAGTGGCGAACCAGAACATCGAGCGTCATGGCGTCGATGAGCGTGTGTTCACCGTGCAGGGCGATGGTTTCGACGGCCTGCCGGGTCAACGTTTCGACCTGATCGTGTCGAACCCGCCCTACGTCGATGCGGAAGATTTCGCCGACATGCCGGACGAATACCAGCACGAGCCGGAACTGGGCCTGGCCTGCGGCGATGACGGTTTGAACCTGGTGCGCCGGATGCTCGCCGAAGCGGCGGATCATCTGACCGAGAAGGGTTTGCTGATTGTCGAGGTGGGCAACAGCCAGGTCCACGTCGAGGCGCTGTACCCGGAAGTCGATTTCGCCTGGCTGGAGTTCGAGCGCGGCGGGCATGGCGTGTTCATGCTGACCGCCGAACAGTGCCGCGCCCATCAGGCACTGTTCGCTTCCCGCGTCTGACTGACGTCGATCGTTCCCACGTCGAGGCGTCGAACCGTCTGCGTGGGAATGCAGCCCGGGACGCTCCGCGTCCCATCCGAGTCAAACGCGGAGTGTAGGAAAGATCAGTCAGCGGTGCGTTGCAATCCAGATCAGCAACCCGGCCTGAAACACCGCAAACGCCACCAGGCAAGTAATGGTGAAACGCAAACCGGCGTCTTCACGCTTGAACTTGCTGACCTTGTCTTCCTGCTTCTTCAGCTTCACTTCCTGTTCGGCCAGATTCTGCTCGGCCTGCTGCAACATCTGCGCAGCTTCAAGAATTTCGACGATCTGCAGCTTTTCGCTGTTCCAGTCACCCAGCAGGTCGCCGACCTTCGCTTCTTTGACGCTACCCTTCAAATGCTGGGCGTCGGCGTAAACCACATCAAAGCCGTGCACCCGCAAAAAGTGATCGCGGCGCAGGCGAGTGTCCTCGTTCAGCGCGTCCTTGTTGTTCAAGTCCATGCCGTCGACGGTGTAGGTGGGCCAGCGTTTTTTTGCCCAGTTGATGCCCTGGGCAGCCATGAAACGGCCGATGCCACGGTTCATCGGTTCGATCTGCAAACCGCTGTCCGGGCCGAAATGCACGCGTTTGGTCGTATGGTCGACCCACACGTCCAGGTGATTCTGCTCTTTGCGCACGCGCTGAGCGGGCAACTTGATCGCCATGCGCATCAGACTGTGTTCTTTGCCGTTGCGCTCGGCGTAACCGAATTCAACGAAGCGCAGCGGCCGCCCGCCGGTGTTGCGGTCGGTCTGCAACGGCGCCAGGCGGAGCATCTTGTGGTGCTCGACGTGGACATCCGCCCATGGCAGCTCGACCGCTGGCGGTGCGTCTTTTTCAGCGGTGGTGTCGGGTGAAGTCTGGGTATCAGTCATAACGGCGAGATCCTGTCCAAGCTGCTTGCCGCCAGCCAGTACGCTGGCGACAAAGGCTTATCGGCCGTTTTTCAAAGTCCTAGAGGGTAAAAGAGCTTAACGGGTGCGAAGTCCGTCAATAAATTCAAGGACGCGTGTCCCCAGTTCCGCCGCCAGCGGCAAATTCGGGTCCTTGTAGGAGGCCAGTTGCCGCTTCACGTCGTTGGGCACGATGCGCAACACGTGGTTCATGCCTTCGATCAGCGCCAGTTGCGCGTCCGGTTTGGCGGCCTTGAGCAATTTCGCATCATCGACCTGAACCTGAATGTCGTTGCTGCCTTGCACGATCAGCGCCGGCATTTTCAGCTGGGCGAAGGCCGCCGCCGGATCCTGACGGAACAGCGAAATCAGGTACGGCTGTACACTCGGACGGAAGATCACCTGCAACGGCGCCGGCACATTGTCGTCGGTGCGCCCGGCCTTGAGGCTGTCGAGCAGTTCGTTGCTGCGCAGCATTAGCGGGGGAGGGAGGCTGCGGGCCAGTTGCCGACGCAGCACCTGATCGATCGGTCGGGCCGTGCCGGAGAGCGAGATGACCGCCGCCGCGTCGACCTTTGGCGCCGCCAGGCTGGCAATCAGCGCGCCTTCGCTGTGGCCGAGCAGGATCAACGGGCCGAAGCGCGGATCGGCTTTAAGCTTCTGACCCCAGGCCACGGCGTCCGCCACATAGGCTTCCACCGACAGGTTTCGCTCGTCCGGGGTAGCCGCAAGGCTGGCCGCCACCCCGCGCTTGTCGAAACGCACGCTGGCGACATTGTGTTTGGCCAGCACCCAGGCCAGTCGCTTGAGGCTGTCATTGCGCCCGCCATCGGGGTTGTTTCCGTCACGATCGGTAGGACCCGAGCCGGAAAGGATCAGGACAACCGGCACGGGGCTGTCGGATTTTGGCAGCAACAGCGAGCCGAAAAGTTCGCCATTGTCGGTAGTCAACGTGACCGGTCGTTGCAGGACAGTTGCCTGGACGAAGCCGGTAAACAGGGAAAGGCTCAAGATCAAAACTCGCAGCATCATCACGCCATCATTTGCCAAGGTGCCGGTTGGACTCACCCACACCGCTAAGGTTCGAGGATGAACTACTCGGTTAGCCTGCGTATACTGGCGCGCATCACGAATTTGGGTTCGATTTCACGGAGCGTCCTGCATGTCCGGCAATACCTACGGCAAGCTGTTCACTGTCACCACCGCGGGCGAAAGCCATGGTCCGGCGTTGGTCGCCATTGTCGACGGCTGCCCGCCGGGCCTGGAGATTTCCCTTGAGGACCTGCAACGCGACCTCGATCGCCGCAAGCCGGGCACCAGCCGCCACACCACCCAGCGCCAGGAAGCCGACGAAGTCGAAATCCTTTCCGGCGTGTTCGAGGGCCGCACCACCGGCTGCTCCATCGGCCTGCTGATCCGCAACACCGACCAGAAGTCCAAGGACTACTCGGCGATCAAGGACCTGTTCCGCCCGGCCCACGCCGACTACACCTACCACCACAAATACGGCGAGCGCGATTATCGCGGCGGCGGTCGCAGCTCGGCGCGGGAAACCGCCATGCGCGTCGCGGCCGGCGCCATCGCCAAGAAATACCTGGCCAGCCAGGGCATTGTCATTCGCGGCTACATGAGCCAGCTCGGCCCGATCGAGATCCCGTTCAAGACCTGGGAATCGGTCGAGCAGAACGCCTTCTTCAGCCCGGACCCGGACAAGGTGCCGGAGCTGGAAGCCTACATGGACCAGCTGCGTCGCGATCAGGATTCCGTCGGGGCGAAGATCACCGTGGTTGCCGAAGGTGTGATGCCGGGCCTGGGCGAGCCGATCTTCGACCGTCTCGACGCCGAACTGGCCCACGCACTGATGAGCATCAACGCGGTCAAAGGCGTGGAAATCGGCGCCGGTTTCGCCTGCGTTGCCCAGCGCGGCACCGAACACCGTGATGAGCTGACTCCGGAAGGTTTCCTCAGCAACAACGCCGGCGGCATTCTCGGCGGGATCTCTTCGGGTCAGCCGATCGTCGCGCACCTGGCGTTGAAGCCGACCTCGAGCATCACCACCCCGGGCCGTTCGATCGACATTGACGGCAACCCTGTCGATGTCATTACCAAGGGCCGTCACGACCCATGTGTCGGTATCCGCGCTACGCCGATTGCCGAGGCGATGATGGCCATCGTGCTGATGGATCACCTGCTGCGTCACCGTGGCCAGAACGCCGATGTGCGCGTGAGCACCCCGGTGCTGGGTCAGCTTTGATGGGTGATCTCAAAGCCGCCGCGGTCTGACCGTGGCGGCGCTCCCGTACTGGCGGCTGTCCAGTTTCTATCTGTTCTATTTCGCCTTGCTCGGTTCGACGGCGCCGTTTCTGGCGCTGTACTTCGATCACCTCGGATTCAGCGCCGCGCGCATCGGCGAGCTGGTGGCGATCCCGATGCTGATGCGCTGCGTGGCGCCGAACATCTGGGGCTGGCTCGGCGATTACACCGGCAGGCGCCTGGCCATCGTGCGCTTTGGCGCGGTGTGTACGCTGCTGACTTTCTCGCTGATTTTCGTCAGCAAGACCTACGCCTGGCTGGCGATGGTCATGGCCTTGCACGCCTTCTTCTGGCACGCGGTGCTGCCGCAGTTCGAAGTCATCACCCTCGCGCATTTGCAGGGCCAGACGTCTCGCTACAGCCAGATCCGCCTCTGGGGCTCGATCGGTTTCATCATCACCGTGGTCGCCCTCGGTCGCCTGTTCGAATGGCTCAGCCTCGACATCTACCCGGCGGCGCTGGTGCTGATCATGGCTGGCATCGTGCTCAGCAGTCTGTGGGTGCCGAACGCTCAGCCGCCTCAGGGCAACCGGCCGACAGGCGAGGGCTTTCTCAAGCAATTGCGCAATCCCGGGGTGCTGGCATTCTACGGTTGCGTGGCGCTGATGCAGATGAGCCACGGGCCGTATTACACGTTTTTGACTCTGCACCTTGAGCGACTGGGTTACAGCCGTGGCGTGATCGGCATGCTCTGGGCGGTCGGCGTGGTGGCGGAAGTGCTGATGTTCATGGCCATGAGCCGGATCCTCGCGCGTTTTTCCCTGCGGCGGGTGCTAATGGCGAGTTTTCTGCTGGCGGCGTTGCGCTGGTTGCTGCTAGGTTCGTTCGCCGAGTTCCTCTGGGTCTTGCTGTTTGCCCAGGTGCTGCACGCGGCGACCTTCGGCAGCTTTCATGCGGCTGCCATCGCGTTCGTGCAACGTAGCTTCGGCGCGCGCCAGCAAGGACAGGGCCAGGCGCTGTATGCAGCGCTGGCCGGCACCGGTGGCGCGCTCGGCGCGTTGTATTCCGGCTACAGCTGGAATGCCCTCGGCGCGACATTGACCTTTAGTATTGCCAGTCTCGCAGCGCTCGCCGCTGCCGTTATCATTGCCATTCGAATGCAAGAGGACAGGCCATGAGCCTTACCCGTGAACAGCTTGCCCAGCAAATTGTCGACGCCGGGCGTTTTCTTTATGGTCGCGGCTGGTCGCCGGCCACCAGCAGCAATTACTCGACGCGCCTGTCGCCGAGCGAAGCGCTGCTGACCGTGTCCGGCAAGCACAAGGGCCAGTTGGGCCTGGACGACGTGCTCGCCACCGACCTGTCCGGCAACAGTCTTGAGCCCGGCAAAAAGCCGTCCGCCGAAACCTTGTTGCATACCCAGCTCTACAGCTGGCGCCCGGAGATCGGCGCGGTGTTGCACACTCACTCGGTGAACGCCACGGTGCTGTCGCGACTGACGCCGCAAGACTTCATCGAGTTCGAAGACTACGAACTGCAAAAAGCTTTCAGCGGCATCTCGACCCACGAATCCCGGGTGCGCGTGCCGATCTTCGACAACGATCAGGACATTGCGCGCCTCGCCGCCAAGGTGCAGCCTTGGCTCGACGCCCATCCCGATTGCGTCGGTTATCTGATTCGCGGCCACGGCCTCTACACCTGGGGCGCGCAGATGAGCGACGCGTTGCGTCAGATCGAGGCCTTTGAATTCCTGTTTGAATGCGAGTTGAAGACCCGCAGCGTCATGAACCGCCAAGGCTGACTTCACCAGAACCAGCCCCTTTGCCTGATGAATGCAGTGCCCGACCGGTCTCGAAGAACCGGACGGCAAGGCCGATACCGAGGAATGCCCCATGAGCAGCCTGTCCGTCTATCACGTTTCCAGCCCCGAGATTCCGAACAAGGTGCTGACCCATTTCGAAGACATCGCTTCGACCCTGGCCGAGCAGGGCGTGCGCTTCGACCGTTGGCAAGCCGCCGCGAAGATCCAGCCCGGCGCCAGCCAGGAAGAAGTGATCGGTGCCTATAAAGAACAGATCGATAAACTGATGACCGAGCGCGGTTACATCACGGTCGATGTGATCAGCCTCAACAGCGATCACCCGCAAAAAGCCGAATTGCGCGCCAAGTTCCTCGAAGAACATCGCCATGGTGAAGACGAAGTGCGTTTCTTCGTCGCCGGTCGTGGCCTGTTTACCTTGCACATCGACGATTACGTCTACGCCGTACTGTGCGAGAAGAACGACCTGATTTCGGTGCCGGCCGGCACCAAGCACTGGTTCGACATGGGCGAGAACCCGCATTTCGTGGCGATCCGCCTGTTCAACAACCCTGAAGGCTGGGTCGCCAACTTCACCGGCGAAGACATCGCCGGCCGCTTCCCGCGTCTGGAGGACTGAGCCGATGTCGATCAAGGTCATTCTCACCGACATCGAAGGCACCACCAGCGCAGTGAGTTTTGTGTTCGACGTGCTGTTCCCGTATGCGGCGAAGCACCTGCCAGACTTCGTTCGCCAGAACGCCCAGCGTGCCGACGTTGCCGAGCAACTGGACGCCGTGCGCCGCGACAGCAACGAACCGCAGGCTGATGTCGAGCGAGTCGTGGAAATTCTGCTGGCCTGGATCGCCGAAGACCGCAAGGCCACGCCGCTGAAAGCGTTGCAGGGCATGGTCTGGGAGCAGGGTTATCAGGCCGGGCAGTTGAAAGGCCATGTTTACCCGGACGCCGTTGAAGCGCTCCAGCGCTGGCATCAGGCCGGTCATCAACTGTTTGTGTATTCGTCCGGTTCGATTCAGGCGCAAAAGCTGATTTTCGGCTGCTCGGAAGCAGGGGATCTGACGCCGCTGTTCAGTGGCTACTTCGACACGACGTCGGGCCCCAAGCGCGAGGCGCAGTCGTACAGCAATATCCAGCAGGCCATCGGTGTCGAACCGCAGGAAATCCTGTTCCTCTCGGACATCGTCCAGGAGCTCGACGCCGCCCAGTCAGCCGGCTTGCAAACCTGCGGCCTGGCCCGTGAAGGCGGGGAACTGGCAGGGCATGTGACCGTCGACAGCTTCACCGGGATTGAGCCGGAAGCGTTCTGAGTTCACACAATCGACGCGCAAAAAAAACAGGCCGTGAAGCGAAAGCTCCACGGCCTGTCTGTTTATACGGTGTTCGAATTACATCGAGTGATAGGTCGGCAGGGCAAAACGCTGCTGGCTTTGCAGCATGCCGATCTGTGGCAGCTCGCTGGCCTGTTCCGCCAGATCACGACGGATCGCGCTGATCGCCCACGACAGTTGATCACCGGTATGCAGTTGCTGATACGTGAGCGCACGTTTGAACACTTTGCCGTCGGCACTCTTCAGCGTCAGCAGGATCCCGCCATCGGGACGGGGCTGGGTGGTGACGGCGAAGTTGGAAAACAGGGAGGTAAATTTTTCTTGGATCAGGTTCATGTCTTTCAGCTCCGTATGCACTTGAATGGCAAGCATGTATAGGGAGTTGCAGCGATTGTGCCAGTATTTGAGTTTTTAAAAATCCTTATAAATCAGTAATTTATAAAATCTGCTGGTTTCGGCTGTCGTGCAATCTGCATGAATGGCCATCGTGCATCCTGCATTTTGCGGGATCATTGTCGATTCGATTGAACCAATACCCTTGGCTGTAATCATGCGGCGTTTAGTAGTGCCGGGGCGGATACAAAACATTGCAAAAACCGCGTGTACAGCCCGCGAAGCCCTGACGTATTTTCGGCCTCGACCCTCGCTCGAGAAGCGCCGGTTGTCTCACCCGATTGCCCGACAATAAAAATCCGGCCTGCACGTCAAGGTCGAACGGGAGCTGCCATGCACCAAGCGCCGAGCGACACGATTACCTGGGGCATGATGCTCCGCAAACTGCCGATGATTGCCAAAGCCATTCCACGGGTGGTGAAAGGCATGAAGGTGGCCAACGTCACGGATCCGACCCAAACCTGTGGCCTGGGCTGGACATTCGAGCAAGCGACCCTGCGCAATCCCGAGGGCCCCGCGCTGCTGTCGGGCGAGGTGTTGCTGAGTTATTCACAGGTCAACCAGTGGGCCAACCGCATCGCCCACTACCTGATCGGGCAGGGCATCGGCAAGGGCGATGTGGTGGCGGTGTTCATCGAGAACCGCCCGGAACTGCTGGTGACGATTCTGGCGCTGGCCAAGGTCGGCGCTGTCAGCGCGCTGCTCAATACCTCGCAGACCCGCGATACGCTGATCCACAGCATCAATCTGGTGACCCCGGCGGCGATTGTTGTCGGTGAAGAGTTGCTGCCGGCATTTGCGGCGGTACGCGAGCAAGTAGCGATCCCGGCAGCGCGCGTATGGTTCGTCGCCGATCAGGATACCTTCAGCCATCCGGGCATCGCGCCCGAGGGCTATATCAACCTGATCAGCGCCAGCGCCGACGCACCTGTCGACAACCCGGCCAGCAGCCGGCAGATTTTCTTCGACGACCCCTGTTTCTACATCTACACCTCCGGCACCACCGGTTTGCCCAAGGCCGGGGTGTTCAAGCACGGCCGCTGGATGCGCAGTTCGGCGAGCTTCGGCATGATCGCCCTCGACATGCGCCCGGACGACATCGTCTATTGCACCTTGCCGCTGTACCACGCCACCGGGCTTTGCGTGTGCTGGGGTTCGGCGGTCAATGGCGCGTCGGGTTTCGCGATTCGCCGCAAGTTCAGCGCCCGCCAGTTCTGGAGCGATGTGCGTCGCTATCGCGCAACCACCATCGGTTACGTCGGCGAGTTGTGCCGGTATCTGGTGGATCAGCCGCTCAGTGCCGACGACAGTCGTCATGATGTGCGAAAGATGATCGGCAACGGCCTGCGGCCCGGTGCGTGGGCCGAGTTCAAGACCCGCTTCGGCGTGGATCACATCTGTGAGCTTTACGCCGCCAGCGACGGCAATATCGGCTTCACCAACATCCTCAATTTCGACAACACCATCGGTTTCTCGCTGATGGCCTGGGAACTGGTCGCCTACGACCAGGACAGCGGCGAGCCGATTCGCGGCGATGACGGATTCATGCGCAAGGTCGGTCGGGGTGAGCGAGGCCTGCTGCTGGCGCGGATCGACGACAAGGCGCCGCTGGACGGCTACACCGACCCACAGAAAACCGCGAAAGTCGTGCTACAGGACGTGTTCACCAAGGGCGACCGCTTCTTCAACACCGGCGATCTGCTGCGCAACATCGGTTTCGGCCACGCACAGTTTGTCGACCGTCTCGGCGACACCTACCGCTGGAAGGGCGAGAACGTCTCGACCACCGAGGTCGAAAATCTGCTGCTCCAGCACCCGCATATTTCCGAAGCGGTGGCCTATGGCGTGGAAATCCCCAACACCAATGGCCGCGCCGGAATGGCGGCGATCACCCCGGCCGAGTCTCTGGCGACCCTGGATTTCGCCGAATTGCTGGCCTTCGCCCGCCAACGCATGCCGGCCTACGCGGTGCCGCTGTTCCTGCGGGTCAAGGTCAAGATGGAAACCACCGGCACTTTCAAATATCAGAAGACCCGCCTGAAAAACGAAGGCTTCGACCCCGGCCTGACGGGGGATGACCCGATTTATGCCTGGCTGCCGGGGACCGAAACCTACGTGCAGGTCACGGATGAAACTCTTGCCGACATCCGGGCAGGCAAGTACCGCTATTGATATTGGCTATCGGCAGTCTTGGAAAAAAGGGGATGACAGCTATCGCCGCGCTCGGGAAACTATCGGTTTTCCGATTGACCGAAAGTGGAGTTGCCCCATGTCCGACCAAAGCCGCCAGATGACCCCCGAAGAAGCAGCCGAATTCACTGAACAGGTGTTCAACAAGGCGCGCGAGGGCGATGCGGTGATGCTCGATCGCCTGATCACTGCCGGTCTGCCGGTGAACCTGACCAACAGCAAGGGCGACACCCTGCTGATGCTCGCCAGTTATTACGGGCATGTGGACGCGGTGCAAGTGCTGCTCAAGCACAAGGCTGACCCGGAACAACGCAACGGCAACGGCCAGAGCCCGATTGCCGGCGCCGCGTTCAAGGGTGACCTGGCCGTGGTCAAGGCATTGGTCGCCGGTGGGGCGCAGATCGAAGGCGCCTCCTTCGACGGCCGCACGGCGTTGATGATGGCGGCGATGTTCAACCGCGTTGAAATCGTCGACTTCCTGATCGACCAGGGCGCCGACCCGAAAGCCAAGGATGCCAACGGCATCACCGCGCTGGACGCGGCCCGCACCATGGGCGCCGTCGACACCACTGCGCAGCTGGAAAAACTGTTGGGCTGAAGCCGCTGGCCGGAACCCGCTCTGTGGCGAAGGCGAGAATGCGCTATCCTTCGCGCCCTCAAAATTCCCTTCGCCACAGGATCCGCTCCCATGAAAGCCGCACTCGCCGAACTCATCAGCAAAATCAGCTCCGGCTGCATGGGCGACGACGAGATTCAGAAGGTCGCTGACGAAGCGGCACAGGCCTACGCCGATGCCGAAGCTTTTCTGACCGCCAACCCGGATATCAACTACGACGACACTTTCCCGATTCCGCTGGGCGAGTGGGTCGTGGTCGGCAGCCTGCCGGAGACCGTGCTGTTCCAGGCTGACACTTACGCCGACCTGTTCGCGCAGATCGTTGCTTCGTTCGGCCCGGGCGTCGAGTTCAACCTCAAGCCCAAGCAACTGGCCAAGACCGAGGCGCTGACCGCGCTCAACCGCATCCAGGTGCAGATGAGCAGCCTGAACAAGGAAAACGGCGGTTACACGCTGATGAACTTCAGCCAGTTGCTCGATGATGAGCTGCAAGTGGTGCTGGTCTACGGCAACGACGTACCGCGCGTGCTGGAACTGTGCGCCGAAGTCGGCATTGCCGCCGCGCCGTCGCTGGAAGCCCTGAAGGTCGCCGTTCACGTCTGAACGCAATAAAAGGGAACCCTGTGCGCGACCGTCTATCCTAAAAGTGCATGCCACTATTCTGGAGCGACACCATGGGTTCCACGTTCAACGGCCTGGTCGGCCTGATCATTCTTGCGCTCGACATCTGGGCGATCATCAACGTGCTGAAAAGCGGCGCCGAGACCGGGATGAAAATCCTATGGGTGCTGTTGATCATTCTCCTGCCGGTGCTGGGCCTGATCATCTGGGCGATTGCCGGGCCGCGGGGCAATGTGCGGATCTGACCGTTCGCAGCCTGATTGGGTCGGGCCGATGAACTGAGGTTCGACCTGTCATCTTCGGCAACGTAGAATGCGCGCCTTTCCCGGGCAATCGAACCTGACGATTGGCGCCCGCGCATTCATCGGAGCACTTCACCATGACCGTCACCAAAACCAGCGAATACCTGGAAACCCTCTACGAAGGCTACGGCCAGCGTTTTCGCATGGAAAAACTGCTGCACGAAGTGCGCACCGAACACCAGCACCTGGTGATCTTCCAGAACCCGCGCATGGGCCGGGTGATGGCGCTGGACGGCGTGATCCAGACCACCGAAGCCGATGAATTCATCTACCACGAAATGCTCACCCACGTGCCGATCCTAGCCCACGGCACCGCCAAGCGCGTGCTGATCATCGGCGGCGGCGACGGCGGCATGCTGCGCGAAGTGACCAAACACGCCAGCGTCGAGCACATCACCATGGTCGAGATCGACGGCACCGTGGTCGACATGTGCAAGGAATTCCTGCCGAACCACTCCAAGGGCGCCTACGACGATCCACGCCTGAACCTGGTAATCGACGACGGCATGCGTTTCGTCGCCACCACCACCGAAAAGTTCGACGTGATCATTTCCGACTCCACCGACCCGATCGGCCCGGGCGAAGTGCTGTTCTCGGAAAACTTCTACCAGGCCTGCCACCGCTGCCTGAACGAGGGCGGCATCCTCGTGACCCAGAACGGCACGCCGTTCATGCAGATCGAAGAAGTGAAAACCACCGCCGGCCGCCTGCGCAGCCTGTTCCCGGACTGGCACTTCTATCAGGCAGCCGTGCCGACCTACATCGGCGGTTCGATGACCTTCGCCTGGGGTTCGACCAACCCTGCGTACCGCAAGCTGAGCCGCGAAGTGCTGCAACAGCGCTTCATCGGCAGCGGCATCGTCACCCGCTACTACAACCCGGAAATCCACATCGGCGCTTTCGCCTTGCCGCAATACGTGTTGCAAGCGGTGAACAAGCCAAGCAACGACTGATCGTTCGCGGGTCAGAAAAAGCCGAGGCCGGTGTGCGAAAACACGCCGGCCTCGGCTTTTTTCATGTTGCATCGGTGTAAACCTTTTGAACGATCAATCCTGACAAAAGTCGAGATAGGTGTAAGCCCATTTGCGGGTTTGATCGAGGAGGCTCCGATGTCAAAGTGGAAAGTCACTTTCGTGGACGATCATGGTGAAACGATCGACGAAGTCTTCGAGTGCGAGGAATGCCCCAGTCATGAACGGGCAGCCCGCCTCATCAAGGAACGGTTGTTGCCGGTCGCCGCCGAGCTTGACCTGAACGATCTGGAAGGGCGCACCGCCGATGCCGGCGTGAAAAGCCTGAAAACCCAGAACAGCATCGAAATCCGCAGCATCACCCCAATCTGAATCTTCATTTTCTTCATGTACCAGGCCTTGGCAGCGGCTCTATCTTGGGGCTACTCTGCAAGCGAGATCAGCGAACGGATCGCTAAGGTCTGGTCTTGTCAGCTACATGCTTGTTTCCCGCCGGCAACGCGGTTGCCGTAAGCACCCGGGCCCATTGGGCCAGTGCAGGGAATACGGAAAGTCTATCCATCTATGCGAGGGGGACGATTCATGAGCACAGCCTATCAAGAAGACATCAGCAGCAGTGTGCTGCGCCGCATGAAAGAAGGCGGTTTCGATTTTTCCCGATTCCATCCCATCGAGTTCTACGCCATTTTCCCGGACGAGGAGCGGGCGCGCAGGGCGGCAGGCAAATTTCGCGGTGAATCCATCAATGCCCAGGTCAGTGCGCGCGACGACGGCGCCTGGTCTCTGGAATTGAGCAAGGTGATGTACGCAACCTACGACGACATTGGCGATTTCGAGCAGGGCTTTTCGGCGGTGGTCGAGCCCTTGGGCGGCATCATCGAAGGCTGGGGCGTGAAACAGGAGATCCGCAACCGGCACCGTTTGAACTGATCACTCTCGCAACACGTCGAGCTACGGCTGACCTTCGGGTCGGCCGTTGTCGTTTCTGCCCCCTGAACACCCCATGGCAAAACCCTGAAACAAGAAACCGGCGCAAAAAAAAGCCACCTGAAAAGGTGGCTGAAAGGGAAGACCGGAAGGAGAGGAAACCGCTCAGGGTTACGGCCGGGATGGCTGCCGAGGCAAGCCGGATCAGTGGGGCTGCGTACTTCGTCAGCGAGGTTTTTGCAGCGGATGCGCGGATTATCCGCAGCCGGCACCGAGCAGTGAAATCAACTCTGACTATGCTGGTGATAGGCGACGGGACTGCGTCGCAATGAAGCGGGGGCGATCAGGTTGGGGCATTTGCCGCACAGGAATGGTGCGGTGCGTGTGGCGTGAATATCCAACCGATTGAAATCAAAGCGTTTATGCCGATGGCACGGGCCTTGCGAAGGCCTGTATGTCCGGGGTGACAAGGAGTACGGCATGATCCGCACCTATTTTGATGAAATGTACGATGCCGGCGGCCAGATCCGCCCGCATTACCGGGAGTTTGCCCGCTGGCTGGCCGAAACGCCTGACGAACTGCTGGCCCAGCGGCGGCGCGAGGCCGATCTGCTGTTCCATCGTGCCGGGATCACTTTCACGCTCTACGGGGACGAGCAAGGGACAGAACGCCTGATTCCCTTCGACACCATTCCGCGCAGCATTCCCGCCAGCGAGTGGCGGATCGTCGAGCGCGGCTGCATTCAGCGGGTCAAGGCGTTGAACATGTTCCTCGCCGACCTTTACCACGAGCAGCGCATCATCAAGGCCGGGATCATTCCCGCCGAACAGGTGCTGGCCAACGAGCAATATCAGTTGGCGATGCAGGGGCTGGACCTGCACCGCGATATCTATTCGCACATCTCCGGCGTCGATCTGGTGCGCGACGGCGACGGCACGTACTACGTGCTCGAGGACAACCTGCGCACGCCGAGCGGCGTGAGCTACATGCTCGAAGACCGCAAGATGATGATGCGCCTGTTCCCGGAACTGTTCGCGGCCCAGCGCATCGCCCCGATCGACCATTACCCGAATCTGCTGCTCGACACCCTGAAAAGCTCAAGCCCGATCGACGACCCGAGTGTGGTGGTGCTGACACCGGGACGCTTCAACAGCGCGTTTTTCGAGCATGCGTTCCTGGCCCGGGAAATGGGCGTGGAGCTGGTGGAGGGTGCGGACTTGTTCGTGCGCGACGACAAAGTCTTCATGCGCACCACCGACGGCCCGAAAGCCGTGGACGTGATCTACCGCCGGCTCGACGACGCGTTCCTCGATCCGCTGGCGTTCCGCCCGGATTCGATGCTCGGCGTGCCGGGGCTGCTGTCGTCCTATCGCTCGGGCAACGTGGTGCTGGCCAATGCCATCGGCACCGGCGTGGCGGACGACAAATCGGTGTACCCGTTTGTCACCGAGATGATCCGTTTCTACCTCGACGAAGAACCCATCCTGAAGAATGTGCCGACCTGGCAATGCCGCAATCCGTCTGAACTTTCCCATGTACTGGCCAATCTTCCGGAACTGGTGGTCAAGGAAACCCAGGGCTCCGGCGGTTACGGAATGCTGGTGGGGCCGGCGGCGACGACCGCGGAAATCGATGCGTTCCGTGAGCGGATCAAGGCCAAGCCCCACGCGTACATCGCGCAACCGACGCTGTCGCTGTCGACCTGTCCGACCTTTGTCGAAAACGGCATTGCGCCGCGCCATATCGACCTGCGTCCGTTCGTATTGTCCGGCCGCGAAACCCGGGTCGTGCCCGGCGGTTTGACCCGTGTCGCCCTGCGTGAAGGCTCTCTGGTGGTGAACTCATCCCAGGGCGGCGGAACCAAGGACACCTGGGTGGTCGAGGATTGAAGGAAACCTGCCATGTTAAGTAGAACTGCCTCGGATCTTTACTGGATGTCGCGTTACCTGGAGCGGGCGGAAAACCTCGCGCGGATGCTCGACGTCAGTTATTCGCTGTCGCTGATGCCGCAGGACGGCCGTGGCGACGGTCTGCACGAACTGGCGATGCCGCTGCTGATCACCGGCACGCTGGACGATTACCTGGAGCGTCACGGCGAGCTGCATGCCGAGCGCTTGCTGCATTTCTTTGCCCTCGACGCGGCGAATCCTGCGAGCATCTACAGCTGCCTCGGTGCGGCGCGGGCCAGCGCCCATGCGGTGCGCGGGCGAATCACTGCCGACATGTGGGAGAACATCAACGCCACCTGGCTGGAGATCCGCGGGATCGCCAATCAGGGCCTCAGCCGTTATGGCATGAGTCGCTTCTGCGAGTGGATCAAGGAGCGTTCGCACCTGTTTCGGGGCGCGTCCTACGGCACCATCATGCGCAACGACGCATTTCGTTTCATTCGCCTGGGTACGTTTATCGAGCGCGCTGACAACACGTTGCGCCTGCTCGATGCGCGTTACGAAATGGCCGGCGATCAGGCGGAAGCAGTCAGCGACGGCACCGCTCACGCCTATTACCAATGGAGTGCGCTGTTGCGGGCGCTGTCATCGTTCGAGGCCTACACCGAGATCTATCGCGATGCGCCCGGCGCCCGGCATGTTGCAGAGCTGCTGCTATTGCGCGCCGACGTGCCGCGTTCGCTGCGGGCCTGCACCGAAGAGATTGACCAGATTCTCGCGCAACTGCCGGGGGCCAACGGTCGCCCTGCACAACGACTGGCGGCGGAAATGGACGCGCGTCTGCGTTACACCGGCATTCAGGAAATTCTCGAGGAAGGGCTGCACGCCTGGCTCACCGAATTCATCCCGCTGGTGCGCCAGCTGGGCAACGCCATTCACAGTTCCTACCTGGAGGCCGCATGAGACTTTCCATCAGCCACGAGACCACCTATCACTACGAAGATCAGGTGCGAGCGAGCATCCAGTACCTGCGCCTGACGCCCCACGACAGCGAGCGTCAGCACGTGCTGAGCTGGCAGCTCGACCTGCCGCGCCCGGTGCGTGCCCAGCTCGATCCGTTCGGCAACATCCTGCACGTGCTGACCATGGACGAGCCCCACGAAGCGATCATCATCGGCGCCCGGGGGCAGGTCGATATCGACGAGTTGCGCGAAGCCGAACACGAGAGTCAGTCGGCGCTGCCGTTCCTGCGTTTCACCCGGCTGACAGAGGCTGACGAGGCGCTGCGGGCGTTTGCCGAGAAGTCCTGCAAGCAACGACGCGACCGCAATGCACTGATCGACCTGATGCATGGGCTGAACCAGCACATGACCTACAAACCGGGCGCCACCGAAGTCGACACCAGCGCCGCCGAGGCATTTGCCGGCCGGGCGGGTGTTTGCCAGGATCACGCCCACGCGTTTCTCGCCTGCGCGCGCAGCCTCGGTGTGCCGTCGCGGTATGTGTCGGGTTATCTGTACAGCGAGGATTGCGAGCATCTGGCCAGTCACGCCTGGGCCGAAGCCTGGATCGACGACGCCTGGTACAGCTTTGACGTGACCAATGAGCTGGCGCGGCCGGAGCGGCACCTGAAACTGGCGGTGGGTCTGGATTACCTCGACGCCTGCCCGGTGCGCGGCATGCGCCGGGGCGGCGGCTCAGAGCAGATGCACGCGAAAGTGCTGGTGTCGCCGACACCAGCGCCAATCATCTCGGTGCAGCAGCAGTAAGCGGCGTAATTGGATTACTTGGCCGGCGCAACCTTGCGCCCGGCCATGTGCTGCAAATACCCGATCAGCTTCTGCAGATCCGCATCCGGCAACACCTCGGCAGAAAACCCTGGCATCTTCGCTTGCGGCCACTGACGCAGACTCTGTGGGTCGCGGATGTAGCGCTTGAGGAAGTCCGCGCCGAAGTACTCGGTCGGGTTGTACGGAATATTCAGGTCCGGCCCGAACTGCGCATCGCCCGCGCCATTCAGGCGATGGCAGGCCAGGCAGTTCTTCTGGAACAGCGCAAAACCCTGATTCACCGGGTCATCGGCCTTCAACGCAGGATCCGGCAGCAGGGCAGGGAAGCGCTCGGCCACCGGCGCCATGCGCTTGATGCTCGCCACTTCGAACGGCCATTGTTCCGGGCTGATATTGCCGGCCTGCGGATCGGTCCACACCAGATAGAACGGCCCGGCGCTGTGCTTGCCTTCCGACAGCGGCGGCCAGGGCTGCGCCGGATCCTCGATGGCCAGCCAGGCGCGTGAACCCTTGGTGTTCAGTAGCGGCGCGGCGGACAGTTCGGCGGCAAAACCGTCCAGCGCTACGGCTTGCAGGTGATCGTCCGGTTTGATGCCGGTCAGCAGCGCGGCCATCGGCACGGCGCGATAAGTCATGTCCTTCTTGTAGGACACGTCGTTTTTGATGGTGAGGGTTTGTACCTGAGGGTGCTTGAGCAACTCCTCGGTCTGCCAGGTGCGGCTGTTCGCGCCCAGCTCCAGGTTCAGCTGCGCGGCAGACAGGGGCATGCTCAGCAGCATGGCCCCGAACAGAATGAGCGTTTTCAAGTGATCGCCGTCCGTGTCGTGGAAGTGCGCAAAGGTTGGCACAGCCACGCTGGCCCGGGTAGCGGGCCAGTCACATTTTCAGTGGCGATAAACAATACCTGCCGCTTGAATCAGCCGATGACCTTGGTCAGGTTCGGCAGAATCAACAACAGCGTCGTGGCGAAAAGAATGAGCCCTGCTTGCCGTACTTTCGGTTGTTTGAACATGGCTTGACCGCCTTTTTTGTTATTTCCTGATGCCTGCCTGCATATCCATGACGGCAAGCGCTGCACTTCCTGTAGCGAACGCCTGTCTCGGCAAAACCCGACGACAACGACGTACATCTTCACCTTAGGGCCCGCGTCACGCTTCGCTTAGATCCATTTCGTATGTATTTGCTACCTGTCGCGATTAAAAAGGCATGAGGCCCATTGCCAGCTTCTTTGCCGCCCGTTTGCTAGACAGCTCGCGCACCTGAACCGGTTAATCAAGCCACGGATGACCGTCCGTCTGAGCGTGCGCGTCAACGTCATTGAGCGCTGTGGTCATTGAATCGATGGCCTGCGAAGACAACAGTGACAGTACGAATTTCACTCACCGCACAGGTTCGAGGACGTCATGACCCAAGCTTTGATTTTCGACGCGTTACGCACGCCCCGTGGCAAGGGCAAGGCCGACGGATCGCTGCACAGCGTCAAACCGGTGAACCTGGTGGCCGGGCTGCTGACCGCTTTGCAGGCACGTACGGCGCTGGACACCAGCCAGATCGATGACGTGGTGCTCGGTTGCGTCACGCCGATTGGCGATCAGGGCTCGGACATCGCCAAGACCGCCGTGCAGGTGGCTGATTGGGACGTCAGCGTCGCGGGCGTGCAGATCAACCGCTTCTGCGCCTCGGGGCTGGAAGCGGTGAACCTGGGGGCGATGAAAGTGCGCTCCGGGTTCGAAGACCTGGTGGTAGTTGGTGGCGTCGAATCCATGTCCCGAGTGCCGATGGGCAGCGACGGTGGCGCCTGGGCGCTGGACCCGCAAACCAACCTGCACAGCCACTTCACACCACAAGGCGTCGGCGCCGACCTGATCGCCACCCTTGCAGGCTTCAGCCGGCAGGACGTCGATGCCTACGCGCTGCACTCGCAGCAGAAAGCTGCCCGCGCCCGGGCCGACGGTTCGTTCAGCAAGTCGCTGGTGCCGGTGCAGGACCAGAACGGCATCATCCTGCTCGATCACGATGAATTCATTCGCGCCGAGTCGACCCTTGAAGGCCTGGGCAAGCTCAAGCCGAGTTTCGAAATGATCGGCCAGATGGGCTTCGACGCCACGGCATTGCGGGTCTACAGCCATGTCGAGCGGATCAACCATGTGCACACGCCGGGTAACAGCTCGGGCATCGTTGATGGCGCGGCGCTGATGCTGATCGGCTCCGAGGCCAAGGGGCGCGCGTTGGGCCTGCAACCCCGGGCGCGGATTGTCGCCACGGCGGTCACCAGCACCGACCCGACCATCATGCTCACCGGCCCGGCGCCGGCCACTCGCAAGGCGCTGGCCAAGGCCGGGCTGCGGGTGGAGGACATCGACCTGTTTGAAGTCAACGAGGCGTTCGCCTCGGTGGTGCTCAAATTCATCAAGGACATGGCTGTCGACCCGGACAAGGTCAACGTCAATGGCGGCTCGATCGCCATGGGCCATCCGCTGGGCGCCACCGGTTGCGCGATCCTCGGCACCTTGCTCGATGAACTGGAAGCCCGGCGCCTGCGCTACGGCCTCGCGACGCTGTGCGTCGGCGGCGGCATGGGCATCGCCACCATCATCGAACGCCTCTGACCCCAAGGAATCCTGTCATGACCCAAGCCATTCGTTACGAAAAAGGCCAGGACGGCATCGTCGTCCTGACCATCGACATGCCGGGCCAGAGCGCCAACACCATGAACGCGGCGTACCGCGAGGCCATGGCCGAAAGCGTCGCCCGTTTGCAGGCGGAAAAAGATGACATCGCCGGGGTAATCATCACTTCGGCCAAGAAAACCTTCTTCGCCGGCGGCGACCTGAATGAACTGATCAAGGTCGGCAAGCCCGAAGCCAAGGCCTTCTACGACATGGTGCTGACCCTCAAGGGCCAGTTGCGCACTCTGGAAACCCTCGGCAAACCGGTGGTCGCGGCGATCAACGGCGCGGCGCTCGGCGGCGGCTGGGAAATCTGCCTGGCCTGCCACCACCGGGTGGCACTGGACGAAGCGTCGGTGCAGCTCGGTTTGCCGGAAGTGACCCTCGGCCTGTTGCCGGGCGGCGGTGGCGTGGTGCGCATGGTGCGCATGCTCGGCATCGAAAAGGCTTTGCCGTATCTGCTTGAAGGCAAGAAAGTCCGTCCGCAGCAGGCGTTGCAGGCGGGGCTGATTGATGAACTGGCAGCGGATCGCGATGAGCTGCTGGCCAAGGCCCGGGCCTGGATTCTGGCCAATCCTGCGGCGGTGCAGCGTTGGGATGTGAAGGGCTATCAGATTCCCGGCGGCACGCCATCCAATCCGAAAGTCGCGCAGATGCTGGCGATTGCGCCGTCGATCCTGCGCACCAAAACCCAGGGCACGTTGCCGGCGCCGGAGAAGATTCTGTGCGCGGCGGTGGAAGGCGCGCAGGTGGATTTCGACACGGCGCACCTGATCGAAACCCGCTACTTTACCGAACTGACCACCGGCCAGATCTCGAAAAACCTGATCGGCACCTTCTGGTTTCAGCTCAATGAAATCAATGCCGGCGGTTCGCGGCCGCAGGGTTTTGCGCCTTATGTGACGAAGCGTGTGGGCGTGCTTGGCGCCGGAATGATGGGGGCGGGAATCGCGTACGTCAGCGCTGTGGCCGGAATCGATGTGGTGCTCAAGGACATCAACCTTGCTGCTGCCGAAAAGGGCAAGGCGCATTCGGCGGCGCTGCTGGATAAAAAAGTCGCTCGTGGGCAAATGTCTGCGCAGCAGCGTGAAGCGGTGCTGGCGCGTATCCAGCCGACCGAAAGCGATGCCGATCTGGCGGGTTGCGATCTGATCATCGAGGCGGTGTTCGAGGATCGTCAACTCAAGGCCAAGGTCTCGGCAGCAGCGCAACAGGTGGTTGGCGCCGACGCTGTGATTGCTTCCAACACATCGACCTTGCCCATCACTGGCTTGGCGACCGCAGTACCGGATCAAAGCAAGTTTATCGGCCTGCACTTCTTCAGCCCGGTGGAAAAGATGCCGCTGGTGGAAATCATCAAGGGCGCGCAAACCAGCGACGAAACCCTCGCACGCGGGTTCGATTTCGTACTGCAAATCAAGAAAACCCCGATTGTGGTCAACGACAGTCGCGGATTCTTCACTTCGCGAGTATTCGGCACCTTCACCAATGAAGGTATTGCGATGCTGGGTGAGGGCGTCAGCGCGCCGATGATCGAGACCGAAGCGCGCAAGGCCGGCATGCCTGTCGGACCGCTGGCGATCTCTGACGAAGTTTCCCTCAGCCTGATGAGCCATATCCGTCAGCAAACGGCCAAAGACCTTCAAGCAGAAGGGAAACCGCTGATTGAGCACCCGGCGTTCGCCGTGATTGACTTGCTGCTCAACGAATACAAGCGGCCGGGCAAGGCAGCGGGAGGCGGTTTTTATGAGTACCCGGCGGGTGGTCAGAAACATCTGTGGCCCGAGCTGAAAACCCGTTTCGAGAAAGCCGACGGGCAGATTTCACCGAAGGATGTACGTGATCGACTGTTGTTCGTGCAGGCCATCGAAACCGTGCGCTGTGTGGAGGAGGGCGTGCTGACGTCGACGGCGGACGCCAACGTCGGCTCGATCTTCGGCATCGGCTTCGCGGCATGGACGGGCGGCGCGTTGCAGTTCATCAACCAATATGGCGTGAAGGACTTTGTCGCGCGGGCACAGTATCTGGCGGAACAGTACGGCGAGCGTTTTGCACCGCCAGCGCTGCTGCTTGAGAAGGCCGCGAAGGGCGAGTTGTTCTAACGGGCTGGGGATGCATTTCGGGGCTTGCCTTGCCGGGGGGTTTCAAGGCAGGCTCTGGGCTGTGCATTATTCCCATCACGTGTCAGGTATTTTTTATGTCGCTACGCATCTGCATTCTGGAAACCGACATCCTGCGTCCGGAACTGGTCGATGAATATCAGGGTTACGGGCAGATGTTCCAGCGCCTGTTCTCGCAACAGCCGATCGCCGCCGAGTTTACGGTGTACAACGTGATGCAGGGCGATTATCCGAGTGATGACCTGACCTTCGATGCGTATCTGGTTACCGGCAGCAAGGCCGACTCGTTCGGTACCGACCCGTGGATCCAGACCCTCAAGCAATACCTGCTGACCCGCTATGAGCGCGGCGACAAACTGCTCGGCGTGTGCTTCGGCCATCAACTGCTGGCGCTGCTGCTGGGCGGCAAGAGCGAGCGCGCCACGCAAGGCTGGGGTGTCGGCATCCACAACTACAAACTGGCGGCCAAGGCGCCGTGGATGAGCCCGGTGCGTGAAGAGCTGACGCTGTTGATCAGCCACCAGGATCAGGTGACGGCGTTGCCGGAAAACGCGACGGTGATTGCATCGAGCGATTTCTGCCCGTTTGCCGCGTACCACATCAACGATCAGGTGCTGTGCTTCCAGGGTCATCCGGAATTCATTCACGACTACTCGCGAGCGCTGCTGGATCTGCGTCAGGAAGCGCTGGGCGAGCAGGTTTACAGTAAGGGTGTGGCCAGTCTGGAGCATCAGCACCACGGCACCACCGTCGCGGAATGGATGATGCGTTTCGTGGCGCACAAGCCGACCGCTGCTTGAATCCAGACGCCCCCGTGTTTTACACGGGGGCGTTTTTTCTTATAGCCAGCCGGATTTCTTGAAGCTCGCCCACAGGCTCACGCAGCCGACCGTGATAAAGCCCAGCACGCCGAAATAGCCGTAGTGCCAGCTCAGCTCCGGCATGTTCTGGAAGTTCATCCCGTAGATCCCGGCCACCGCTGTCGGGAACGCCAGAATCGCCGCCCATGCAGCGAATTTGCGCTGCACCACGCTCTGGCGTGATGCTTCCAGCAGCACGCCGATTTCGATGGTCTGGCTGGCGATATCGGCCAGGGTGGTCAGATCTTCCATCTGCCGGTTCACGTGGATCTGCACGTCGCGAAAGTACGGGCGCATGTTCTTGTCGATGAAGGGGAAGCTCAGCTTCTGCAGTTCTTCGCCGATTTCCACCATTGGCGCGGCGTAACGGCGCAGGCGCAGGACGTCGCGACGCAGGCCGTGCAGCTTCTGGATGTCGTATTCATTCAATGCGCTGCACAACACGTTGCGTTCCAGTTCATCGATCTCGGCGTGGATCGCTTCGCCCACTGGCTGATAGTTTTCGATCACGAAATCCAGCAGCGCATACAGTACGAAATCTTCCCCGTGCTCCAACAACAGCGGCCGCGCCTCACAGCGTTGGCGGACGTGGGCGTAGGACGCCGAGTGGCCATTGCGGGCAGTGATGATGTAGCCCTTGCCGGCGAAGATGTGGGTTTCGATGAACTGCAGAATCCCGTGTTCGCGCACCGGCGAGTAGGTGACGATGAACAGCGCGTCGCCAAAGGTTTCCAGCTTCGGCCGGCTGTGCTTTTCCAGGGCGTCTTCGATGGCCAGTTCGTGCAGGTTGAACTGACGTTGCAGGTTGGACAGTTCCTGGGCGCTCGGCTCTTCGAGGCCGATCCAGACGAAGTGGCCGGTCTTGGCGGCCCAGGCCGCGCCTTCGTCGAGGGAAATATTGGTGACTTTCTTACCGGCGCTGTAAACCGCAGCAGCAACAACTCGACCCATGGTGGTGATTCACTTCTTCTTGGCAGATGGCAGGGGAGACATGGCTTCAGCTTAGCCGTGTCGCTGCTTGAGAGTCAGTGAAATCTGCACAGTTCACCGGGCAAAAGAAAACCCGCACAGGGCGGGCTTCTTTTTCACGCAGCTTGCAGCTGCCGGTCCATCGCATCGATGCATTCGCGCATCTGTTCGCGGCACTGGTTGATCAGCATGGGCATGTCATCCATGGTCAGGCCGACGGTAGGAATTGCCGGCAGCGAGCGTATGAGAACTTTCCCGCTGTGCCAGCGGTTCAGACGCATGTGCTTGATGTAGCTGCTGACACACACCGGAACGATCGGCACCCCGGCGGCGATGGCCATCTGGAACGCGCCTTTCTTGAATGGCAGCAGTTCCTCACCCAGGTTGCGCGTGCCTTCCGGGAACACCCAGATCGAGGTGTCTTTGTGCTGCAAGGTATCGGTGGTGGTCAGCATCGACTGGCGCGCCTTGTGCGCGTTCCCACGATCGATCAACACATTGCCCGCCAGCCAGAACAGCTGCCCGAACAGCGGCACCCACTTCAGGCTCTTTTTGCCGATGCACACCGTCCGACGCGGCACCACGTTGCCGAACACGAACAGGTCATAGTTGGACTGATGATTGGCGATGATCACGCAGCTGTCGGGTTTGTTCATCAACGGGCCGACTTCGGCCTTCACTCGCAGACGCAAAATGCACATGGCCGGCAGTGCATAGAGGCGGGCGCACAGGCGACTGTTGTCCGGATTGAATGGCCGGCACAGCCCGAGGATCACTCCGAGTATCCCCGCCAGAATAAAGTGCAGGCCCATCAATAACATACGAAACACAAACAGCATTTTCAGGCCCATCGGGACAAAAGGTGGCGCAGTGTACGGATGTGCACTGTTTTCGGCAATTGCCGCTATAGAGTCCGGAGATGGGCGATGTTTAAGCGCATGTTTCCGACTTGTTGGTCAGAGGCGTCCTAGAGCTGCCGCGGAGTTTTCAACAAGCCGCGTAAGAAAAAGCCCGACACGACGGTGGGGCTTTTCTGAATCGGTATGAGCCGGGTGTCACCCCAGATGCTCCTGATCCTGGATGATCGCGTTGTCCAGGGTTTCCAGCAGCGCCTTGCGCACTTTCAACTTGGTGTTCTTGTGTGCGGTCATGTTGATCTTTTTCAACTGACGCGCGGCGGCGAGGGCGGCGCCTTGCAGTTCTTCGGCCGCGACCACTTTGTCGAGGAAGCCGGCATCCACTGCGCTTTGCGGATCGAACATCTCGCCATTGATGACCGAGCGGTGGAAGGCCGAGCGACGCAGGCGATCACGGGCCAGCTCGATGCCGGCGTGGTGCATGGTCATGCCGATCTGCACTTCGTTCAGACCAATGCTGAACGGGCCGTCGACACCGATCCGGTAATCGGCGGACAACAGAATGAATGCGCCTTTGGCTACGGCATGCCCCGGGCAAGCAACAATCACCGGGAACGGGTGCGACAACAGGCGGCGGGCCAGGGTCGAGCCGGCGGTCACCAGCGACACGGCTTCTTTAGGGCCGGCAGTCATCACTTTCAGGTCGTAGCCGCCAGAGAGAATGCCCGGCTGACCGGTGATGATCACAATGGCACGATCCGCCACCGCCTGATCCAGCGCCGCGTTGAAGGCCGCGATCACGTCCGGGGAAATGGCGTTGACCTTGCCGTTGCTCAGGGTCAGGGTCGCGATACCGTCTTCGAGGTGGTAGGCAATCAGGTCGCTCATGGCGCAATTCCTTATAAGAAAGATGGGCAGACGTTACCCACCGTCGCCGGTCAGGTAAAGCACTGTGACTGACCCGCCAGTCACCGTTTACCGGCCGATGCGCTGCAACACGCCCCGCGCCTGACGCCTGCGCACCTATATAGAAGGGCTGCGCCCACCCGAGATTGGCCGGATTGCCATGGCCCCTAGAAGGTGGAAGCGACTTTTTCTCTTAACCGCATGAAAATTCTGAAAAAAAGTTTGCCATCAGAAAAGCTTTCGACTACATTAGCGCGCCTCGACAGACAGAACATGTTTGAAGAGATACGGTGAAGTGTCCGAGTGGCTTAAGGAGCACGCCTGGAAAGTGTGTATACAGGAAACTGTATCGAGAGTTCGAATCTCTCCTTCACCGCCAAATTCGATGTAAACAAAACCCCTGGTTTCGAAAGAAGCCAGGGGTTTTGTGCATTCTGGCGTCCGGATTTTTTTGGTCACAGAGATCGGTTCGGCTTCCCTTGGCCAGGGCATTACAATCGCGGCTTTATCCGGCAAGTAAAAGGACGACCTCCATGATCATTTCCACCACCCACTCCATCGAAGGCCGGCAGATTACGGCGTATCTGGACATCGTCAGTGCCGAGTCGGTGCAGGGCGTGAATGTGATTCGCGATATGTTCGCGGGCATGCGGGACTTTTTCGGCGGGCGTTCGCAGACGCTGGAGCGGGCGTTGAAGGAGGCGCGTGTTCAGGCGACTGACGAGATCAGGGAGCGCGCGCGGGCCTTGCAGGCGGATGCGGTGGTCGGGGTGGATTTCGAGATCAGCATGCCGGCAGGGAAGGGCGGCATGGTAGTGGTGTTTGCGACCGGTACAGCGGTCAAGTTGCGCTGAGCATTGGTTTCCGCTTGTGAGCCCATTCAACGGAATGGGCTCTTTGCTGACAATCAGCCCTGTGGTTTGAGCAGGATAGTGCCTTTCGAGTCATAGGTCAGCGGTGTATCGATCGCAACGAGAGGCGGGGTATCGCCTGGTTGAACTGGCTGAACCGGGTCCGGGTGGTAGATGACGCCCGGCTGCAACGGGCTCGGTCCAGTCGGTTGCTTGATGACGATTTCGCCCGAAGCGACTTTTTCCTTGAATTTCTCTGCCCCGGCTTTGCCGGCGGCGATCTGTTCATCCGTGAGCTTTACAACGGGCAGTGTGGGGAATCCTTTGATTTCCATGTTCTCTCCTTGAGATTCATTGCGTACGAAAAAGGGCAGCGGCCGGTCGCCGCAAATCTTTAGCCGCGTGGGACCAACGGTTCCTCAATGTGTTTAATTTCCTTAGGCCATTCGTCGGGCTTCGGGTGATCTGAATCACAAGTCCAGGAATGACCGGCTAGTCTCAAAAGCCTTGGAGGTCGATATTTTTTCAGGCAAAAGGGTTTGCCGGTGTCGGCCCGCATTTGGAAAGGGGTGAAGAGATGACTGATCCGTACATCGAAGACGACGGGGCTGAATTTCCATTCAACAATTGCGTGCGCTGCGGCCAGACGGAGTACCAGGCCGGGTTTGGCGAGGACCCGGTGCAGACCGGCAAGATCAAGTCCACGGCACCCAAGGGGCCTAAAGCAAAATTTCTGCCCAAGGTGACGGCACGTTCCAGGAAGTAATCCGGATGCCATACAGCCCCGCCATTGAGCGGGGTTTTTTGTTTCTATTTTTTGAGAGGCGTCCTACAGAAATTGCAGATTCGTGTGGTTTCTTTCACAAACTTTTCACACCCGGCTGGGTAGGGTGAAGCCATCCGTTAGAAAGCAAGTCTCCAGCCCGTCTCCCCAGCGGGCTTTTTTTTGTCCGTCATAAAACCTTTTCCATATTCGCTGTCCAATCGGCGCCAAGTGCGCTGCAACGCTGGACATTGCCGCGACAACAGCATTCAATCTGCGCCCTTTTTTATTCCTTCTGTTGAGGTTTTTCGTCATGCGTTTAACTCTGCCTGCTCTGGTTCTGGGGCTTCTGGTTGCTCAAGGTGCAATGGCTGGCGACGGTACCGCCGCACTGGGTGGCGGTCTGGGCGGCGCGCTGGGTAACGTGGTTGGCCAGAAAATGGGCGGCAGCAACGGCGCGGCCATTGGCGCTGGCCTGGTCGGCGCGGCTGGCGGTGCGTTGGCAGCGAAGAAGGGAGCCCGCACAAAGGCGGCTATTGGCGGTGGTGTCGGTGCAGCGGGTGGTTCGATCATCGGCAACAGCCTGGGTGGCAAGAACGGTGCGACTATCGGTGCCGGCTTGGGCGGTGCTGCTGGCGGCGCAGTGGGCAGCAACTTGTCCAAGGGTCACAAGCGTCACTGATTGCCAACGCGTGACTGAAAAGGCCCGGCTTTATGCCGGGCCTTTTCGTTGCTGAACGTTTTTCCCGAATTCGCCTCCAATGCTACGTAGCCCCCTCCGCGGGCGAACCGTCCCGACTCGGGACCTGTGAGGTCTGTATGCGATTGACATTATCCGCATTGGTTTTGGGATTGTTCGTGGCCCAAGGCGCCATGGCCGCCGGTGATGGCACGGCCGCCGTGGGTGGTGGATTGGGTGGCGCGTTGGGCAATGTGGTCGGCGGCCAACTCGGCGGCAGCACCGGTGCTGCGGTGGGTGCTGGCGTTGGTGGCGCGGCCGGCAGTGCCGTCGGAGCGAACAAGCGCAATCGCACGGAAGCCGCCATTGGCGGTGGCCTCGGCGCCGCAGGCGGGTCCGTCGTCGGCAACAGCCTCGGCGGCTCCACCGGTTCGACTATCGGCGCAGGGTTGGGCGGCGCAGCGGGTGGCGCGGTCGGCAACAACCTGGGTGACGATGGCGGCAAGTCGCACTCCGGCGGTGGTCACAAGCACAAGAACAAACACAAGAACCGTCATCGTTGAGTGACCGGTTCTACGGAAACCCGGCTTTATGCCGGGTTTTTTGTGCCTGCGCGTTCATGCGCAGGAACGAATGGCGACCATACTTTTCGAACGTCCTATACGAACGCGATTGACGAGGTGCGCCATGACTCCGGAAACCGAAGGCAAGGAAGAGAAAGGCCCGAGCGGATTGCCGTTTATCAATGATCCGGGGAATGAAGATCCGGGGTCGTTGATGGATGATGCGACGGTTCCGCTTTTGGAGGGTGAGGACGAGCTTGAGTATGAGGATTTTGATGATGATGAGTGATAGGGTACTCGCCTTGTTGAACTTGGTGTGCGCCTACTCGACAGCCTTATCCTCCCGGACCTCAATGCGCCGCGGCCAATTGGTCAACGCTGACTTCCCTGTCCGCACCAATGCTTGTGGAGCAGCGGTCTAATCCCTGCCATTCGCTATCGAACAAACGAAACATCAATCCTGTCCGCGTTAATTTTGACAAATTGCCCATTTAGATGTGGAAATTCGTAGTGGATATCCTGATCAGTAAAATCAACTAAAGACCGGAAAACTTCGCCATCCAGGTAGCCATAAATCTCACAGGGGAATCCGCTACCGAGCATCTTGATCTGCGTTTTTTCGCATTCTGAAGGTGATACACATTCTTCATCAGATAACACCATTTCGAACTCAACTTCGTAAGTTTTTCCCACCTCAATTTCTGAAGGGCTGTAGCTTACGAAACATCTGACCGCTGTGCCCTCCACGACCAGCAAAATAGCTTCTTCTACATACGGGTCTATTTCGACAACCAGTGCTTTGTACGTCTTAGTCATGAGCGGGTCTCACTGTTTTATCTCGTGCATTACCATTGATTGTCCGCCAAAACTCTTTCCCACTTTTGGTGTGTAGAGTCGTAATTTCATCATTGGTGTTGGTGCCAACGAAAGCGAATTTCGCTTCACCTTTTCGGTTAGTCCCCATCAACTGGATATACCCTGCTCGCAGCTCTCCCTTGTATAAGTACTCCACACGCGTGCCTTGATTCACAACGCCTCGCGCGGTGAGTAAGTACTCTTCGTTGCTCATCGCTTTGAATTCGGCGCCATGCTTTTCAAAATGCCCGGTAAGCTTTTCATCACTCCCAAAATTTTCGGGTCGAGATTTTGGCTTTGGAATCAGCGGCTCACCTTCGTCAACAACCGAGCCACCCACCCCATCCGGCACCGAACAACCCGGCTTGTTCGGCGGCGGACAGTTGGACGTCAACCCCAACGGATCCACCCACCCCGTCGGATTCGGCACATACCGGTACTGATTCAACCCACCCGCCAACTTCACCGGATCCGGCGTCAGGTACCGCCCCACCTCCGGGTCGTAGTACCGGTGTCGGTTGTAATGCAGCCCGCTTTCTTCATCGAAATACTGCCCCTGAAACCGTAGTGGCTGGTTCAGGTAGTCCTCGGTCGCGAGCTCCAGCGAGGTGACCTTGCCGTAGGCGCTGTATTTGGCCGACCAGACGATCTCGCCGCTGTAGTCGGTCAGTTCCTGCGGGGTGCCGAGGTGGTCGAGCTGGTAGTAGAACGGGCAGGCGCGTTTCGGGCCTTTGCCGTCGAGCATGGCCAGTGGGCGGAAGGTGCCGGGTTCGTAGATGAAGCTGCGGTGTTGGGTCGGGCTGCTTTCGGCGATCAGGTGGTCGCCTTGCCAGAAGAACTCGGTGGTCTGGCCGTCGACGGTTTTGCGGATGCGCCGGCCGAAGGCGTCGTACTGATAGGTGGCGCTGGTGCCGTCGGGACGGGTGAGGCCGATCAGGCGGTGCTGGCTGTCGTAGCGGTATTCGGTGACAAGGGTTTGCGCGCGGCCGCGGCGTTCGCGGATCAGGTTGCCGAAGGCGTCGTAGTCGTAATGACGATCGCCCTGCATCAGCAGGCGATTGCCTTTGATCTGTGTCGGACCGGGGCGATCCTGCATCAGCAGGTTGCCGGCCGGGTCGTGGGCGAAGTTTTCCGGCACATCGTCGCGGGTGTGGCGTACGCGAATCAGCCGGTCGAGGGCGTCGTACGTGTAGCTGCGCTGGCCGTGGCGGGTGTCGGCGATGTGTTCGAGGTTGCCGTTGGCGCTGTAGGCAAAGTCGCGGCGGTACAGCGCACTGCGTTGATGGCCTACGGCGTGGGCGCGCAAGCGGCCCTGTTCGTCGTAGGTGTATTCGCTGAGCAGCAGGCCTTGCTGGCGCTGCTGTTCGCGGCCGTGCTGGTAGACGTGGCGGGTCAGCAAGGCACCGTTGAGGTCGATCGCCGTCAGCGCCCCGCCCTTGGCGTAGTGGTAATCGAGTTTGCTGTTGTCCGGCAGACGCAGGCGGGTGAGCTGGCCGCAGGCGTCGTAGGCGTAACGCAGGGTGCCCCAGCCCTGATGCTCGCGCACCAGCCGGTCCTGCAGGTCGTATTCGAAGGCCAGCGGGTGATCCTGGCCGTCATCCACGCCGACCAGCCGGCCGAGACGGTCATAGCGGTAGCTGACCTCGACCCCGTCCGGCAGGGTCTTGAGCAGCAATCGCCCGGCGCTGTCGCGCTGGTAAGTGGTGACCAGCGTGGTGCCGTCGTCGCCGAACTCGGTCTTCTCCAGCAGGTGGCCGTTGCGGTCGTAGGCATACGCCGTGCGCCGACCATCGAAGCCGGTTTCCTGTCGGATCAGTCCGGTGGGCGTGTAGTCCAGCCGATACTTTTCGCCGGACTCGTTCTCGATTTCCGTCAGCAGCAGCTGCGCATGGTCGTAGCGGTACTGGACTCGTGTGCCGTCGGGGTTGATCCGCCGGCTGACCAAATGCAGGTCGTCGTCATACTCGTAACGGGTGATCCGCCCCAGTTCATCGCGTTCGACCGTGATCTGGCCGTAGGCGCTATAACTGAAGGCTCGAGTGGCGCCATTCGGCGAGGTGGTCTGGATCAGCCGGCCAACGGCATCCCATGCATGACGGGTGACCGCGCCATGCTCGTCCTGCGCCGTAATCCGCCGCCCTAGCGCATCGTAGGAAAACTTGCGAACCCCACCGTCCGGCAGACTTTCTTCGACCAGTTGGCCCAGGTCGTTCCACACGAACACATGCCGACCCGAATCCGGATAACGGATCGACAGCAACCGCCCCTGTGCATCGCGGTGGTAGTGGGTGACATGGCCATCCGGATCGACCGCCTCGGTGATGTCACCCTGGGCATTACGCCGGTACGTCCACACCGCATCGCCACGTGAGCGGCTGTGCAGGAAACCGTTGCGGTACTCGTAGGACCTCGGCGCATCGTCCGGCGGAATCAGCGCGATCAGCCGTCCGGCGTCGTCATAGCGGTATTCGGTAACCGCGCCCAGCGCATCCTGCTCGGCGACCAATCGGCCCTGCGTGTCGTAGGCCTTGAGCTGTTCGCCCCCGTCCGCCGACACCTGACGCACCAGCCGCGCGGTGTCATCGTGGACGTAAGTCTCTTCAGTCCCATCGACGTAATGCACCGTGACACGGCCGGCGCCATCCCAGACGTAACGCGTGTCCATCTGCGAAAACGACGCCCAGTGCCGCACACAGCGCGCCGCCTTGCCGGCACGTTCCCATTCCCAGAAGAAGCTCGCACCGCCGGCCAGTTGCCGTTGCAGGATGACGTGCTGGTCGTCGTAGTCGTAACGCTCGGTCTCGCCGACGGCGTTCGACGCCTCGATCAACCGATGGCGGGCATCAAAGCGGTAGCTGGCCAGCGTCTGCTCGGTGCGCCAGGTCGAATCCCGAAAAACCTGATAATCGACCGCGACCAGATGCGCCCGCTCATAGCGCAGCAACAAGGAGCGACCAGCGCCGTTGTCGAGGCGCTCAACGCGATCCAGACGGTCCCGCGTAATACGCAAGCGGTTGCCGTACGCATCGCTGACCGCCGTCAGACCCCCAGCCCGAAAGTGATAAAACCGCGCCGCGTCCCCCGCCAGCGCAACAATCAACTCCTCCGGCTCATCCCCGAGAAAGATCGCCGCCCGCGACAGGCTGTTGTG
>NZ_WTVE01000029.1:0-220119 GCF_022496685.1 Pseudomonas sp. B707 | reverse complement strand
TTGGACGTCAACCCCAACGGATCCACCCACCCCGTCGGATTCGGCACATACCGGTACTGATTCAACCCACCCGCCAACTTCACCGGATCCGGCGTCAGGTACCGCCCCACCTCCGGGTCGTAGTACCGGTGTCGGTTGTAATGCAGCCCGCTTTCTTCATCGAAATACTGCCCCTGAAACCGTAGTGGCTGGTTCAGGTAGTCCTCGGTCGCGAGCTCCAGCGAGGTGACCTTGCCGTAGGCGCTGTATTTGGCCGACCAGACGATCTCGCCGCTGTAGTCGGTCAGTTCCTGCGGGGTGCCGAGGTGGTCGAGCTGGTAGTAGAACGGGCAGGCGCGTTTCGGGCCTTTGCCGTCGAGCATGGCCAGTGGGCGGAAGGTGCCGGGTTCGTAGATGAAGCTGCGGTGTTGGGTCGGGCTGCTTTCGGCGATCAGGTGGTCGCCTTGCCAGAAGAACTCGGTGGTCTGGCCGTCGACGGTTTTGCGGATGCGCCGGCCGAAGGCGTCGTACTGATAGGTGGCGCTGGTGCCGTCGGGACGGGTGAGGCCGATCAGGCGGTGCTGGCTGTCGTAGCGGTATTCGGTGACAAGGGTTTGCGCGCGGCCGCGGCGTTCGCGGATCAGGTTGCCGAAGGCGTCGTAGTCGTAATGACGATCGCCCTGCATCAGCAGGCGATTGCCTTTGATCTGTGTCGGACCGGGGCGATCCTGCATCAGCAGGTTGCCGGCCGGGTCGTGGGCGAAGTTTTCCGGCACATCGTCGCGGGTGTGGCGTACGCGAATCAGCCGGTCGAGGGCGTCGTACGTGTAGCTGCGCTGGCCGTGGCGGGTGTCGGCGATGTGTTCGAGGTTGCCGTTGGCGCTGTAGGCAAAGTCGCGGCGGTACAGCGCACTGCGTTGATGGCCTACGGCGTGGGCGCGCAAGCGGCCCTGTTCGTCGTAGGTGTATTCGCTGAGCAGCAGGCCTTGCTGGCGCTGCTGTTCGCGGCCGTGCTGGTAGACGTGGCGGGTCAGCAAGGCACCGTTGAGGTCGATCGCCGTCAGCGCCCCGCCCTTGGCGTAGTGGTAATCGAGTTTGCTGTTGTCCGGCAGACGCAGGCGGGTGAGCTGGCCGCAGGCGTCGTAGGCGTAACGCAGGGTGCCCCAGCCCTGATGCTCGCGCACCAGCCGGTCCTGCAGGTCGTATTCGAAGGCCAGCGGGTGATCCTGGCCGTCATCCACGCCGACCAGCCGGCCGAGACGGTCATAGCGGTAGCTGACCTCGACCCCGTCCGGCAGGGTCTTGAGCAGCAATCGCCCGGCGCTGTCGCGCTGGTAAGTGGTGACCAGCGTGGTGCCGTCGTCGCCGAACTCGGTCTTCTCCAGCAGGTGGCCGTTGCGGTCGTAGGCATACGCCGTGCGCCGACCATCGAAGCCGGTTTCCTGTCGGATCAGTCCGGTGGGCGTGTAGTCCAGCCGATACTTTTCGCCGGACTCGTTCTCGATTTCCGTCAGCAGCAGCTGCGCATGGTCGTAGCGGTACTGGACTCGTGTGCCGTCGGGGTTGATCCGCCGGCTGACCAAATGCAGGTCGTCGTCATACTCGTAACGGGTGATCCGCCCCAGTTCATCGCGTTCGACCGTGATCTGGCCGTAGGCGCTATAACTGAAGGCTCGAGTGGCGCCATTCGGCGAGGTGGTCTGGATCAGCCGGCCAACGGCATCCCATGCATGACGGGTGACCGCGCCATGCTCGTCCTGCGCCGTAATCCGCCGCCCTAGCGCATCGTAGGAAAACTTGCGAACCCCACCGTCCGGCAGACTTTCTTCGACCAGTTGGCCCAGGTCGTTCCACACGAACACATGCCGACCCGAATCCGGATAACGGATCGACAGCAACCGCCCCTGTGCATCGCGGTGGTAGTGGGTGACATGGCCATCCGGATCGACCGCCTCGGTGATGTCACCCTGGGCATTACGCCGGTACGTCCACACCGCATCGCCACGTGAGCGGCTGTGCAGGAAACCGTTGCGGTACTCGTAGGACCTCGGCGCATCGTCCGGCGGAATCAGCGCGATCAGCCGTCCGGCGTCGTCATAGCGGTATTCGGTAACCGCGCCCAGCGCATCCTGCTCGGCGACCAATCGGCCCTGCGTGTCGTAGGCCTTGAGCTGTTCGCCCCCGTCCGCCGACACCTGACGCACCAGCCGCGCGGTGTCATCGTGGACGTAAGTCTCTTCAGTCCCATCGACGTAATGCACCGTGACACGGCCGGCGCCATCCCAGACGTAACGCGTGTCCATCTGCGAAAACGACGCCCAGTGCCGCACACAGCGCGCCGCCTTGCCGGCACGTTCCCATTCCCAGAAGAAGCTCGCACCGCCGGCCAGTTGCCGTTGCAGGATGACGTGCTGGTCGTCGTAGTCGTAACGCTCGGTCTCGCCGACGGCGTTCGACGCCTCGATCAACCGATGGCGGGCATCAAAGCGGTAGCTGGCCAGCGTCTGCTCGGTGCGCCAGGTCGAATCCCGAAAAACCTGATAATCGACCGCGACCAGATGCGCCCGCTCATAGCGCAGCAACAAGGAGCGACCAGCGCCGTTGTCGAGGCGCTCAACGCGATCCAGACGGTCCCGCGTAATACGCAAGCGGTTGCCGTACGCATCGCTGACCGCCGTCAGACCCCCAGCCCGAAAGTGATAAAACCGCGCCGCGTCCCCCGCCAGCGCAACAATCAACTCCTCCGGCTCATCCCCGAGAAAGATCGCCGCCCGCGACAGGCTGTTGTGTATCGCCGGCCGCTCGACACTCGGCAACGGAAACCGCGTGCGCCGGTTCTCGTGGTCCACCCAGAACACCGAAGCGCCCTCGACCTCCAGCCGATGCGCCAGCGAGTGACTCCAGCCAAACCCTAGCCCGACATCAATCTCGGCCGCGCTGCTGCGGTACAAGCGGCTGAACTCGAACGGCAACAGCCCATCGAGCACACCATCGGTGAGGGTCAACAACTCTTCGCCGGTGACCATCGACACCGGACAGCCATTGGTGCAGGTCCGCGGCGCACAATCGGCACTGTCACCGTTGGGATTTTTCGCCTGATCCGAAGCATCATCGCGAGGCTCATGCCGCTCCATTCGCGTCATGCCATGGGACTTGTCGCGGGCAATGGCCGCCGGATTGGGCACCTTCAGCACCAGCGCATCCGCCGTGCGAACCTCCAGCGGAATAGCCGGTGTCGGCCGCAACGGTGCCGGACCCGCATTGACCATCAGCGGTTTCAACGCGCTCGCATGCCGGGTCAGATCAGGCGCGGAGGTCAGCTCCGCCAGCCGCAACGCCGAAGCCGCCAGCCATTCCCGCGCACGCGGTGACTTGATCTTGCCCAGTACTTTGGTGCTCAACCGCAGCGGCACACCCATGCCACCCGACACACACATCAGAAGAAAACTGACCAGCAGCTCAGCGCGAACTTCGGCCACCACCTCGGCCAGATACTGCGGCGGCAGCATCTTCAGCCAACTGGTAAAGGCCGCCAGATAAATGAACAGCAACGGCTCATCGCCGAGCATCAGCAGGCCATTGGCGATGGCCTCGGAGGACGCCGCAAGCAAGGCATCCAGTTCAGCGCTGGACAGGTACTGCAGAAGCTTTTCGCTGTTGGCCTGCAAGTCTGCAAGCAGGGCAAACAGCTGCTTCACGTCGTCCCAGACGCCATTCAGGGCGGATTCAAAACCGTGCCAGTCAGCCTGTTGCAACTGCCCGTAACGCTCGGTGAAACCGGCGCTGGAAAACGCCGTCCACTGCGGTTGAAACCCTTTCCATTCCTCACGTAACCAGCCTTCCAGACCATCGATGAGGCCTTGATACGAGGCGTATAACGTCCGGATATGCGCAGTGGAAACATCGGGAAAGAAGGTGATGCGATAACGCTGGCCCCGGTCGCAGTCGTCGACCTTGAGAATGCCACTGGGGCCGATGGTGTAATGCAGTGGATCGCCGAAACCCAGAACACCGTCGACATCGGAAATGACCGGTTCAAGGGTCACCGGCGTATCGCCGATCGGCACAAACCGCGCGGCTTCGAACATGTGCACCAGCGTCAGGGAGCCGCTGGCGGAACACATGGCCACGGAGGAACTGATGGGTTTGCGGCTGGCAACCGGTGCACTGAGCCGGACATCGTTGCCGACCTGGAACACTTGCTCGACACCCAGCGCGGTGCCCGTCCAGAACTGCTCGGCCCAGGCGTCATAGTTGTTGAGGCAAAGGCGAAACTCCTGAAACAGCTTTTCGACGTCGGGCTGATCAGGGTTCAGCGCAGCGACCACCAGCAAACCAATGCTGTTGTTCAGTTTCAGGAGTTGGTCAGATGGAAGCATTCGCAGTCACTCGCGCGCATCAGGGGAATGGCGCGAAACTTTGCGGGGGATCAAACAGGAAAGAAGTCAGCCGAGTAGGCGATGTCTGTAGGGCGATTCTCTAAATGTGCGAGAGGGCGTTCGGCGGACAACCGACATTGCCCGTTGCTCAACCTTGGCCGGGCTCGTTATGCTGCTGAACCCTTTAATCAGATCCGAGCAGCGGCGCTATCCACGCCGCCCGGGATGTCTTTGATAACGGATCCGATGATGAATGCACCGCTGAAGGCGTTCGGCCCGATCAAGGCCGTGATTTTCGATATGGACGGTTTGCTGCTGGACACCGAGGGCATCTACACCGAGGTTACCTCGCTGATTGCCGAGCGGTACGGGCGCACTTTCGACTGGAGCATCAAGCAGAACATCATCGGGCGTGGCGCCGGCGATCTGGCCCGTTATGTGGTCGAGGCGCTGGACCTGCCGATCACCGCCGAAGAGTTTCTGGTGATCCGCGAGCCGCTGATGCGCGAGCGTTTTCCCACCGCGCAAGCGATGCCGGGCGCCGAGGAACTGATCCGCCACCTCAAGGCGCACAACATTCCGATTGCCGTCGGCACCAGTTCGTCGCGCCAGTCTTTCGGTCAGAAAACCACCTTGCACCGCGACTGGTTCGCGTTGTTCGACTTCATCGTCACCGCTGACGACCCGGAAGTCGGCGCGGCCAAACCGGCGCCGGACATCTTCCTCACCGCCGCGCGCCGCCTGGGTGTAGCGCCGGAAGATTGCCTGGTGTTCGAAGATTCGCCATTCGGCGTGACGGCAGCGAAAGCAGCCGGCATGACCGCCATCGCCATTCCCGATGCCGCCATGGCCGATGAAAAATACGCACACGCCGACGGAATTCTTCGTACGTTGAAGGCGTTCACGCCGAGTGCGTGCGGATTGCCAGCGCTCAACTGGGCCTGATCAAACCGCAGACAAAAAACGCCGCCCCTCTGTCAAAGGAGGGGCGGCGTTTTTCGTTATCGACTATCTGATCAATCAGGCGCCGAAACCACCGTCGATGGTCAGGCTGGCACCGGTGATATAGCCGGCCTCCGGGCCTGCGAGATAGGCGACGAAGCTGGCGATTTCCTCTGCCTTACCGTAGCGACCCACCGCCATCAGCGGGATCAGGCTGTCGGCGAACTCGCCGTGGGCCGGGTTCATGTCGGTGTCGACCGGGCCAGGCTGCACGTTGTTGATGGTGATGCCGCGTGGGCCGAGGTCGCGGGCCAGGCCTTTGGTCAGGCCCACCAGTGCGGATTTACTCATCGCATACACGCCGCCACCGGCGAAGGGCATGCGGTCGGCGTTGGTGCTGCCGATGTTGATGATGCGCGAGCCTTCGCCCATGTGTTTGGCGGCTTCCTGGCTGGCGATGAACACGCTGCGCACGTTGATTGCCAGGGTCTGGTCGAAGTCTTCCAGTTTGAAGTCTTCCAGCGGGGCGACGGCCAGTACACCGGCGTTGTTGACCAGGATGTCGAGGCGGCCAAAGGTTTCGACAGTGGCGCTTACCGCGTGGCGAATGGCACCGGCGTCGGCGCTGTCGGCCTTGATCGCCAGGGCTTTGCCGCCGGTAGCGGTGATGCTGTTTTGCAGTTCTTCAGCCTTGGCGGCGGAGCTGACGTAGGTAAAGGCAACCGCGGCGCCTTCAGCGGCCAGGCGTTTGACGATGGCGGCACCGATGCCGCGAGAGCCGCCTTGAATCAGAGCGACTTTACCGCTGAGGTTTTGAGTGGTCATGTTCGATCTCCAGAAGTTTCAAGGCAGGCTGCCTTGGTGTGGTGTCGAGTATCTGCCCCTCGCCAATAGGCGGGTAGACCGTGGTTGCTATAGTCTGTGTAAACCAAAAGGTTATAGTGGCGGTCATGGAAACCTTCAGCAGTATCGAATGCTTCGTGCGCAGCGCCGAAGTCGGCAGCTTTGCCGAGGCCGCGCGACGCCTTAGCCTGACACCGGCCGCCGTGGGTAAGAGTGTGGCGAAACTGGAAGCGCGCCTCGGCGTGAGGCTGTTCCAGCGTAGCACCCGAAGATTGACCCTGACGGAAGCGGGGCAACTGTTTCTGAGTGAGGTCAGCGGCAGTCTCACCACCATCCAGAATGCAGTGAACAATCTGGCCAGCGCTGGTGGTCAACCGGCCGGTACGCTGAAAGTCAGCATGGGCACGGTGTTCGGCCGCTTGTACATCGTGCCGTTGCTGGGGGAGTTTCTGAAAAGATTTCCGGCGATCAACCCGGACTGGCATTTCGATAACCGCCAGGTCGATCTGATCGGCCAGCGTTTCGATGCGGCGATTGGCGGTGGCTTCGAACTGCCCCAAGGCGTGGTGGCGCGCAGGCTCACACCGGCGCATCGGGTGTTGGTGGCTTCCAAGGATTATCTGGATCGATACGCGCCGATCAGCGAGCCGGACGACCTCAAGCTGCACGACGGCATCCTGATCCGCTCACCGCAGACCGGTCGCGTGCGCTCGTGGCAGTTGACGCATCGCACCCGGCAACACAGCCCGCTAACCCTCAAGGCACGAATGACCATGAGCGATTCAGAAGCCGCCTGCGCCACGGCGGCGCAGGGGTTGGGGATTGCGTTGGTGAGCATGCCGTTTGCGGTCGGCTACCTAGAGGCAAGGACTTTGCAGCGAGTCTTGCCCGACTGGTACGTCGACGACGGCAACATCTCCATCTATTACGCCGAACACAAATTGCTGCCGGGCAAGACCCGGGCGTTCGTCGATTTTGTCATCGAGCAGTTTTCTACCTTGGGCCTCGCCGAACGTTTCAACGCGCAAAACGTGCTGGCCAGCCGATGATGGTTTTCGGCCGTGGCGTTGCGTAAGTCCGCACCTTGGAGGTCGACAGGCCCAGTCGCACCAGCGATTCGGCGATGGTCACGGCCGCTGTGACGCCATCGATCACCGGCACCCCGGTGCGCTGACGGATCTTCTCGTCGAGCCCGGCCATGCCGCCGCAACCGAGGCAGATCACTTCGGCTTTATCCTGAGTCACCGCCAGTTCCGCCTGATGCACGATGGCTTCCAGCGCCCGCTGCGGTTCGTGCTCCAGCTCCAGAACCGCCAGACCACTGGCGCGCACCGAGGCGCAGCGATCCCACAAACCGGACAGTTTCAGCCGATCCTCGATCAACGGCACGGTGCGATCCAGCGTGGTGACCACCGAATAGGCGTGGCCGAGAAACATCGCGGTGCTGGCCGCCGCATCGGTGATGTCCACAACCGGCACGTTGAGTAATTCCTGCAAGCCTTCGCGACCGTGTTCGCCGTAGCCGGCCTGGATCACCGCGTCGAACGGCTGGTCGTAGGACATCACCCGGTCCATCACGGCGATGGCGGCCAGGTAACTTTCGAAATTGCCTTCGACTGAATCGGCGCCGAAGTACGGCGTCAGGCCGACAATCTCGGTGCCGGGGGAAGCGACAGCCTGCGCCGAACGGGCGATGGCCTGGGTGATGGATTCGGTGGTGTTGACGTTGACCACGAGAATTCGCATGGGAAGTCCTTATTACGGTTGGTTCTGCGGCCCCGCGAAGGGCCGCCAAAAGATTCAGTGGCTGACGTTGTCGACGGCGATGGCTTCACCGTCGACGTCGGCGTAGTGCGGCTGGCGTTTGGCGATGATCAGGTAAAGCATCCCGGCAATGCCGGCGCCGATTAGCCAGGAGAAGGGCGAAACGAGGTGGAAGCCCGGCACCAGAGCCAGGACGATGGCGATCAGCGCGGCTGGAATGAACGCCGCCACAGCCCGCAGGTTGATCCCGCGGCTGTAGTAATACGCGCCGTTCGGGTTTTCGCTGTACAGCTGCGGTACGTGGATCCGGCCTTTGCGGATCAGCCAGTAGTCGACCATGATCACGCCGTACAACGGGCCGAGCAGGGCGCCGAGGCCGGACAGGAAATACACGATCACCAGCGGGCTGTTGTAGAGATTCCACGGCAGGATCAGCACCGCAATCGTCGCGCTGATCAGCCCGGCGCGGCGGAAGGTCAGGTATTTCGGCGCCAGATTGCTGAGCACGAAGGCCGGGGCGACGAAGTTGGCCATGATGTTCACCGCCACGGTGACGATCAGGAACGCCAGGCATCCGAGTACCAGAAAGAACGTGTTGGGAATCGACGCAATGATCTCGGTCGGGCTTTCGATGATCCGGCCGTTGATCTGAAATTGCGCGCCGCACAGCAGGACGGTGATCCCGGCGAACACCAGAATATTGACCGGCAGGCCCCAGAAATTTCCGATCTTGATCGTCTTGCGGCACGGCGAAGAGCGGGCGAAGTCGCAGAAGTTGAGGATCAGCGTCCCGTAGATCGCCAGCCACAAAGCGCCGCCGGCAAAGATGTTGCGCCACATCTCGCCGCCGGTCAGTGGTTCGCGGATCGACCAGGCGATGGTCGCGTTGGCCTGGGTGTACATCCACGCGGCGAGGCAGGCGACGGTCAGCAGAATCACCGGCCCGGCAAAGGCTTCGTAGCGGCGGACCATTTCCATGCCATACGCCAGAATCCCCAACTGCACAAACCAGATCGCCACGAAACACACCCAGCCCAGGCTCGACAGGCCGAGGATCGAGTTGTGGTCGTAGTCGGCGAAACCGGGATGGATCGCCGTGAGCAACACGCGAAACACCACCGACGCCAGATACGTCTGAATCCCGAACCAGGCGATGGCGATCACCGCCCGGATCAATGCAGGAATCTGTGCCCCGTGAATGCCGAAACTGATCCGGCTGATCACCGGAAACGGCACCCCGGTTTTCTGCCCCATGTAGCCGGACAGGTTCATGAAGAAGTACACCAGCGCCGCGCCGATCCCCAGCGACAGCAGAATCTGCCAGCCACCCAGGCCCAGGGCGTACAGACCGATGGCAAACGAGTAGTTGGCGATGTTGTGCACATCGTTGGTCCACAGGGCAAAGATGCTGTATTTGCCCCAACGCCGTCCTTCGACCTTGGTCGGCGCGAGGTCACTGTTGTGCAGACGCGGGCTCAGTTGCAGCGGTTCGGCGATGCCGTCACCGGCCACGCTGTGGTCGAGGGGTGAAGAGGCGGGCAGATTCAGCGCGATGTTGTTATTGGAGAGACTCGTACGCATTCCGGCAGGCTCCTGATGTTCGGGCCACGATGACTGTGCATGAGCACTCGGGCTCGGCAGATCTTCGTCGCGGCGGTGAAAACATCACTGGTTACGGGGCATCTGCAGCCTGTACGGGATAGGGCGCTTCAGGCTTGCGGATCGAAAGTGTGGGTTCATGTTTTGCGGTTTTGTATACAAAACATGTATGCACTAAAGCCAGATCTGTGCCAGCCGGCGATCTATGAAAATCATCGCAGATTGCGAAAAGTTATTGAGGAGCGCCAAGTCGTTGAAATACGGGCGATATAATTTGACCGTTCGAACAGGTATTTATTTTTCGGGATGGATTTCGGCGGGCGGCGGGAGGGAGTGTTTTTGGAGCTTGATGTAACTTTTCAGGGCGCAGAAACGAAAAGTGCACACATAAATGGCACCGATGGTGACATTCGTGTGTACACATTTTTCAAGGCGGGTAGAGAATACTGTGGGAGCTGATTTGCTCCCACGGGGCATCAGGGGTTATGCCTTGCTGATGATATTCCCGGCATGCAACCCGCATTCTTTCTGGGTCGCTTCTTCCCACCACCAGCGGCCTTCGCGTTCGTGCTGGTTCGGCAGGACAGGGCGGGTGCAGGGTTCGCAGCCGATGCTGATGAAACCGCGCTCATGCAGGCTGTTGTACGGCAGCTCCAGCATGCGGATGTAGCCCCAGATTTCCTCGCTGGTCATCTGCGCCAGCGGGTTGAACTTGTACAGGGTGCGCTCCGGGGTGGAGAACGCTGTATCGATTTCCATCACCGCCACGGCGCTGCGGGTGCCGGGGCTCTGGTCGCGGCGCTGGCCGGTGGCCCAGGCTGTGACGCCGGACAGTTTACGGCGCAACGGCTCGATCTTGCGGATGCCGCAGCATTCGCCATGGCCGTCCTTGTAGAAGCTGAACAGGCCTTTTTCCTTCACGAACGGTTCAAGTTTCGTGTAGTCCGGCGAGACCAGTTCGATGTCGATCTTGTAGTGCTCGCGCACCTGATCGATGAAGCGGTAGGTTTCCGGATGCAGGCGGCCGGTGTCGAGACTGAACACCTTGACGTTCTTGTTCAGCTTCCAGGCCATGTCCACCAGCACCACATCCTCGGCGCCGCTGAAAGATATCCACAGGTCATCGCCGAACTCGGCGAACGCGAGTTTGAGGATGTCCTGGGCGGATTTGTTGGCATAGGTCGTGGCGAGTTCCACGACGTCGAACGTTGGGCTCATCAGGGCGGCTTCCTACAGGTCGGTGGCGCTGGGCGCTCTATATGGCGGCGATGGTAACAAAAAGCAACGCGCGCCGGGGCAGCCTCTGCGTTGCGCGGTGCAGGTCGAGCCGCTAGAGTTCGGGCTCGCTCGACTCAATAAACATTACAAACGGGAGTGTCTTGTGGAAATCGCCTGTCTTGATCTTGAAGGGGTGCTGGTGCCGGAAATCTGGATCGCCTTCGCCGAAAAAACCGGAATCGAATCGCTCAAGGCCACCACCCGGGACATTCCCGACTACGACGTGCTGATGAAGCAGCGCCTGCGCATCCTCGACGAGCATGGCCTGAAGCTTTCGGACATCCAGGAAGTGATCGCCACCCTCAAGCCGCTGGACGGCGCGGTGGAGTTCGTCAACTGGCTGCGCGAGCGGTTTCAGGTGGTGATTCTGTCGGACACGTTCTACGAGTTTTCCCAGCCGCTGATGCGTCAGTTGGGCTTTCCGACCTTGCTCTGCCACCGACTGATTACGGATGACACCGGGCGGGTGACCAGTTACCAGTTGCGTCAGAAAGATCCGAAACGTCAGTCGGTTCTGGCTTTCAAGGGCTTGTATTACCGGGTGATTGCGGCGGGGGATTCCTACAACGACACCAGCATGCTGGGCGAAGCGGATGCGGGGATTCTGTTCCATGCGCCGGATAACGTGATTCGCGAGTTTCCGCAGTTTCCGGCGGTGCATACGTTCGAAGAGTTGAAGCAGGAGTTCCTCAAAGCCTCGAACCGCGACCTGTCCCTGTAATCACATTCCTTGATCGTTCCCATGCTCCGCGTGGGAATGCCGCTATGGAAGCTCCGCGTCCACTGGGACGCGGAGCGTCACGGGATGCATTCCCACGCGGACGGTTCGACGCCTCGACGTGGGAACGATCAACGTGGGGCGCTTCTAGTTAAAGGGTTTGCAGGGTTTCGAGCAAAACTCTGACCTTGGTAATCGATTCCTGATACTCCGCCTGCCAGTCCGAATCGGCGACGATCCCGCCACCGCCCCAGCAGCACACCTGTCCATCCTTCACCAGCAGACTGCGAATGGCGATGGAGCTGTCCATCTCGCCACGCACGTCCAGATACAGCAAAGAACCGCAATACAACCCACGTCGGGTCGGTTCCAGTTCGTCGATGATCTGCATCGCACGAATCTTCGGCGCGCCGGTGATCGAACCGCCAGGGAAGCTGCCAGCGATCAGGTCCAGAGCATCGCGATCTTCCGCCAGCTCACCGGTCACGCTGCTGACCAGGTGATGCACGTTCGGATAACTTTCCAGACTGAACAACTCCGGCACCCGCACCGAGCCGATGCGGCAGGTGCGGCCCAGGTCGTTGCGCAGCAGGTCGACGATCATCAGGTTTTCCGCGCGATCCTTGGGGCTGGCCAGCAATTCGGCGGCGTTCGCCGCGTCTTCGGCCGGGGTCGCGCCACGGGGGCGGGTGCCCTTGATCGGGCGGGTTTCCACCTGACGCTGGCTGACTTTGACGAAACGCTCGGGCGACAGGCTCAACACTGCGTTGCCGTCGGGCAGGCTCTGGAAACCGGAAAACGGCGTCGGGCAGGCCTCACGCAGTTTGCAGTAGGCCAGCCATGGATCGCCCTGGCACGGCGCGCGGAAGCGCTGGGCGAAGTTGACCTGATAGCAGTCGCCGGCCTGGATGTAATGCTGGATACGCTCGAACGCCTGACGGTACTCGTCGGCTGAGAGATCTGCCGCCATCGGTCTGCTCAGCTTGAACGGAGTCAGTTCGGCGCCCACCGGTTGGCTGAATACATCGATCAGCCGTTGTTTCTCGCTGGCGCTGACCGAAGGGTGAAATACCAACTGGCTGGTTGCCGATTGGTGATCACTGATCAAGGCCCAGTCGTACAGCCCAAAACGCGCATCGGGCAATTGCAGGTCATCCCGGGCCTGGCTCGGCAGGTTTTCCAGATGCCGGCCGAAGTCGTAGCTCAGGTAACCGATCAGGCCGCCGGCGAAGGGCAATTCGTACCCATCGGGCAATTGCGCGTCGCCCAAGCGGGTCAGATTGTCCCGCAGACGTTGCAGGAAATCGTCGCCGCGCTCGTCCGGCAACACCGCCAGTTGTTCCAGCGGCCAGGCGCTGAGCAGGTCATAACGGCCACGGTCGGCACTCGGCCGGCCACTGTCGAGCAGCACGGCGCCGGGCGCATGGCGGACGGCCGCGAAATAGTCGGCAGGGTTGGCGCGGTAGGGCAGCGGGTGTACGGAACAGGTCAACATGGGCGGGGCAGATCGGCCATCGAGGCGGGGTGGGGATTGTAGTCCTCTCCGATGCCAGATCAAAGTCAAAAGCCTACCCCCTCACCCCAGCCCTCTCCCCCAAAGGGGGAGAGGGGGAAGGGAGCAGATCTTCATGCTTTTCAAAGCCTGAGTTCGACTCGGTCATTCAGGTCGATGTAACTCGAATGTTCAACACCGTCGGCTCCCTCTCCCTCCGGGAGAGGGCTGGGGTGAGGGTGCTTTTGCTTCTGAGCTTCAGCCCTCGACCGCCGGAATATGCCCAAACAATTCCTGAGCAAACGCCACCCGCTCTTCAACCGACTCCGTCACGCCGCGCGCCTTGAGCTCTTCCAGATGCGCTTCCACCGCATGGGTACGCAACGTCAGTCCGCAATCGTTGGCAATCTGGATATTCAGCCCCGGCCGCGCATTCAGCTCCAGAATCAGCGGGCCTTTCTCCTGGTCCAGCACCATGTCCACGCCTATGTACCCCAGGCCACACAGCTCATAGCAACCGGCGGCGAGCTTCATGAATCCGTCCCAGTAGGGCAATTGCACACCGTCCACCGCGTTGGTGGTGTCCGGGTGTTTGGTGATGATGTTGTTCAGCCAGGTGCCGCGCAGGGTCAGGCCGGTGGCCAGGTCGACACCGACGCCGATGGCGCCCTGGTGCAGGTTGGCCTTGCCCCCGGACTGACGGGTCGGCAGACGCAACATCGCCATCACCGGGTAACCCATCAGCACTATGATGCGGATGTCCGGCACGCCTTCGTAGCTGATGCTCTTGAAGATCTGGTCCGGGGTCACCCGGTATTCGATCAGCGCCCGATCACGGTGGCCGCCCAGCGAATACAGACCGGTGAGGATGCTGGAGATGTGATGCTCCAGCTCTTCGTGGGCAATGATCTTGCCCGACACCGTACGATAGCGGCCCTCGAAACGGTCGGCGATGACGATGATGCCGTCACCGCCGGCGCCCTGGGCCGGCTTGATCACGAAGTCGTTGCGCCCGCCGATGATCTCGCCGAGCTTGTCGATTTCCTTCTCCGTGGAAATCACGCCATACAGTTCCGGCACGTGAATGCCGGCCTTGATCGCGCGTTCCTTGGTGATGATCTTGTCATCGACGATCGGGTACAGGCTGCGCTTGTTGTACTTGAGCACGTAGTCGGCGTTACGCCGATTGATGCCCATGATGCCCCGGGCTTCCAGGGCCTTCCAGGTCTTCCAGAAACCGAACATCAGGCGTCAGCCTTCTTCAGGAAAGCCTTGAAACGTACGAGTTCAGTCAGGCGATAACCGCGATAACGACCCATGGCCAGCATGAAGCCCACCAGGATCAGCAGGATCGCCGGGAAGGTGAACACGAAGTACACCAGCTCAGGAACGGTCATGATCAAGTGCGCCAGGGACGCTGCGAACAGCGTGCCGATCGCCACTTTCATGGCATGGCTGGCGCCGCGTTCTTCCCAGGTGATCGACAGACGTTCGATGGTCATGGTCAGAATCACCATCGGGAACAGCGCCACCGACAGCCCGCGCTCCAGACCGAGTTTGTGACTGAACAGGCTGATCGCCGCGATCAGCACCACCACGAACGTCAGCACCACCGACAGGCGCGGCAGCATTTGCAGCTTCAGGTGTTCCAGATACGAGCGCAGCGATAACCCGAGCGCGGTGATCACGGTAAACAGCAGGATGCCGAAGCCCAGTTGCGTCTCGCGGAAGGCCAAGGCGATCAGCACCGGTGTGAACGTGCCGAGGGTCTGCAGGCCGATCAGGTTGCGCAGGATCAGGATCACCAGCACGCCGATCGGGATCATCACCATGATCATGAACGTCTGCTGGGTTTGCAGCGGCAGGCCGTACAGCGAGTATTCGAGGAAGTTGGCGTCGGTGTTTTCGTCGGTCAGCTTGGCCAGACGAATCGCGTTCATCTCGCTGTTGTTCAGGCTGAAGGTCACGTTGGCCTTCTTGCCGCCGTCGACAGTGATCAGGTTTTCATCACCGCTCCACCACAGCAGGCGGTCGGTCGGCAGGCCTTGTTCGCCGGTTTCCGGGTTGAAGTACAGCCAGTCGGTGCCGTTGAAGCTGCGCAGCCACAGTTCCGGAGTTTGCGGCTGATCGGCGACGAGGCGGATGGTGTGGACTTTCTCCACCGGCACGTGGGCGATGGACAGCAGCAGTTCGACAATCTTGGCTTTGTGCGGCGTCGACGGATCGCCGGCCAGCAGCAGTTTCACGTTGTCGTCGTTGACGTTGTTGACGCGTTTGATCGCTTCGCCAATGAAGGTCTCGACGTCGGCCGAGTGCTGGCGGATCGGGGCGAGCAGGGCTTCGGCGGCAATCTTTTCCGGGCCTTCGATGGCCATGCTGTCGCGGAAGGTCGGGCCTTTGATCTTGGTTTTCTCGGCGGTGTAACGCTTGGTCAGCACCAGGCGGTAATAAAGGGTCTGGTTGCCCTTGGCCCGGCGTGCCGACCAGGTGACCTTGCGGTTGCCGTCGACACGGTTGACCGCCACACCGTAATTGTTGGAGATGAAGCTTTCATTGAGGCTGACGTAATCGCGGCTCAGGGGCGGCACGAACATCTGGATCTTGACCGGATCCTTGGTGCTGGCAACGAACTCGACCTTGGCGTCGATGTTCCACAAGTCGTCGGTGGCGTCTTCGGTCACTGGAATGCCGAGCACGAAAATCTGATAGGCCGTAACCGAAACGCCCAGCAACACCAGGATGGTGATCAGGACTTTCAGGTGGAAGGTTAGAGAACGCATGGAAATTACTCGGCGGTATGAGCGGCGATGGCGCAGGCGGGTTTGCCGGCAGCGTATTTAAGACTGGGATCGACCAGCGCATCGAAGCGTTTCAGCGCCTCGGAGCCGATCAAAAGCGGGTATTGGAACGCACTACGGTCGGTCAGGTTCACTTCGATGCTGCGCATTGCCGAACCCATGCAGATGTCCAGCTCGATCACCGGGCGCGCGGTGTACTTCTTGCCTTCTTCAGGGTCGTAGTCGCCGGCGCGGCGCTTGATCTTGCTGACCCGGGCCAGCGGCCGTTCGATCGGGTGCGAATGCGCGGCGTCGATGGCCAGGTAGAAACGTACCCAGGACTCGCCGTTGCGTTTGAAACGTTTGATGTCGCGGGCGCTCAGGGAGGCGGTTTTCGCCCCGGTGTCGAGTTTCGCCGCCACTTCCAGGTTGATCCCGTCGAGGGCAGCGTATTCGTTGAGGCCGTACACGGTCTTTTCCCCCGCCGCGGCGAGGCCGGGCAGGCAAAACAGTGCAAAGAATGTGGGGAAGGGCTTGAGTCTCATAAATCCTGGCGAGCAGCGTTCCGTTCTCGGTTCAGGGCCATGGCATCAGGAAATCCTGTCTGCCCATGCGCCTTCGTGTGCCTATCAGCTTTTTATGACAAGCCGTGCAAATGACTCGCAAATGCGGGCGGCATTCTAGCACGGTGGTTTTATGGCGCCAGCGGCGGGACCGGTCTATAACCCTTGGGGCTGATATGAAGGCTTATTAGACGATTGTCGACAATCTGTATTTATCCTTTGACTGATGCGGGCTGGTTCGCTAGTTTTTGCCGCATTGGATTTGAAGGTGTCGACAATATGCTGGATCAACTCGATCCCCCGGTGATCAACGGCGACGATTCCGAGACGCTCTCGGAAAACGTCTTCCGACGCATCCAGGCGGCCATCGTCAAAGGCGAGATCGCCCCGGGCAGCAAGATCTCCGAGCCGGAACTGGCGCGCACCTACGGCATCAGCCGCGGGCCGCTGCGCGAGGCGATCCACCGGCTGGAAGGCCAGCGCCTGCTGGTGCGCGTACCGCACGTCGGTGCGCGGGTGGTGTCGCTGAGCCACGCCGAATTGCTCGAACTCTACGAAATCCGTGAATCCCTCGAAGGCATGGCCTGCCGTCTGGCGGCCGAACGCATGAGCGTCGAAGAAATCGACGAACTGCGCCGGGTGCTGGAAACCCATGAACGCGATGCAGCCTTCCAGGCCGGTGTCGGCTACTACCAGCAGGAAGGCGATTTCGACTTTCACTACCGGATCATCCAGGGCAGCGGCAACCGCACCCTCACGCAAATGCTCTGCGGCGAGCTCTATCAACTGGTGCGCATGTACCGCATCCAGTTTTCCACCACGCCCAACCGCCCGCGCCAGGCCTTTGCCGAACACCACCGGATTCTCGATGCCATCGCCGACCGTGACGGCGAGCTCGCGGAATTGTTGATGCGCCGTCACATCGGCGCCTCGAAACGCAACATCGCCCGTCACTACCAGGACGGCGCCGACAATAAGACAGCCACTGAACGAGGTGAGTCATGAGTTCCAACAAGAGCACTCCAGGCCAGCGTTTCCGCGATGCGGTCGCCAGCGAACATCCGCTGCAAGTGGTCGGGGCGATCAACGCCAACCACGCGCTGCTGGCCAAGCGCGCCGGTTTCAAGGCGATCTACCTGTCGGGTGGCGGGGTGGCTGCCGGCTCCCTCGGCGTGCCGGACCTGGGCATCACCGGCCTGGATGACGTGCTGACCGACGTGCGCCGCATCACCGACGTCTGCGACCTGCCGCTGCTGGTGGACGTCGACACCGGTTTCGGCGCCTCGGCGTTCAACGTGGCCCGCACCGTCAAGTCGATGATCAAGTTCGGCGCAGCAGCGATTCACATCGAAGACCAGGTCGGCGCCAAACGCTGCGGTCACCGCCCTAATAAAGAAATCGTGACCCAGCAGGAAATGGTCGATCGCATCAAGGCTGCCGTCGATGCCCGCACCGACGACAGTTTTGTGATCATGGCCCGCACCGACGCCCTGGCCGTTGAAGGTCTGGAATCGGCACTGGATCGCGCCGCTGCGTGCATCGAGGCCGGCGCCGACATGATCTTTCCGGAAGCCATCACTGAACTCGAGATGTACAAGTTGTTCGCCAGCCGTGTGAAAGCGCCGATCCTGGCCAACATCACCGAATTCGGCTCGACGCCGCTGTACACCACCGAGCAACTGGCCGGCGCCGATGTGTCGCTGGTGCTGTACCCGCTGTCGGCGTTCCGCGCGATGAACAAGGCTGCGGAAAACGTCTACACCGCGATCCGCCGCGACGGCACTCAGCAGAATGTCATCGACACCATGCAGACTCGCATGGAGCTCTACGATCGCATCGATTACCACACCTTCGAGCAGAAGCTCGACGCGTTGTTTGCGGCGAAGAAGTAAGCCGCAACCGTACTCCCTAATAAATTCAAGATTGGAGACAACAATGGCCGAAGCAAAAGTACTCAGTGGCGCCGGGCTCCGGGGCCAGGTTGCCGGGCAAACCGCACTGTCCACCGTGGGCCAGGCCGGTGCCGGGTTGACCTATCGCGGCTACGACGTGCGCGAACTGGCAGCAGATGCAAAATTTGAAGAAGTGGCGTACTTGCTGCTCTACGGAGAACTGCCGACCAAGGCACAGCTCGCCGACTACCAGAGCAAACTCAGCAAGCTGCGCGACCTGCCACAAGCGCTGAAAGAAGTGCTGGAACGCATCCCCGCCGACGCCCACCCGATGGACGTGATGCGCACCGGTTGCTCGTTCCTGGGCAACATCGAGCCGGAGAAAGACTTCTCCGAGCAACGCGACAAGACCGACCGCCTGCTGGCCGCTTTCCCGGCGATCATGTGCTACTGGTATCGCTTCAGCCACGACGGCAAACGCATCAACTGCGTGACTGACGAGCAGTCCATCGGCGGCCACTTCCTGCACCTGCTGCATGACAAGAAGCCGAGCGAACTGCACGTCAAAGTGATGAACGTGTCGCTGATCCTCTACGCCGAGCACGAATTCAACGCCTCGACCTTCACCGCTCGCGTGTGTGCTTCGACCCTGTCCGATCTGTATTCCTGCGTCACGGCGGCCATCGGCTCGCTGCGTGGCCCGCTGCACGGTGGCGCCAACGAAGCGGCGATGGAAATGATCGAGCGCTTCTCGTCGCCGGAAGAGGCGATCAAAGGCACCCTCGGCATGCTCGAACGCAAGGACAAGATCATGGGCTTCGGCCACGCGATCTATAAGGACAGCGATCCGCGCAACGAGGTGATCAAGGGCTGGTCGAAAAAACTCGCCGACGAAGTGGGCGACAAGGTGTTGTTCGCGGTTTCGGAAGCCATCGACAAGACCATGTGGGAGCAGAAGAAACTGTTCCCCAACGCCGACTTCTACCATGCCTCGGCGTACCACTTCATGGGCATCCCGACCAAGCTGTTCACCCCGATCTTCGTCTGCTCGCGCCTGACCGGCTGGGCAGCGCACGTGTTCGAACAGCGCGCCAACAACCGCATCATCCGTCCAAGCGCCGAGTACACCGGCGTCGAACAGCGCAAGTTCGTGCCAATCGACCAGCGCTGACCGGGGAGGGCGCCGGCACAGGCGCCCCCTCTTTGAAACTACCGTGACCGAGTCCTGACCGATGAACACAGAATTTCGCAAGAACCTGCCCGGCACGCCGCTGGACTTTTTCGACGTCCGCGCGGCTGTCGATGCGATCCAGCCCGGCAGCTACGACACCCTGCCGTACACCTCTCGCGTGCTGGCGGAAAACCTCGTGCGTCGCTGCGACCCGGCCACGCTCACCGATTCCCTGAAACAACTGATCGAGCGCAAACGCGACCTCGACTTCCCGTGGTTCCCGGCTCGCGTGGTGTGCCACGACATTCTCGGCCAGACCGCGCTGGTGGATCTGGCCGGCCTGCGCGACGCGATTGCCCAGCAGGGCGGCGATCCGGCGCAGGTCAACCCGGTGGTGCCGACCCAACTGATCGTCGACCACTCGCTGGCGGTTGAAGCGGGCGGTTTTGACGCCCAGGCGTTCGAGAAGAACCGCGCCATCGAAGACCGGCGCAACGAAGACCGCTTCCACTTCATCAACTGGACCAAAAAGGCGTTCAAGAACGTCGACGTGATCCCGCCGGGCAACGGCATCATGCACCAGATCAACCTGGAGAAAATGTCGCCGGTGATCCAGGTGCGCGACGGCGTGGCGTTCCCGGATACCTGCGTCGGCACCGACAGCCACACCCCGCACGTCGATGCGCTGGGCGTGATCGCCATCGGCGTCGGTGGGCTTGAAGCCGAGAGCGTGATGCTCGGCCGCGCGTCGTGGATGCGCCTGCCGGAAAGCGTCGGCGTCGAACTGACCGGCAAGCTGCAACCGGGCATTACCGCCACCGACATGGTGCTGGCGCTGACCGAATACCTGCGCAAACAGAAAGTGGTCGGCGCGTGGCTGGAGTTCTTCGGTGAAGGTGCTTCCGCGCTGACCCTCGGCGACCGCGCGACCATCTCCAACATGGCCCCGGAATACGGCGCCACGGCGGCGATGTTCTACATCGACCAGCAGACTATCGATTATCTGAAACTCACCGGTCGCGAAGACCAGCAAGTTCAGCTGGTCGAGCAATACGCCAAGCAGATCGGTCTCTGGGCCGACAGCCTGAAAGGCGCGCAATACGAGCGTGGCCTGACCTTCGATCTGTCTTCGGTGGTGCGCAACATGGCCGGCCCGAGCAACCCGCACGCCCGTGTGGCGGTGGCGGATCTGGCGGCCAAAGGCATCGCCGGCCAGTGGGAAGACGTGCCGGGGCAAATGCCTGACGGCGCGGTGATCATCGCGGCCATCACCAGCTGCACAAACACCAGCAACCCGCGCAACGTGATCGCCGCCGGCCTGCTGGCGCGCAACGCCAACAAGCTCGGGCTGACCCGCAAACCGTGGGTCAAGTCGTCGCTGGCGCCGGGTTCGAAAACCGTGGCGCTGTACCTCGATGAAGCGGGGCTGACCACGGAGCTGGAGCAACTCGGTTTCGGCGTCGTCGCGTTTGCCTGCACCACCTGCAACGGCATGTCCGGCGCGCTGGATCCGGTGATCCAGCAAGAGATCATCGACCGCGATCTGTATGCGACCGCTGTGCTGTCTGGCAACCGCAACTTCGACGGGCGGATTCACCCGTACGCCAAGCAGGCGTTCCTCGCTTCGCCGCCGCTGGTGGTGGCCTACGCGATTGCTGGCACCATCCGTTTCGACATCGAAAAAGATGTGCTGGGCGTGGTCGACGGCAAGGAAATCCGCCTGAAAGACATCTGGCCGAGCGACGAAGAAATCGACGCGGTGGTGAAATCTTCGGTCAAGCCTGAGCAGTTCCGTCAGGTCTACATTCCGATGTTCGCCATCCATGAGGACACCGGCCCGAAAGTCACGCCGCTGTACGACTGGCGCGAAATGAGCACCTACATCCGCCGTCCGCCGTACTGGGAAGGCGCGCTGGCCGGGGCGCGACCGCTCAAGGGCATGCGCCCGCTGGCGGTGCTGCCGGACAACATCACCACCGATCACCTGTCGCCGTCGAACGCGATCATGCTCGACAGCGCCGCCGGCGAATACCTGGCGAAAATGGGCCTGCCGGAAGAGGACTTCAACTCTTACGCGACTCACCGGGGCGACCACTTGACCGCGCAGCGCGCAACGTTTGCCAACCCGAAACTGTTCAACGAAATGGTCGTGGAAAACGGCAAGGTCAAGCAGGGCTCCCTGGCCCGTGTCGAGCCGGAAGGCCAAGTGATGCGCATGTGGGAAGCCATCGAAACCTACATGGAGCGCAAGCAGCCGCTGATCATCATCGCCGGCGCCGACTACGGTCAGGGATCGTCCCGGGACTGGGCGGCCAAAGGCGTGCGTCTGGCGGGTGTGGAAGCGATCGCCGCCGAAGGTTTCGAGCGCATTCACCGCACCAACCTGGTGGGCATGGGCGTGTTGCCGCTGGAGTTCAAACCGGGCACTGACCGCAAGACTCTGGGCATCGACGGCAGCGAAACCTACGACGTGATCGGTGAGCGCACGCCGCGCGCCGACCTGACGCTGGTGATCCATCGCAAGAACGGCGAACGCGTCGACGTGCCGGTGACCTGCCGCCTCGACACCGCCGAAGAAGTGTCGATCTACGAGGCTGGCGGCGTGTTGCAGCGCTTCGCTCAGGACTTCCTCGAAGAGTCGGCGGTTGCCGTTTAAATCAACTGATGTGGGCATGGGACTTCAAGTCCCATGTCTTCGTTAAGGAGCACCATGGCTCACGCAGCTAATTTCGCACCGCAGATCAAAATCCCCGCTACCTACATGCGTGGCGGCACCAGCAAAGGCGTGTTTTTCAGCCTCGAGGATCTGCCCGAAGCGGCGCAGATTCCCGGCCCGGCCCGTGATGCGCTGTTGCTGCGGGTCATCGGCAGCCCCGATCCGTACGACAAGCAGATCGACGGCATGGGCGGCGCCACCTCGAGCACCAGCAAAACCGTGATCCTGTCGAAAAGCATCAAGGCCGATCACGACGTCGATTACCTGTTCGGTCAGGTGTCGATCGACAAGCCGTTCGTGGACTGGAGCGGCAACTGCGGCAACCTGTCGGCGGCAGTCGGTTCGTTCGCCATCAGCAACGGTCTGGTGGACGCCAGCCGCATTCCGCACAACGGTGTGGCGGTGGTTCGCGTGTGGCAGGCCAACATCGGTAAAACGATCATTGCCCACGTGCCGATCACCAATGGCGAAGTCCAGGAAACCGGCGATTTCGAACTCGACGGCGTGACCTTTCCGGCCGCCGAAGTTCAGGTCGAATTCATGGACCCGGCGGCGGAAGAAGAGGGGGGCGGTGGCTCGATGTTCCCTACCGGCAACCTGATCGATGAGCTGGAGGTGCCGGGCATCGGCACGTTCAAGGCGACCATGATCAACGCGGGTATCCCGACGATCTTCGTCAACGCCGAAGACATCGGTTACACCGGTACTGAATTGCAAAGCGCGATCAACAGCGATCCGAAAGCGTTACAGATGTTTGAGACCATTCGTGCCTACGGTGCTTTGCGCATGGGGCTGATTTCCAGTCTGGATGAAGCGGCCAAGCGTCAGCACACGCCGAAAGTGGCGTTCGTTGCCAAACCTGCGGATTACGTGGCATCCAGTGGCAAAGCCATTGGCGCTGGGGATGTGGATTTGCTGGTGCGGGCGTTGTCGATGGGCAAGCTGCACCACGCGATGATGGGGACGGCGGCGGTGGCGATCGGCACCGCCGCAGCGATCTCCGGCACCTTGGTAAACCTGGCGGCCGGCGGCGTTGAACGCAATGCCGTGCGGTTCGGGCATCCGTCCGGGACGTTGCGTGTGGGGGCTGAGGCCAGCCTTGAAAATGGCGAATGGGTTGTGAAGAAAGCGATCATGAGCCGCAGTGCGCGCGTCCTGATGGAAGGTTACGTGCGCGTTCCTGGCGACTCTTTTTAAGATCAAGAGCTCCCTCACCCCAGCCCTCTCCCGGAGGGAGAGGGAGCTGACCTAGGTGTCTTGCGGGATACATCGACCTGAAAAATCGTGGCGATTATGGATTCGGCAAAGCACTTTCAGGTCGGCGTAACGCTTGAATATCCCCCGATCGGTTCCCTCTCCCTGCGGGAGAGGGCTAGGGTGAGGGGCTTTACTAACTGAAGAAACACACAACGAGCAGGCACCCCAGACCTGCAATCAACAAACCAGCCAGGCCCCTGAGGAAGACCCCACCACTCATCATTCCCCACCCAGGAGAACCGCAATGAGCGCCAACGTCGACCTGAACAACCGCCCCGACTACGACCGTGTCCTGCAGGACATCGCCGATTACGTCCTCACCTGCAAGATCGAATCTGCCGAAGCCCTCGACACCGCCCGCAACTGCCTGATGGACACGCTGGGCTGCGGCCTGCTGGCTCTGCGTTTCCCCGAGTGCACCAAACACCTTGGCCCCATCGTCGAAGGCACCGTCGTCCCATTCGGCGCCCGAGTTCCAGGCACGTCCTATCGCCTCGACCCAATCAAAGCCGCGTGGGACATCGGCTGCATCGTGCGCTGGCTCGATTACAACGACACCTGGCTCGCCGCCGAATGGGGGCATCCGTCGGACAACCTCGGCGGGATTCTCGCGGTGGCCGATCACCTGTCGCAAAAGCGTCTGGCAAATGGTGAAACGCCGCTGACGGTGCGCGATGTACTCGAAGCGATGATCATGGCCCACGAAATCCAGGGCGTGATCGCGCTGGAAAACTCGTTCAATCGCGTAGGCCTCGACCACGTCATTCTGGTGAAGGTGGCCTCGACTGCCGTGACCGCCAAACTGATGGGCGCCAACCGTGAGCAGCTGTTATCAGCGTTGTCCCACGCGTTCGCCGACGGCCAGGCATTGCGCACGTACCGCCATGCGCCGAACGCCGGTTCACGCAAATCCTGGGCGGCGGGGGATGCATCGAGCCGGGGCGTGCGGCTTGCGGATATCGCGATGCGCGGCGAAATGGGAATACCCGGCGTCTTGAGTGCCAAACAATGGGGCTTTTACGACGTTTTGTTCAGCCACACCAACAACGATCTGGCGCTCAAGCCCGAAGACAAGCGCGCCTTCAGTTTTTCCCGACCGTTCGGCAGTTACGTGATGGAAAACGTGCTGTTCAAAATCAGCTTCCCCGCCGAATTCCACGCGCAAACCGCCTGCGAAGCCGCCGTGACCTTGCACCCGCAGGTGCGTAATCGTCTGCATGAGATCGACCGGATCGTCATCACCACCCACGAATCGGCGATTCGCATCATTTCCAAGGTCGGGCCGCTGGCCAATGCCGCCGACCGCGATCACTGCCTCCAGTACATGACCGCCGTGCCGCTGGCGTTCGGCAATCTGGTGGCCGAGCAGTACGAAGACGATTTCCACAAGGCCCATCCGGTCATCGATGTGCTGCGCGAGAAAATGGTCATCGTCGAGGACCCGCGCTTCACCCGTGAATACCTAGAGGCCGACAAACGCTCGATTGCCAACGCGGTGCAGGTGTTTTTCAAGGACGGTTCGAGCACGGAGAACGTGGTGGTGGAATACCCGATTGGCCATCGCCGGCGTCGCGCCGAGGGCATTCCATTGCTGGAGGACAAGTTCAGGGCAAATCTGGCCACCCGTTTCACCGGGCAGCGCAGCGGGGAGATTCTTGTGCTGTGCAAGGATCAGGCGCGGCTTGAAACCACGCCGGTGAACCGGTTTGTCGATTTGTTTGTTATTTGAAGCGCCGCTCCACGCCTTTTTCCACGAGGATCTTCGCGGAAATTTCTTCTACCGAGAAATGCGTGGAGTTGATGTTCGGGATGTTCTCGCGGCGGAACAGGTTTTCCACCTCGCGCACTTCGAACTCGCACTGGGCGTAGCTCGAATAGCGGCTGTTGGGCTTGCGTTCGTTGCGGATCGCGGTGAGGCGGTCCGGGTCGATGGTCAGGCCGAACAGCTTGTGCTGGTGGGCGCGCAGGGCGGCCGGCAGTTGCAGGCGTTCCATGTCGTCTTCGGTCAGCGGGTAGTTGGCCGCGCGGATGCCGAACTGCATCGCCATGTACAGGCACGTCGGCGTCTTACCACAACGCGACACGCCCACTAGTATCAGGTCGGCCTTGTCGTAATAGTGGGTGCGGGCGCCATCGTCGTTGTCGAGGGCGAAGTTCACCGCCTCGATCCGCTCCATGTAATTGGAGTTGTGACCGATGGAGTGGGACTTGCCGACGGTGTAGGAGGAATGCTCGGTCAGTTCCTGCTCGAGCGGGGCGAGGAACGTCGAGAAGATGTCGATCATGAAACCATTGGAGGTTGCGAGAATCTCACGAATGTCCTGATTGACGATGGTGTCGAAGATGATCGGCCGGAAACCGTCGGTTTCAGCGGCTTTGTTGATTTGTTGTACCATGGCCCGCGCTTTTTCAACGCTGTCGATGTACGGCCGCGTGAATTTGCTGAAGGTAATGTTTTCGAACTGCGCCAGAAGGCTTTGACCCAGGGTTTCGGCGGTGATGCCGGTGCCATCGGAGATAAAGAAAGCAGATCGTTTCATTTGCACCTTGGGCCTTAAGCTAATGAGTATTTCTGGATATGATAGGCGCGATTTGCCGGCCGCCATTGGCCCGCATTCTCACTTATTTTCCAGGTCCAGGCCATACAGCCGGCCAACGCTCCCCCGAGCCGCCGGTTTCTGAGCTTTTCCAACACAGTTAGTGGAGAGATCACCTTGGTAGAGTACGTAGTTTCCCTCGATAAGCTCGGCAAACACGATGTTGAGCATGTGGGGGGCAAGAACGCATCCCTGGGCGAGATGATCAGTAACCTGGCCGGTGCCGGTGTTTCGGTCCCCGGCGGCTTCGCCACCACGGCGCAAGCCTATCGCGACTTCTTGGAACTGAGCGGTCTGAACGATCAGATCCACAAGGCCCTCGATGCGCTGGACGTCGATGACGTCAATGCCCTGGCCAAGACCGGCGCTCAGATCCGCCAATGGATCATGGAAGCCGAATTCCCTGAAAAACTGAACACCGAGATCCGCACCGCGTTCGCCGCGCTGTCGGCCGGCAATCCTGACGTGGCCGTGGCCGTGCGTTCCTCCGCCACCGCCGAAGACTTGCCGGACGCTTCGTTCGCCGGTCAGCAGGAAACCTTCCTGAACATCCGTGGCGTGGAAAACGTCATCCGCGCGGCCAAGGAAGTGTTCGCTTCCCTGTTCAACGATCGTGCCATTTCCTACCGCGTGCACCAGGGCTTCGACCACAAGCTGGTCGCCCTGTCGGCCGGCGTGCAGCGCATGGTGCGTTCGGAAACCGGCACCGCCGGTGTGATGTTCACCCTCGATACCGAATCCGGCTTCCGTGACGTGGTGTTCATCACCGGCGCCTACGGCCTGGGCGAAACCGTTGTACAAGGCGCGGTGAACCCGGACGAATTCTACGTCCACAAGGGCACGCTGGCAGCCGGTCGCCCGGCGATCCTGCGTCGCAACCTGGGCAGCAAGGCCATCAAGATGATCTACGGCGACGAGGCCAAGGCCGGTCGTTCCGTGAAAACCGTTGATGTCGACAAGGCCGAACGCGCGCGTTTCTGCCTGACCGACGCTGAAGTCAGCGAGCTGGCCAAGCAGGCGATGATCATCGAGAAGCACTATGGCTGCCCGATGGACATCGAGTGGGCCAAAGACGGTGACGACGGCAAGCTGTACATCGTGCAGGCCCGTCCGGAAACCGTGAAGAGCCGCACCCAGGCCAACGTCATGGAACGTTACCTGTTGAAAGAAACCGGCACCGTGCTGGTGGAAGGCCGTGCCATTGGCCAGCGCATCGGCGCCGGCAAGGTGCGGATCATCAAGGACGTCTCCGAGATGGACAAGGTTCAGCCGGGCGACGTACTGGTCTCCGACATGACCGACCCGGACTGGGAACCGGTCATGAAGCGCGCCAGCGCCATCGTCACCAACCGTGGCGGCCGTACCTGCCACGCGGCGATCATTGCTCGTGAGCTGGGTATTCCTGCTGTTGTCGGTTGCGGCAACGCCACCCAACTGCTGAAGGATGGCCAGGGCGTGACCGTGTCCTGTGCCGAAGGCGACACCGGTTACATCTTCGAAGGCGAACTGGGTTTCGACATCAAGAAGAACTCCGTCGACGCCATGCCGGAGCTGCCGTTCAAGATCATGATGAACGTCGGCAACCCGGACCGCGCCTTCGACTTCGCGCAACTGCCGAACGCCGGTGTGGGCCTGGCCCGTCTGGAATTCATCATTAACCGCATGATCGGCGTGCACCCGAAAGCGCTGTTGAACTACGACGGCCTGCCACAGGACATCAAGGAAAGCGTCGACAAGCGCATCGCCGGTTACGACGATCCGGTCGGCTTCTATGTCGAGAAGCTGGTTGAAGGCATCAGCACCCTGGCCGCTGCGTTCGCACCGAAGAAGGTCATCGTGCGTCTGTCGGACTTCAAGTCCAACGAATACGCCAACCTGATCGGCGGCAAACTCTACGAGCCGGAAGAAGAAAACCCGATGCTGGGCTTCCGTGGCGCGTCGCGTTACATCAGCGAATCGTTCCGCGACTGCTTCGAACTCGAGTGCCGTGCGCTGAAACGCGTGCGCAACGAGATGGGCCTGACCAACGTCGAAATCATGGTGCCGTTCGTCCGTACCCTTGGCGAAGCCAGCCAGGTGGTGGATCTGCTGGCCGAGAATGGCCTCAAGCGTGGCGACAACGGTCTGCGCGTGATCATGATGTGCGAACTGCCATCCAACGCGATCCTGGCTGAAGAGTTCCTCGAATTCTTCGACGGTTTCTCGATCGGCTCCAACGACCTGACTCAGCTGACACTGGGTCTGGACCGTGACTCCGGGATCATTGCGCACCTGTTCGACGAGCGTAATCCGGCGGTTAAGAAGCTGTTGGCCAACGCGATTGCTGCGTGCAACAAGGCCGGCAAGTACATCGGCATCTGCGGTCAGGGTCCTTCGGACCACCCTGACCTGGCCAAGTGGCTGATGGAGCAGGGCATCGAAAGCGTGTCGCTGAACCCGGACACCGTGCTGGAAACCTGGTTCTTCCTTGCCGAAGGCCAGGCGGCGGAATAAGCCGTGAATGAAGCTCCGACCCGTTGAACCGGGTCGGGGCTTTAAGATTGAAGTAGGGCGAGCTCTCCGGATGCCGCCCTTTTTTGTGCAAGAGCATTATGCAAAGCAGCAGCAACCTATTTCCTGTCGCCCTGATCAGCGCCGAACGACGCGGTGATCTGAGCGAAGACGTTTACCGTTTGAAACCGGGCAACAGCCCTGACTGGTCCGTGGAAATCGCGGTGACCCGTCTCGGCATGGCGGATGAGCCGGCGTCGCGCGGCGTGCCGGTGATCTTGCTGCACGGCAGTTTCTCCAACCGGCGCTTCTGGTTTTCGCCGAAGGGCCTGGGCCTGGGCGCGTATCTGACGCGGCTGGGCTTCGATGTGTGGATCCCGGAAATGCGCGGTCACGGTCTGTCCCAGCGCAACGAGGACTACCGCCGCAACCGCGTCGCCGACTATGCCCGTTACGATCTGCCGGCCATCGCCGCGTTCGTCCGGGAGCAGAGCGGGCAGATTCCGCACTGGATCGGCCACTCGCTGGGTGGCATCACGTTGGCGGCCGCGCTGGGCGGCGAATACCTCGGTGAGCCGGCGGTGGCGTCGGCGGCGTTTTTCGGCACCCAGGTCAGCCGCACGTACTGGCCGCTGAAAATTCCGCCGGTGGAGTGGAGCGGGCGCTTCATTCTCAAGCGTTTTGCCCAGTTGTCTGGCTCGCGGCTCAAGCGCGGCCCCGAGGACGAGCCGATCGGCCTGGCGCTGGAAAGCATGCGCTGGTATGGACTGTTCGGCCGTTTCGGCGACAAGGACAAGGATTGGTGGGCAGGCCTTGCCGATGTGCAGGTGCCGGTGCTGGCAGTGAGCGCGGCGGGCGATCATCAGGATCCGGCCTGGGCGTGCCAGAAACTGTTCGAACAGATCGGCTCCGAGCACAAGCAGTTCATCAACCTGGGCCGTGAACAGGGTTTCAACGATCAGTTCGGGCATGTCGAGATGCTGGTCAGCAAGGCAGCGCAGGCTGAGGTCTGGCCGCTGGTGGCGCGTTGGCTGGCGGATCAGCACACGCCATTGCTTGGCGAGAAGCCGGATCTGGCGGCAGCGGTCTGAACGCGGCGCCCTGAAAAGGGCATTTCGTTCGAGTCGGCTTGCGGCTAAGATATGACGCATTGGACGGTTCTGGTCATATTTAGTGACTGTTTCGCTATTACGTTTCAGCTTGTGTTCAGGTTCGTTCAGCGACCATGACATGGGCTAAGGTAAACAACGACCGCCGGGACTCGTTTCAAAAGAGTGCGACATCCTTGATCGTCTTCCTTGTTACAGGAGTTATTCGATGAACCATTACCTTACGCCTGACCTGTGCGACGCCTATCCGGAGCTGGTTCAGGTGCTGGACCCGATGTTCAGCAATTTCGGCGGCCGTGATTCGTTCGGCGGCGAGATCGTGACCATCAAGTGCTTCGAAGACAACTCGCTGGTCAAGGAACAGGTCGAGCTCAAGGGTAATGGCAAGGTGCTGGTGGTGGACGGTGGCGGTTCCCTGCGCCGTGCGCTGCTGGGCGACATGCTCGCCGAGAAAGCCTCGAAAAACGGTTGGGAAGGGCTGGTCATCTACGGCTGCATTCGTGATGTGGACGTCATCGCCCAGACCGATCTTGGCGTGCAGGCCCTGGCCAGCCACCCGATGAAAACCGACAAGCGCGGTATCGGCGACCTCAACGTGCCGGTGACGTTTGCGGGTGTCACTTTCCATCCCGGCCAGTACATCTATGCGGACAACAATGGCGTGATCATCTCGCCAAGTCCGCTGAAAATGCCTGAATAAATCGCGGTAACCACAGGGGTGAGGATGTTCGAGGAAGAAAACGCGCAATGGGGGCTGGTGCATGCCCTGGTGCTGGACGGTAAAGGCGGTGCGCGTTCGATAGCCCGAACTGATCTCGACGATCTGCAGCTGCAGGCTCATGAAAGCTTGTGGCTGCATTGGGATCGCAGTCACCCGCAGACCCAGACCTGGCTGCGCAAATCCAGTGGGCTCAACGAGTTCACCTGCGATCTGCTGCTGGAAGAAAACACCCGACCACGCCTGTTGCCGCTGCCGGATTCCGAGCTGCTGTTGTTTTTGCGCGGGGTCAACCTCAACCCGGGTGCCGAGCCGGAAGACATGGTGTCGGTGCGGATTTTCGCTTCGGCCCAGCGGGTGATTTCCCTGCGTTTGCGTCCATTGCGCGCCACCGATGAGTTGCTGGTGATGCTGGGCGAGGGCAAGGGGCCGAAAACCTCGTCCGAACTGATGCTCTATCTGGCGCAATTCCTCACCAACAAGGTGCAGGATCTGGTGACTTGCCTCTCCGAAGTGGTCGATGAAGAGGAAGAAAAACTGGATGCCGACGAACGGTATACCCCCGAGCATGGTGCCATTTTGCACATCCGTCGCCGGGCTGCCGGGCTGAAGCGTTTTCTGGCACCGCAGCGGGATATTTTCGGACAGCTGACGCGGATAAAACTGCCGTGGTTCGTCGATGACGATGCCGACTACTGGAACGAATTGAACAACAGCCTGACCCGTTATCTCGAAGAGCTCGAATTGACCCGAGAGCGCGTGGGGCTTGTGCTGGAGGCTGAAGACCGGCGCTTGAGCGTGCACATGAATCGCACGATGTACCGCTTCGGGATCATCACCTGCATCTTTTTGCCGATGAGTTTTATTACCGGTCTGCTGGGCATCAATGTCGGCGGCATTCCGTTCTCGAGCAGCCCTTATGGTTTCCTGATCGCCTGTCTGACGGTGCTCGCCCTGGCGTTCGGACAATGGTGGTTGTTTCGCCGTTTGCGCTGGGTATGAAGATGCGCCATGTGACCCGACCAAATTTGCCCGCGTCTTTCACAGACATCACGAGAGGTGCGTATGCACGATCCGTTTGAACAGTCTTTGCGCGACATGCTCAACGCCTCGCCGTCCGGTCGCGACGACGATGCCTGCCTGGGCCGCGTACTCAAAACCGCCAACCGCCAGGTTGGCGCCGGCGATCTGTTCAGCCTGCTGGGCCGCTGGCTGCCCGCGCTGATGATCGCCCTGAATAACGGCTCGGCCCATGTCGCGCCGGTCTCCCGTCTCCGTAAACCTACCGCTCGCACTGCTGATAAGGCTGATTGAATATGGAACTTGATCTCTGGACTCAGAGCCTCGTCACTGCAATGACTGCGTTGTGGACCAAAGTCGCTAACTTCATTCCGAACCTGTTCGGCGCACTGGTTGTGCTGCTGTTGGGTTTTGTCGTGGCCAAGCTGCTGGACACCTTGCTGTCCAAATTGCTGGCCAAACTGGGGCTCGATCGGCTGATGGGTGGCACCGGCCTGACAAAGCTGATGTCCCGCGCGGGGCTGCAAGTGCCGATCTCGACGTTGATCGGCAAAATCGTCTATTGGTTCGTTCTGCTGATTTTTCTTGTTTCGGCAGCAGAATCCCTTGGACTTGAGCGAGTTTCAGCTACGCTTGACATGCTCGCGCTGTATTTGCCAAAAGTGTTCGGCGCGGCGCTGGTGTTGCTGGTGGGTGTCCTTCTTGCGCAACTGGCCAATGGCCTGGTTCGCGGGGCGGCAGAAGGCGTAGGCCTGGACTACGCTTCAGGACTTGGGCGAATTGCCCAGGGCCTGGTGATCATCATCAGCATTTCGGTCGCGATCAGTCAGCTGGAGGTCAAGACCGACCTGCTGAACCATGTGATCGTTATCGTATTGATTACCGTTGGTCTGGCGGTTGCGCTGGCCATGGGTTTGGGAAGCCGGGAAATTGCCGGTCAGATTCTTGCGGGAATCTATGTGCGTGAGTTGTATCAGGTTGGGCAACAAGTGCGTATTGGCGAGGTCGAAGGCCAGATCGAAGAGATCGGCACGGTTAAGACCACATTGCTGACCGATGAGGGTGAGCTAGTCTCTCTCTCCAATCGGATCCTGCTGGAGCAGCATGTGAGTAGCCGCTAACCCGGCAAACCCTGCTAATGTATGCCGCCGCAAAATGCCAGCTGTCGCTGGCTGCGGTGGACATTGACCTGACTGTCGGCACGACTTGTTTTGAATAAAGCCCAAACGCTATCCACGCGCTACGACCCCCGCGAGCTCTCTGATGAGGAGTTGGTCGCGCGCTCGCATACCGAGCTTTTTCACGTGACGCGCGCGTATGAAGAATTGATGCGGCGTTACCAGCGGACATTATTTAACGTTTGTGCGCGATATCTCGGGAACGATCGCGACGCGGACGATGTCTGTCAGGAGGTGATGTTGAAGGTGCTGTACGGCCTGAAGAACTTCGAGGGGAAATCGAAGTTCAAGACATGGCTATATAGCATCACGTACAACGAATGCATCACACAGTATCGGAAGGAACGGCGAAAGCGTCGCTTGATGGACGCACTGAGTCTTGACCCCCTCGAGGAAGCGTCCGAAGAAAAGGCGCCGAAACCCGAGGAGAAGGGCGGACTGGATCGCTGGCTGGTGTATGTGAACCCGATTGACCGGGAAATTCTGGTGCTACGATTTGTCGCAGAGCTGGAGTTCCAGGAGATCGCAGACATCATGCACATGGGTTTGAGTGCGACAAAAATGCGTTACAAACGCGCTCTTGATAAATTGCGTGAGAAATTTGCAGGCATTGCTGAAACTTAGTTCGGCGCAAATATCTCTTACGTGTAGGCAAGTTCTGATAGACTTGCCGCCGAGTTGTCCCCCGGTTTGCGGGACTGCTTCACAATCACCAGATGGGGATTTAACGGATGAAACTGAAAAACACCTTGGGCTTGGCCATTGGTTCTTTGATTGCCGCCACTTCTTTCGGCGCTCTGGCACAAGGCCAAGGCGCAGTTGAAATCGAAGGCTTCGCAAAGAAAGAACAATTCGACAGCGCTCGTAACTTCAAGAACAACGGCAACCTGTTCGGCGGCTCGGTCGGTTACTTCCTGACCGACGACGTTGAACTGCGTCTGGGCTACGACGAAGTGCACAACGTGCGTTCCGACGACGGTCGTAACATCAAGGGCGCCAACACCGCTCTGGATGCTCTGTACCACTTCAACAACCCAGGCGACATGCTGCGTCCATACGTCTCGGCTGGTTTCTCCGATCAGAGCATCGGTCAGAACGGCACTGGCGGTCGTAACCGCTCTACCTTCGCCAACGTTGGCGGCGGTGCCAAGCTGTACTTCACCGAGAACTTCTACGCCCGTGCTGGCGTTGAAGCTCAATACAACATCGACCAGGGCGACACCGAGTGGGCTCCTAGCGTCGGTATCGGTGTGAACTTCGGTGGCGGCTCCAAGCCAGCTGCTGCTCCAGTTCCAGCTCCGGCTGAAGTCTGCTCCGACAGCGACAACGACGGCGTTTGCGACAACGTTGACAAGTGCCCGGACACCCCAGCCAACGTAACTGTTGACGCTGATGGCTGCCCAGCAGTTGCTGAAGTTGTTCGTGTTGAGCTGGACGTGAAGTTTGACTTCGACAAGTCGGTTGTTAAGCCAAACAGCTACGGCGACATCAAAAACCTGGCTGACTTCATGAAGCAGTACCCATCGACTCGCACCACTGTTGAAGGTCACACTGACTCCGTCGGTCCTGACGCTTACAACCAGAAACTGTCCGAGCGTCGTGCAAACGCCGTTAAGCAAGTTCTGACCAACCAGTACGGTGTTGAATCGTCCCGCGTTGACTCTGTTGGCTACGGCGAAACCCGTCCAGTTGCTGACAACAAAACTGAAGCTGGCCGTGCTGTTAACCGTCGCGTAGAAGCGCAGGTTGAAGCTCAAGCTAAGTAATTAGCTGCCGCTCCGAGAAAAGCCCGGCTTAGGCCGGGCTTTTCTTTGCCTGCGATTTGGTGAAACCGGGATTGTCAGGCCAGGCGATCAGCTGGCCAGCTAATCGAGTCGAACTGGGTCACAGCCGCGGCGACGGCACCTATGACCAGAATCGCAGGACTCTTGAGCTGGAAACCAAGGGCATCGTCTTCCATGGCTGTCAGCTTGCTGCGACATTCGCGCTGCTCTGGCAACGAGGCATTCTCGATCATCGCCACCGGCGTATTCGCTGCCATACCGCCCGCCAGCAGTTGCTCGCGAATCTCGCCGAGCTTCGCCACTCCCATGTAAATCACCAGCGTCGTCCCGCCTTGCGCCAGCGCCCGCCAGTTCAACTGACTGTCGTCCTGGGTATGAGCCGTGACCAGCGTCACGCCCCGGGCCACGCCGCGTAACGTCAGCGGAATATCACACTGGGTCGCGCCGGCCAGTCCGGCGGTGATGCCATTGACCAGCTCCACCTCGACCCCGCGCTCGCGCAACCACTGCGCTTCCTCACCCCCACGCCCGAAAATGCATGGATCGCCGCCCTTGAGCCGTACTACGCATTTACCCTGACGGGCATAACGCAGCATTAGCCGATGGATGAACGCCTGGGGCGTCGAGCGGCAGCCGCCGCGTTTGCCGACCGCGATGATTCGCGCAGCAGGGCAGTGCTCAAGCACCGCCTCATTGACCAGATCGTCGATCAGCACCACCTCGGCTTCGCGCAAGGCACGCAACGCTTTGAGCGTCAGCAGTTCAGGATCACCGGGGCCCGCGCCCACCAGCCAGACTTTCGCGTTCATGGTGTTTTCCTCTTCAGATGACGGCGACCAGACGCACGTCGGCGGCCAGCAAGCGCTTGATTTCCGGGACGCAGGAACCGCATTGCGTTCCGCACCCCAATGTATTTTTCAAACCCTGCAGATCCAGACCTTCACGAATGCCGGCGCAGACCGCGCTGTGGCTGACGTTCTTGCAGTTGCACAAGGTTTTGTCCGCCACAACCTGCGCGCCGGCATTGCCCGGCGGTGCACTCATCGGTGCCAGCAGCCAGCGCCGCAGTTGTTCGTCGGCGCGCCCCTCCAGCCACAGGCCTTGCAACCAGTGCTGAGCGAGGGTTTCACCGGCCAGACGGATCGCGGTGATTCGTCCGTTTTCGATGCGTACCCGCTTGCCGATGGCGCGGCGAGGATCGTCATAAGCCAGCACCGGCCCCTCAATCAGGGCCAGGCACTGGTCGATTTCACGCAGCAATTGCGGATCGGGTGCGGCGGCGCTGGCTGCGCGTATCAGCAGCGCAGGCCGTTCACGTCCGACAAGGCTGAGACTTGCGTAGGAAAACGCCTCACAGAGCGGTCGAAGCGCCTCGAAATGCCGTTGAACATCGCCCTCGATCAGTGCGAACAGTTGCCAGGGCAGATTCACCGGTTCCAGCCGTACACCGCTGTGCTTGAGTTCCGGCTGTTTCGACAAAGGATCGAAGGCGGGCAGGGTCAGGCTGTTCACGCCGCCCTTGAGGAAACGATCGCCCCAGTGCATCGGCAGGAACGCCTGACCCGGACGCACGCTGTCATCGCTGGCAACCGCCACAATCACCGCGCCCCGACGACTTTTCAGATTCACCAGATCCCCCGGCTGCAAGCGGTGGCGGCGCACCTCGTCCGGGTGCAGGCTCAACACCGCTTCGCTGACATGGCCGAACAACTGCGCCGCCGTACCGGTGCGGCTCATACCGTGCCATTGATCACGCAGGCGGCCGGTGATCAGGGTCAGGGGAAAGCGTGCGTCGCGTTGTTCCTTGGCGGCGCGATAGGGATCGGCAACGAACTGCGCGCGCCCGTTCGGCGTAGGAAAGATCCCATCGACATACAGCCGGGCTGTGCCTTGGCGGGCGCCAGCGGGGAAGGGCCATTGTTGTGGCCCAAGCTCATCAATCAACCCATGGCTGATCCCGGACAAATCCAGATCGCGACCCCGGGTCAGTTGTTTGTACTCATCAAACAACTGTGCCGGTTGCTCGAAGGCAAACAGGCCAGACTGCTGCGGGCGCAGACGTTTCTCCAGGCGTTGTGCGAAATCCACCGTGATCGCCCAGTCCGGACGCGCTTCACCCGGTGCAGCAATGGCCTGGCGGACGTGGGAAATCCGCCGTTCGGAGTTGGTCACCGAACCTTCCTTCTCGCCCCAACTGGCCGCCGGCAACAGCAGATCGGCAAACGCCGCGGTTTCGGTGGTGCGAAACGCCTCCTGCAACACCACGAACGGACAAGCTTCCAACGCTGCACGTACAGAGTTCTGGTCAGGCATCGATTGTGCGGGGTTGGTGCAGGCAATCCACAACGCCTTGATCTTGCCGTTGCGCACCTGTTCAAACAGTTCGATGGCACTGAGACCGGTGTTTTCCGGCAGCTTATCCACACCCCAATACGCCGCCACTTCGGCGCGATGCTCCGGATTGGCGACTTCACGGTGACCTGGCAACAAGTTGGAAAGGCTGCCGGTTTCCCGTCCGCCCATGGCATTTGGCTGACCGGTCAGGGAAAAAGGTCCTGCACCCGGCCGGCCGATTTGTCCGGTGGCCAGGTGCAGATTGATCAGCGCGCTGTTCTTCGCGCTGCCGGCGGTTGACTGGTTCAGGCCCATGCACCACAGCGACAGAAAACTCGGCGCGGTGCCGATCCATTCCGCACATTGCTGCAACTGCTCGACGCTGATTCCGCACAACTGCGACACCATGGCCGGCGTGTAATCGCGTACCAGGCTTTTCAGCTCGGCGAGCCCGTCGGTGTGCGCCTTGATGAAGTCGCGGTCGATCCAGTCTTCCCACAACAGCAGATGCAAAATCCCATGGAACAACGCGACATCGGTGCCCGGCAGAATCGCCAGATGCAGGTCCGCCAGATCGCAGGTGTCGGTGCGCCGTGGATCAATAACGACGACTTTCATCTGCGGGCGGTGGGATTTGGCTTCTCCGAGGCGGCGAAAGAGTACCGGGTGGGCGTAGGCCATGTTACTGCCGACGATCACCACGCAATCGCTCAACTCCAGGTCTTCGTAGCTGCACGGTGGTGCGTCGGCGCCGAGGCTGCGTTTGTAGCCGACCACCGCCGAAGACATGCACAGCCGCGAATTGCTGTCGATGTTATTGGTCCCGACCAGCGCCCGCGCCAGTTTGTTGAAGGCGTAGTAATCCTCGGTCAGCAACTGCCCGGAGATGTAGAACGCCACGCTGTCCGGGCCATGTTCGGCGATGGTGTCGGCGAACACGTTGGTGGCGTGATCCAGCGCGGTGTTCCAGTCGCAGCGACTGCGCGCCAGGCCTTTGCCCAGGCGCAATTCCGGGTACAACGCCCGTGCTGCCAAATCACCGGTCAGGTGCAGGGTCGAGCCTTTGCTGCACAGTTTGCCGAAGTTGGCCGGATGCGCCGGATCGCCGCTGACGCCGAGAATGCGCTCGCCGTCATGCTCGATCAGCACGCCGCAGCCGACCCCGCAATAGCAGCAGGTCGAGGCGGTCGTCTGGCGGTTCATCAGACGGCGTCCCGCAGGGCCAGTTGCACACGGCCGTTCTCGACCCGGGCCGGGTGATGGTGAGCGCAACCGACGTCCGGTGCCTGGGCTTCGCCGGATTGCAGGTCGATCTGCCAGTTGTGCAGCGGGCAGGCGACACGTTTGCCGTAGATCAGGCCTTGGGACAATGGGCCGCCCTTGTGCGGGCAGCGGTCATCGAGTGCGAAAACTTCGTCGTCGCTTGTGCGAAAGATCGCAATGTCACCTTTGGGCCCGGCAATGATCCGCGAACCGAGGGCATTGATCTCTTCCAGGGCACAGATATCGAGCCAGTTCATGCCGGCACCTCCAGGTTTTTCACGGGGATCACGTCGAATTCTTTCTTCAGTTGTGGCTGGGCGAGGCGCTCTTTCCACGGATCCTGTTCGAACGACAGGGAGAATTGCAGGCGCTCGTTCAGGGCCTTGCGGCGTTCGGGATCTTCCAGCACGGCTTTTTTGATGTGCTCCATGCCGACCCGTTGCAGGTAGTGCACGGTACGTTCGAGGTAGAAGGCTTCCTCACGGTACAACTGCAGGAACGCGCCGTTGTACTCGCGCACCTCCTCGGCGGTCTTGAGCTTGACGAAGAACTCGGCGACTTCGGTCTTGATCCCGCCGTTGCCGCCGATGTACATCTCCCAGCCGGAATCGACGCCGATGATTCCTACGTCCTTGATCCCCGCTTCCGAACAGTTGCGTGGGCATCCGGAGACCGCCAGTTTCACTTTGTGCGGCGACCACATGTTGAACAGATCGTGCTCGAGGTCGATGCCCAACTGGGTCGAATTCTGCGTGCCGAAGCGGCAGAACTCGCTGCCGACGCAGGTTTTCACGGTGCGGATCGATTTGCCGTAGGCGTGGCCGGACGGCATGTCGAGGTCTTTCCACACACCGGGCAGATCCTGTTTCTTGATCCCCAGCAGGTCGATGCGCTGGCCGCCGGTGACCTTGACCATCGGCACCTGATATTTGTCCGCCACGTCGGCGATACGCCGCAGTTCCGACGGGTTGGTCACGCCGCCCCACATCCGTGGCACCACCGAATAAGTGCCGTCCTTCTGAATGTTGGCGTGGGCCCGTTCGTTGATCAGGCGCGACTGCGGATCGTCCTTGGCTTCGCCGGGCCAGGTGGAAATCAAGTAGTAGTTGAGGGCCGGGCGGCAGGTGGCGCAGCCGTTCGGGGTGCGCCAGTTGAGGTAACTCATGGTGCCGGCGATGGTCAGCAGATGCTGTTCGCGAATGGCCTGGCGAATCTGGCCGTGATTGAGGTCGCTGCAACCGCAGATGGCTTTTTCGCTTTTCGGTTTGACGTCGGCTGCACCGCCAACGGTGTTGATCAGGATCTGCTCGACCAGCCCGGCGCAGGAGCCGCAGGAGCTGGCGGCCTTGGTGTGTTTTTTCACCTCGTCGACGCTGAACAGTCCGTGTTCCTGAATGGCCTTGACGATGGTGCCCTTGCACACGCCGTTACAGCCGCAGACCTCGGCGTTGTCGGCCATGCTCATGGCTTTGTCCTGGCCCTGATGTCCTACATCGCCAAGTGCGTTTTCTCCGAACATGAGGTGATCGCGGATCTCACCAATGGCGTGATTCTCACGAATCTGCCGGAAATACCAACCGCCATCTGCCGTATCGCCGTACAGACAGGCGCCGACCAGCACGTCATCCTTGATCACCAGTTTTTTGTACACCCCGCCGATCGGGTCGGAGAGGGTGATGGTCTCGGTGCCTTCGCCGCCCATGAAGTCGCCGGCGGAAAACAGGTCGATGCCGGTGACTTTCAATTTGGTCGACGTCACCGAGCCCTGATAACGGGCGAAACCCAGTTGCGCCAGGTGATTGGCGCAGACCTTGGCCTGTTCGAACAACGGCGCCACCAGGCCGTAGGCGATGCCACGGTGGCTGGCGCATTCGCCGATGGCATAGATGCGCGGGTCGTAGGTTTGCAGGGTGTCGTTGACCAGAATCCCGCGATTGCACGGGATACCGGCCTTTTCCGCCAGTTCGGTATTGGGGCGGATCCCGGCGGCCATGACCACCAGATCGGCGGGGATGATGTCGCCGTTCTTGAATTGCACCGAGCCGACGCGACCATTGCCGGCGTCATGCAGGGCCTGGGTCTGTTCGCACAGGCGAAAGTGCAGGCCACGGGATTCGAGGGCGGTTTGCAGGAGTTGGCCGCTGGTCTTGTCCAGTTGCCGCTCCAGCAGCCACTCACCGAGGTGCACCACGGTGACGTGCATGCCGCGCAGCATCAGGCCGTTGGCGGCCTCGAGGCCGAGCAGGCCGCCGCCGATCACCACGGCGTGCTTGTGAGTTTTTGCGGTGTCGATCATGGCCTGGGTGTCGGCGATGTCGCGGTAGCCGATCACACCCTGCAAGGTGTTGCCGGGGATCGGCAGGATGAACGGGGTCGAGCCGGTGGCGATCAGCAAGCGGTCGTACTCGGCCTCGGTGCCGTCCTCGGCGATCACCCGGCGTTTGACCCGGTCGATCTCCACCACTTTGCGGTTGAGCAGCAGTTTGATGTTGTTTTCCAGGTACCAGTCGAGGTCGTTGAGCACGATTTCTTCGAAGGTTTGTTCGCCGGCCAGTACCGGCGACAACAGGATGCGGTTGTAGTTGGTGTGCGGTTCGGCGCCGAAGACCGTGATGTCGTACAGCTCGTTGCTCAGCTTGAGCAGTTCTTCCAGGGTGCGGACCCCGGCCATGCCATTGCCGATCATCACCAGTTTGAGTTTTTTCATCAGGTTCTCCGGGAGCATCGGGCTTGCCTCTTGTGGGCAGTCAGGCCTTGCTCGACAAAAATGGCGCAAACAAAAAAGGCGTCCCGCCAGTTACCTAGCGAGGACGCCTTTGTCCTTGTCCCGTTCTCTCGGGAAGCCTGGCCTTCGTCGTTGAAGGTCGGGCTTTATGTCAGTTGGAAACGTTAATGCAGTGGTTGTGCCAAGTTGCGCTGAGCCGCGATTTCACTGGGGTAATGCTGGAAATGGCCAGATGTTCGATGTGGTTTTTGCACTGAATGGAAGCGGCACGCCCGTTAATGGAGCGCCACATCAGCCATGAAACAACAGGAACAGCAGGACCAGATTGCCCAGCAGTGCCAGTAACGCCAGTGTCCGCCAGACCTTCAACGGCTCACGTTCCAGCAAGGGACGAGGGCGCACACTCAGGCTGCGGCGCTCACCTTGCTCCAGAATCAGCAGCCATTCCTCGGCGGTTTCATAGCGTTGCAAAGGATCGGCCGCCACACCGCGTTCCAGACACTGCGCCAGCCACTCCGGCAGATCCGGGCGATAACGCCCGGCACTCACCGGCACCCCGAAACGCGGGCGCTGGAAGGCTTCGATCTCGCCGTAGGGAAAATGCCCGGTGAGCAAGAAATACAAGGTCACGCCCACCGCATACAGATCCTGTTGTGCGCTGGGTACTGCGCTTTGAAAGGCTTCCGGTGCGATGTAGCTCGGGGTTCCGGGCAGGGTTGACGGTGCGTCCTGCGACAGACCGGGGCAATACGCCAGACCGAAATCCAGCAGCCGCAACTCGCCGTCGTCCCCCAGGTGCAGGTTTTCCGGTTTGATGTCGCGGTGCAGGATCTGCCGTCGATGCAACAGGCCGACAGCCCGCAGCAGGCGTTCGGCCAGATCCTGCCACTGAGCCAGTGGCAGCGGGCCGCTTTGCCCGAACAACTGAGCCAGGGTCGTCCCCGAATATTCACGCATCACGTAGTACAAATGCTGACGCTGACCAGCGCTATGGACTTCAGGAAAGTGCCGCCCGGCGACGCGTTTGAGGAACCATTCCTCCGCCAGCAAGGCCTGACCGGCCTGAGCATCGTCTGCCAGTTGTGCAGGCAACGTCTTCAACAGCCACGCCTGGCCCTGACCATCGAGCACGCGATACAGCAACGATTGCTGGCTGCGACTTACAACCTCTTGAACCCGCCAGCCTTCAAAGTCCTGACCCGGTTTCAGCGGCGGGGGCAGCGGCCACTGCTGCAAATGGATCAGCGCGTCGCCGAGGCTGGCCTCGCCGACGGCATCCACTCGCACCAACAGCGCGCTGGCGTTGTCCTGACTGCCGGCCAGATGCGCGGCGTTGACCAACGTTAGCGCGGCACTGTTCAGATCCGGTTGATCGCGCAGGATTCCGGCGATGGCGGTATCGCCGAGCGCCGCCCACACGCCATCACTGAGCAGCACGAAACATTCGCCGTCACGCAGTTCGCCATCGAGAAAATCCAGCACCAGATGCTGATCCAGTCCCAGTGCCCGCTTGAGCACATGCTGCATGCCCGGTTGATCCCAGACGTGATCTTCGCTTATCCGCTGCAAGGTCTCGGCGTGCCAGCGATAGACCCGGCAATCACCGACATGCGCCAGCGTGAAGCGTTTACCGCGCATGACCAGCGCACTGACCGTGGTGAGCAACGGCTGTCCGCCACCGTTGGCCTGCAACCAGCGGTTTTGTGCGAGCAGCAGACGATCGAGGGCCTGGGCCACGCTCCAGGTTTCCGGGGTGGAGTAATAGTCCAGTGCCAGCGCCTGCAAGGTCGAGCGCGCGGCCAGCCCGCCATCGGCGCACTGGCTGACGCCGTCGGCGATGGCGAACAGGAAACCCTTGCTGGCAGCCAGCGCCGGGGCGGGGGTCACCAGGCGCAAAGCGTCCTGATTTTCCGCGCGGGGGCCGGTGGCGCTGGCTTCGGCAAAGCTCAGTTGCAGAGCCATTCGGGCTTCAGACCCGGGCAGCGGTCACGGCCGCCGAACCCCAAGTGGTTCTCCAGCGACGTTTGACCCCGTGCAGGCCGAACCACGCCAGCACGCCAAGGCTGGCGAACAACCACAGCGCCAGCTGATAGCTGCCGGTGCTCTGTTTGATCGCGCCCATGCCTGCCGCCAGGGCAAAACCGCCAATGCCGCCGGCCATGCCGATCAGCCCGGTCATCACGCCGATTTCGCGACGGAAACGTTGCGGTACCAGTTGGAACACCGCGCCATTACCCGCGCCGAGACCGAGCATGGTGCAGACGAAAAGTGCCAGCGCCGCGTAGGAACTTGGCAGGTTGAAGCCGACCGCCGCGATGCAGACGGCGGCTACCGTGTACATCGCCAGCAGGGTGCGGATACCGCCGAACCGGTCCGCCAGCGCGCCACCCAGCGGACGCATCAGGCTGCCACCGAACACGCAGGCCGCGGTGTAGTAACCGGCGGTCACCGGGCTCAAACCGTATTGATCGTTGAAGTAGCCGGGCAGGGCGCTGGCCAGGCCGATGAAGCCGCCGAAGGTGACGCTGTAGAAAAACATGAACCACCAGCTGTCGCGATCGCCCAGGGCCTTGAAGTAGTCGGCCATGGACTTGGCTTTCGGCCGCTCCGGCGCGTTTTTCGCCAGCCAGGCGAACAGCACCAGGGTCAGGATCAGCGGAATCAGGGCGAAACCGAACACATTGCTCCAGCCGAACGCCGCCGCCAGCACCGGGGCGATCAGTGCCGCGAACACGGTCCCGGAATTGCCGGCCCCGGCGATGCCCATCGCCTTGCCCTGATGCTCCGGCGGATACCACTGCGAGGCCAGCGGCAGGGCCACGGCGAACGAGGCGCCGGCCATGCCGAGGAACAAACCGAGCAGCAGGGCCTGTTCATAACTGTGGATGCCCAGTTTCCAGGCGCCGAACAGGGCACAGATCACGATCACCTGGCCGATCAGCCCGGCGGTTTTCGGCGACAGGCGATCGGCGAGCATGCCCATCGCAAAGCGCAGCACCGCGCCGGCCAGAATCGGTGTGGCGACCACGAGGCCGCGCTGCTGGGTGGTCAGGTGCAGGTCGGCGGCAATCTGCACCGCCAGCGGGCCGAGCAGGTACCAGACCATGAAGCTCAGGTCGAAATACAGGAAGGCCGCGAACAGGGTCGGGGTGTGGCCGGATTTCCAGAAGCTTTTATTCATCGCGCACCTCAGCTGTAGAGAATCTCGAGAAGGAGTCAGAACCAGCACAGTGGGGCGCCGCCACGGCCGCACCACCGGCCCCGGGCTGTGGGGCCAAAACGCAAAAACGCCGCTACCCGGATCGCCGAAAGGGGCGAAGAAGGTGAGCGACGTCTTTGTCGTAGGTGGGGCAACCGCCGTTGGTTACCTGTAGGGATTGCTTAGCGAGATTTGTGCCAAGTCAAAATCAAAAGCCCCTCACCCTAGCCCTCTCCCGGAGGGAGAGGGGACTGATCGGGGGATATTCGAGAGATACGCCGACGTGAACGATCGGCTTTGAATCCATAATCGACTGGGTTTTTCAGGTCGATGTATGACGCAAGACACTGCGGTCGGTTCCCTCTCCCTCCGGGAGAGGGTTAGGGTGAGGGGCTTTTCAGCCGAGCAACTCGCTCATGGCAATGATCTGCTCCGCCACCTGAATCAGTTTCTGCTGGCGGCTCATGGCCTGGCGGCGCATCAGGGTGTAGGCCTCTTCTTCGTTGCAGTCCTTCATTTTCATCAACAGGCCCTTGGCCAGTTCGATTCGTTTGCGCTCGGCCAGTTGCTGGTCGCGGGCCTGAAGCTGGGCGCGCAAGGCCTGATCGCTCTCGAAGCGGGCCATGGCCACGTCGAGAATCGGCTGCAAGCGCTGTGCGTGAATGCCTTCGACGATGTAGGCACTGACCCCGGACTTGATCGCCTGACGCATCACGCCGGGGTCATGTTCGTCGGTGAACATCACGATCGGCCGTGGCTGGTCGCGGCTGACCAGCACCACTTGCTCCATCACATCGCGGCTCGGTGACTCGGTATCGATCAGGATCACGTCCGGACGCACCGTTTCGACGCGCGCCGGCAGGTCGATGGTCAGGCCCGACTCGTCGATCACCTCGAAACCGGCCTCGGTCAGCGCGGCTTTCAGGCGTCCGACTTTTTTCGCGGTGTCGTTGATCAGCAGAATGCGCAGCATGTTCGCGGTCTCCTGTCAGCGTTGGGCGAAAAGGGGCGCGCTGTCGCTCAGCGCGTGGAGCTTGAAGCTTCGGGCGTAGGCGGCCGGGTCGCTGCCGTCCCAGATTTTGCCGTCGATCAACTGGCTGCTGCGCATGTCCTTGCCCCAGGCCGCGACGCCCACAGCAGTCGCCGCGTCGCGATAGATCTCCAGTTGTTGCACCTGACGGGCGACGGCGAGGTAGTCCGGGTCATCGCGCAGCAAACCCCAACGGCGGAACTGGGTCATGAACCACATGCCGTCCGACAGATACGGCAGATTCACCGCGCCATCGCCGTGAAAGCGCAGGGCGTGCGGATCCTGCCAGCGATTGCCGAGGCCATCGTCGTAGTCGCCGAGAAAGCGCGGTTCGATGCAGGACACCGGGGCGTCGAGGTATTCCGGGGCGCTCAGCAACTGCGCGGTGCTGCGGCGGTTTTCCGGGTTTTCTTCGATAAAACGGCTGGCTTCGAGGATCGCCATCACCAGCGCGCGGGCGGTGTTGGGGTATTGCTCGACGAACGCGCGGGTGCAGCCGAGGACTTTTTCCGGGTGATCGGGCCAGATGGTCTGGCTGGTCGCCAGCGTGAAACCGAGATCCTGCTGCACGGCGCTGGCCGCCCACGGTTCGCCAACGCAGAGGCCATCAATACGCCCGGCCTGCAGGTGCGCGACCATTTGCGGCGGCGGCACCACCACGCTGTCGACATCCTGCAACGGATGAATGCCCTGGCTCGCCAGCCAGTAATACAGCCACATGGCATGGGTGCCGGTCGGGAAAGTCTGGGCGAAGGTCAGTTTTGCGCGGGTTTGGTGCACATGGTGGTGCAGCGCTTCAGGACCGGTCACGCCCAGGCCCTGCAAGCCGTGGGACAGGTTGAGGCTCTGGCCGTTCTGGTTCAGACCCATCAGCACCGCCATGTCGGTCGGCGCAACGCCGCCGATGCCCAGATGCACTGCGTAGATCAGGCCGTAAAGGCTGTGGGCAGCATCGAGTTCGCCGCTGACCAGATTGTCCCGCAGGTTGGCCCAGGAATTCTGGCGCTTGAGGTTCAGGGTCAGCCCATAAGGCTGGGAGAAGCCCTGAGTGGCCGCGACCACCAGCGAGGCGCAGTCGCTGAGGGCCATGAAGCCCAGATTGATCGCGCTTTTTTCCGGGGCATCGCTGCCGTTGACCCAGGCCAGCGGCCCGGCGGAGGTTTGAGTCATGAAAGCCACCCTCAAAAAAAACGTCGTCCCAGGCTTTGCCCGCGCAAAACCGAGAGACGACGCCATTGTCCTTGCCTGCACGCCACCATTGGCCTGCGGGCTGATGCCGAGGAAGGTGCAAGGCATATGCCATGCGCACGGATTTACCCGTGCGCCTCGCGCGGCGGGGCGATGCCCGGCTATAATCGCCGCCTCTTTTCGCCGCCCGAGTCATAGCCGCCCATGTACACCCTGGCCCGTCAGCTGTTGTTCAAACTTTCCCCGGAAACCTCCCATGATCTGTCGCTGGATCTGATCGGCGCGGGCGGGCGTTTGGGCCTCAACGGCTTGCTGTGCAAGGCGCCGGCGTCGCTGCCGGTGAATGTCATGGGCCTGCAGTTCCCGAACCCGGTGGGGTTGGCGGCCGGTCTGGACAAGAACGGCGCGGCCATCGACGGCTTCGCCCAGCTGGGTTTCGGGTTTGTCGAAATCGGCACCGTGACCCCGCGCCCGCAGCCGGGCAACCCGAAACCACGGATTTTCCGTCTGCCGGAAGCCGAGGCGATCATCAATCGCATGGGGTTCAACAACCTCGGTGTGGATAACCTGCTGGCGCGGGTGGCGGCGGCCAAATACAAGGGCGTGCTGGGGATCAACATCGGCAAGAACTTCGACACCCCGGTCGAGCGCGCTGTAGACGACTACCTGATCTGCCTGGACAAGGTCTACGCCCACGCCAGTTACGTCACGGTCAACGTCAGCTCGCCGAACACTCCGGGCCTGCGCAGCCTGCAATTCGGCGATTCGCTCAAGCAATTGCTGGCGGACCTGGCCACGCGCCGCGCCGAACTGGCCCTGCGCCACGGCAAGCATGTACCGCTGGCGATCAAGATCGCGCCGGACATGACCGACGAAGAAACCGCGCAAGTCGCCCAGGCGCTGATCGAAACCGGGATGGACGCGGTGATCGCCACCAACACCACCCTCAGCCGCGTGGGCGTCGAAGGCATGGAACATGGTGACGAGGCGGGCGGTCTGTCCGGCGCGCCGGTGCGTGAGAAGAGCACCCACACCGTGAAAGTGCTGGCGTCCGAGCTGGGCGGCAAGTTGCCGATCATCGCGGCGGGCGGCATCACCGAAGGCAAGCATGCGGCCGAGAAGATCGCTGCCGGCGCGAGTCTGGTGCAAATCTACTCCGGCTTCATCTATAAGGGCCCGGCGCTGATTCGCGAGTCCGTGGACGCGATCGCCGCAAAGCGCTGATCGGCGGACATAAAAGGCAGGCACAAAAAAGGGCTCCTCGAAGGAGCCCCTGGGCCGTAGCCCGCCGTCCGGGAAGGACGTGCATGGTGATCAGGTTGTTACGAAATCAGATTGTCGTGTCGGAATAAGTGCCCTGTGTCAGCCGACGGCGTGAAGTTCGTTGAGTCTGTGGATTCCCGCAGTGCCGGTCATACCGTCCCAGTTGTCGCCGCGTCCTTCTCGCCAGCCGTTGATCCAGGCTTGACGTACCGACGGTAGAGTAAATGGGCAAAGCTCACGGGATTTGCCACCAACGCCATATTGATATCCGCGCAAAAATGCTCTTTCCAACGGATCACGCTTAAGTCTTCTCATAGGGTGTTTCCCTCACTTGTTGACTGTTTTTGTCGCGTCGACCTCAATTGAGGTCTGGCAGAAAAACTCTGCCGTTGGCGGCTCGCTGCCGGCGTGGCGAGCCAAGGTGTTGACGCCGTTGCGACGTCAACCTGTGTCCAGTTCTAACCAATGAGTCACATCGATGGAATGACCGTTTTGTCATAAGGACGTAACGAAAAAGATGCTATGGCCATAAGTAACCGCGTATTTATCCAGCGTCTATTGGCCAAACCCCGGTATGATCGGCCCCGCGCTGGATGATGAGGTTAATCCTTTAGTGAGAATGACCCACGTTTACGCTGGGGTACTATTCGACGAAGGGTTGCTTTGAGTCATTTTGTTGCTTCAACTTTTTTATCTGTCCCGGCATCTAAGCTCTTTTAACCCGAGCAGCGGGGATGGAACGGCACACCTTCGTGCCACGCGGGCGCTCTTGTAGAAAAGCGCCTGATTGAAAACCGGATCGGCAATGCGTTGCCGGTTCATTAGCCAAAGGCTCTGGAAAAACCATGTCCGACCGTTTCGAACTCTTCCTCACTTGCCCCAAAGGCCTTGAAGGCCTGCTCATCGAGGAAGCCGTCGGGCTTGGCCTTGAAGAGGCCCGCGAACACACCTCCGCCGTGCGTGGCATGGCGACCATGGAAACCGCTTATCGCCTGTGCCTCTGGTCGCGTCTGGCCAACCGGGTGCTGCTGGTGCTCAAGCGTTTCCCGATGAAAAACGCCGAAGACCTGTACCACGGTGTACTCGACGTCGACTGGCAGGATCACATGCTGGCCGACGGCACCCTGGCCGTGGAATTCAGCGGCCACGGTTCGGGCATCGACAACACCCACTTCGGCGCCCTGAAGGTCAAGGACGCCATCGTCGACAAACTGCGCACCCCGCAGGGCGACCGCCCAAGCATCGACAAGCTCAACCCGGATCTGCGCATTCACCTGCGCCTGGATCGCGGCGAAGCGATTCTGTCCCTCGACCTTTCCGGCCACAGCCTGCACCAGCGCGGCTATCGCTTGCAGCAGGGCGCCGCGCCGCTGAAGGAAAACCTCGCGGCCGCGATCCTGATCCGGTCCGGCTGGCCGCGCATCGCCGCCGAAGGTGGCGCGCTGGCTGACCCGATGTGCGGTGTCGGCACGTTCCTGGTCGAAGCCGGCATGATCGCCGCCGACATGGCGCCGAACCTGCGTCGCGAGCAGTGGGGCTTCACCGCCTGGCTCGGCCACGTGCCGGCGCTGTGGAAAAAGCTGCATGAAGAAGCGGTCGAGCGCGCCGCTGCCGGTCTGGCCAAGCCGCCGCTGTGGATTCGTGGTTATGAAGCCGACCCACGCCTGATTCAGCCGGGCCGCAACAACGTCGAACGCGCCGGCCTGAGCGAGTGGATCAAGATCTATCAGGGCGAAGTGGCGACCTTCGAGCCGCGTCCGGACCAGAACCAGAAAGGCCTGGTCATCTGCAACCCGCCGTACGGCGAGCGTCTGGGTGATGAAGCCAGCCTGTTGTACCTCTACCAGAACCTTGGCGAGCGTCTGCGTCAGGCCTGCCTGAACTGGGAAGCGGCGGTGTTCACCGGCGCGCCGGACCTGGGCAAGCGCATGGGCATCCGCAGCCACAAGCAGTATTCGTTCTGGAACGGCGCGCTGCCGTGCAAGCTGCTGTTGATCAAAGTCTTGCCGGATCAGTTCGTCACCGGCGAGCGTCGCACCCCGGAGCAACGTCAGGCCGAACGCGAGCAAGCCGCCTACGATCAGACGCCGGATGAGCCGCAAGAGCGCAAGTTCAACAAGAACGGCAATCCGATCAAACCGACGCCGGCCCCGGCGCCAGTGATCGAGCAACCGCGCCTGAGTGAAGGCGGGCAAATGTTTGCCAACCGCCTGCAGAAGAACCTCAAGGCCATGAGCAAGTGGGTCAAGCGCGAAGGCATCGATTGCTACCGCGTCTACGATGCGGACATGCCGGAATATGCCATGGCCATCGACCTGTACCACGACTGGGTGCACGTTCAGGAATACGCCGCGCCGAAGTCGATCGACCCGGAAAAAGCCTCGATCCGCATGTTCGATGCGCTGGCGGCCATCCCGCAGGCGCTGAACATCGAAAAGAGCCGCGTGGTGGTCAAGCGCCGCGAGCGTCAGAGCGGCACCAAGCAGTACGAGCGTCAGGCGGCTCAGGGCAAGTTCAATGAAGTGACCGAGGGCGGTGTGAAGTTGCTGGTCAACCTCACCGACTACCTCGACACCGGGCTGTTCCTCGACCACCGGCCAATGCGCATGCGGATCCAGAAAGAGGCCGCCGGCAAGCGCTTCCTCAACCTGTTCTGCTACACCGCGACCGCCAGTGTGCACGCGGCCAAGGGCGGCGCGCGCAGCACCACCAGCGTCGACTTGTCGAAAACCTACCTCGACTGGGCGCGCCGCAACCTGTCGCTCAACGGCTTCTCCGACAAGAACCGTCTGGAGCAGGGCGATGTAATGGCGTGGCTGGAGAATTCCCGCGACGAATACGACCTGATCTTCATCGATCCGCCGACGTTCTCCAACTCCAAGCGCATGGAAGGCATCTTCGACGTGCAGCGTGACCAGGTGCAGTTGATCGACTTGGCCATGGCCCGACTGGCGAGCGGTGGGGTGTTGTACTTCTCCAACAACTTCCGCAAGTTCCAGCTTGAAGACAACCTGGCCGAGCGCTACGCGGTCGAGGAAATCACCGCCAGCACCATCGACCCGGATTTCGCCCGTAACGGCAAGATCCACCGCGCCTGGAAAATCACGGCTCGTTGACGCTCTGCAAAATTGGATCCACAGAGCCTTGATTTTTAAAGGCTCTTGGATCCGTTCAGAGCTAGCCAAATTAGTGGCTAATAGCTATAACTCACACACGGCCGATGGGGTTTTTCCCGCAGATGCTGACGTAGTGAGTGGCTTTTATGTCGTTGCACCCCGTGCGCCCGAAGATATTGGGTTTTATCAGCGAAGACGTCTCGGCCTGGCTGGTCGGGGTGCTGGTATTGCTCGCCGGCGGAATTCTCACGGGGCTGCTCGCCTGGGGCACCCTCAATCAGTTTCACAGCCAGTTGCGCCAACGCTTTCAGCTGCTGGCCAACGAGCGCTACAGCCGCATCGAAGAGCGTTTTCAGGATCAGGAGCAACGCCTCGACGGCCTGCGCCGGTTCTTCGCCAACTCCGAATCGGTGTCCCGCGCCGAGTTCGACGGTTACACCCATCCTCTATTGCTGCGCACCCAGGCTTATTCGTTTGCCTTGCGGGTGAGCGGTGCCGAACGTGCCGCCTTCGAGCAGCGCGTGCGAGATGAGGGCCTGAGCACCTTCAGCGTGCGCGAACTCAATGCGCGCGGCGAACTGCAACTGGCCTCCGCCCGCGATGAATACGTGGTGGTGTTGTACAGCCAGACCCAGAGCCGGCTCGGCTCACCGTTGGGGTACGACCTGCTTGCACAACCGTTGCGCCGCACGACACTGGAGCGCGCCGACCAGCTTCGCAGTCTGGCAGTGTCGCAGCCGATGCATCTGGTCGGTATCGAGCCGGCTTACGCCCGCGGCGTATTGCTGGTGGCACCGGTGTTGCGCGAAGGCGAGCCCAGATCATACGGCTACGTGATGGCTGTCATAAGCATGCGTCAGCTGCTGGCGGACGGTTTGCCGGATGCGTTCCATGACTATCTGTCGGTTCGCATCCTCGATCTGTCTACCAACGATCAGCATGAAGTGCTGTTCGAATCGACCAATGAACCGGCGCCGAGCGATCTGTCCGCTACCCGGTTGGTGCGCATGGCCGATCACGACTATCAGGTGGATATCCTGCCGAGCGAAGCGTTCATGCAGGCCAACCATTCGTCGGTTGGCAGCGTGGTGGTGCTGGGCGGATTGCTCAGTCTGCTGCTGAGCGCGCTGCTTTATGTGCTGGTCAGTCAGCGTCAGCGTGCGTTGCGCATGGTCGAATTGCGCACCCAGGAGCTGCATGAGCGCGAACAGGAACTGCGCGGCACCCACGGCCAGTTGCGCGGGGTGCTCAACGCGGCGACCCAGGTTGCAATCATCGCCACTGACCTGCGCGGGGTGATCAACACCTTCAACCCCGGTGCCGAGCAGATGCTCGGTTATCTCAGCAGCGAAGTGGTCGGCCACATGACCCTGGAAAATCTGCACTTTCCCCGGGAACTGGTGGCCCGCGCGGCGGAGCTCAGCGCCCGTTATGGCAAGACCATTCCGACCTGTCAGGCGATGCTGGTGGAGGGCGGGGAAGTGGGCGGGCACGAGGCGCGCGAGTGGACGCTGGTGCGCAAGGACGGCAGCCACATTCCAGTGAACATGCTGGCCACGCCGGTGCTGGACGAGCAGGGGCTGTGGGTCGGGCACCTGGCGATCTGCATCGACATCACCGAGCGCAAGCGCGTGCACGAAGCGCTGGCCGCGCGGGACGTGCTGTTGAAGAAGCTCAGCGCCCACGTGCCCGGCGGGATCTATCAATTCAAAATGGAGTTCGACGGGCGCTTCAGCGTGATCTACGCCAGCGACGGCATCCGCGAGATCTACGAGCTGGAGCCGGATGTGCTGCTGCTCAACGCCGAAGCGATCTTCACCCGCATCCATCCGCAGGACGTCAGCCGCGTGCGCAAGTCGATCCGTGCCTCGGCGGACAACCTCAGCCCGTGGCGCGAGGAATACCGCGTGCAGTTACCCGGGCGCGGTCTGCGCTGGGTTCGCGGTGAGGCGACCCCGGAGGAACTGCCGGGCGGCGGCGTGCTGTGGCACGGTTATATCTCTGACATCTCCGACTTGAAGCGCGTCGAAGAAGAACTGCGCGCACTGTCGGTGACCGATTCCCTGACAGGCATTCACAATCGCCGCTATTTCCAGGAGCGCTTGACCACCGAAATGGCCCGGGTCGAGCGTGGGGGCGGCGAGTTGTCGGTGATCATGCTCGACATCGACCACTTCAAGCGGATCAACGATCAGTACGGTCACGCGGTGGGCGACCGCGTGTTGCAGGCGGTCTGCGAACGCATCGGTCACCGGCTGCGGCGTACCGACGTGTTCTGCCGGTTGGGCGGCGAAGAGTTCATGGTGCTGTGCCCGGACATCGACGGCGATCACGCCCACATGCTGGCCGAGGAGTTATGGCACAGCCTGCGCAGTGCGCCGATCGACGTGGTGGGGGTGGTGACGGCCAGTTTCGGGATTGCCAGCTGGCGACCGGGAGAGGGCGCGGACGCGCTGTTGCTGCGGGCGGATTCCGGGGTCTATGCGGCGAAGCAGGGCGGACGGGATCGGGTCGAGCGGCAGATGAACTGAGCCCCTCTGCCACCTGATCGTTCCCACGCTCTGCGTGGGAATGCCTCCGGGGACGCTCCGCGTCCAGTGACGCAGAGCGTCACGGGCTGTGTTCCCACGCGGACGGTTCGACGCCTCGACGTGGGAGCAATCATTTACAGGATTACAGAACCGAAGCGGTCTGCGGCGTCCGCGGCTGTTTGTAGAGATCCAGCAGCACCTGATCCAGCACCGACGACGCGCCGAACGGGGCCTTGTCGTTGAGGATCGCCACCACCGCCCAGGTGTTGCCGTTGACGTCGCGGCTGAAGCCGGCAATCGCCCGTACGGTGTTCAGGGTGCCGGTCTTGACGTGGGCTTCGCCGCGCATCGCGGTAGTCTTCAGGCGTTTGCGCATGGTGCCGTCGGTGCCGGCAATCGGCAGCGAGCTGATGTACTCGGCGGCGTACGGGCTGTGCCAGGCCGCTTGCAGCATGCTGGCCATTTCACGGGCACTGACTCGCTCGGAGCGCGACAGACCGGAGCCGTTCTCCATCACCAGGTGCGGCGCGGTGATGCCTTTCTTCGCCAGCCACTGACGCACCACGCGTTGCGCGGCCTTGGCGTCATCGCCGTCGGCGTCGTTGCGGAATTTCTGGCCCAGGCTCAGGAACAGCTGCTGAGCCATGGTGTTGTTACTGTACTTGTTGATGTCGCGGATGATTTCCGCCAGATCCGGCGAAAACGCGCGGGCCAGCACTTTGGCGCTGCTCGGGGTCGGGGCCAGACGATCCTTGCCCTGGATGCTGCCGCCCAGTTCCTTCCAGATCGCACGTACGGCGCCAGCGGTGTAGGTCGCGTGGTCAAGCAGCGACAGGTAAGTCTGCGAGCTGCAGCCCTCGCCCAACTGGCCGGCCACGGTCACGGTCACGCTGCCATCGGCTTGCGGCACCGGGTTGTAGCGCACGCCGCCGGTGCATTGTTTGGAGTTGAGCGCCTTGACGGTGTTCTCGATGTTGATGCTGGCAATCGGCGGTTCAACCGAGATCAACACCCGACCATTGTCGTTGCGGGCCACGAAACGCAGGGCCTTGAGGTTGACCAGGAGTGAATCCGGCTTGACCAGGAACGGTTTGTTCTCGTCGTTGCCGTCATCGTTGAATTCCGGCAGTTGTGGCTGCACGAAGAAGCTGCGATCCAATACCAGATCACCGGTGACCTGGGTCACGCCGTTGGCACGCAGGTCGCGCATCAGCAGCCAGAGTTTTTCCATGTTCAGCTTCGGATCGCCGCCACCCTTGAGGTAGAGGTTGCCGTTGAGGATCCCGCCGTTCAGGTCGCCGTCGGTGTAGAACTCGGTTTTCCACTGATGGTTGGGGCCGAGCATTTCCAGCGCCGCGTACGTGGTGACCAGCTTCATGGTCGAGGCCGGGTTGACCGAGACGTCGGCGTTGTACACGGTCGGCGTGCCCGGGCCGTCCAGCGGCACCATCACCAGCGACAGGGCGGTGGGCTGCAGCTTGCTGGCCTTGAGGGCTTTTTCGACGTTGGGGGTCAGGGCGGTGTTGATGGTGGCAGCGGAGACGGGCAGGGCCAGCGGCAGAAGAAGACCGGCCAGGAGCAGAGGACGCAACGATTTGATCATATGAAATAAAACCCTACAGCCGAGGGGAAAAAAGACGAGGACATGGATGAAAAGGCCCTCAGTGGTCATGAAAGTGTCGGCATTATGCCCCAAGGTGTAACAGCTTGTGCCTTTCGCAAGGGCGCCAATTCGTTATTTTTTTACAGGCGGTCGCACGCACGTCCCAGAGAGTCGGGCAATCGCCGGCTTAAACTGGTAAAGTGCCGGCCGTTATTACTTAAGAGGATTGTTCCAATGGCGACTAACCGTTCCCAGCGTCTGCGCAAAAAACTGTGCGTCGATGAATTTCAAGAGCTGGGTTTCGAACTGAACCTGGGCTTCAAAGAAGACCTGTCCGAAGAAGCCATTGACGCTTTCCTCGAAGCATTCATCAAAGAAGCCATGGAAGCCAACGGTCTGGGCTATGTCGGCGGCGACGACTTCGGTCTGGTTTGCCTGCAGAAGCGTGGTTCGGTCTCCGAAGAGCAGCGCGCTGCTGTTGAAGCCTGGCTGAAAACCCGCTCCGAGCTGACTTCTACTGAAATGAGCCCGCTGCTGGACGTTTGGTATCCGGAAAAGCCGATCAACCCGGCTAAGTGATACTGAAAAAAACGGCGACCTGAGGGTCGCCGTTTTTTTATGCCTGCTTTTTAACCAGGCCTCAAGCCTTGCGCCAGTTGAGGATCAGCAAGGTCAACACCCCCGCGACAATCCCCCAGAACGCCGAACCGATGGAAAACAGCGTCAGCCCCGACGCCGTGACCATGAAAGTGATCAGCGCCGCTTCCCGTTCCTTCACCTCGGTCATGGCGATGCTCAAGCCGTTGATGATCGAGCCGAAAAGCGCCAGTGCGGCAATCGACAGCACCAATTCCTTCGGCAGCGCGGCGAACAGCGCCGCCAGCGTGGCGCCGAACACCCCGGCAATCCCGTAGAAAATCCCGCACCACACCGCAGCGGTGTAGCGTTTGTTGCGATCCTCATGGGCATGCGGTCCGGTGCAGATCGCCGCGCTGATGGCCGCCAGATTGATGCCGTGAGAGCCGAACGGCGCCAGCAGCAAGGACGCGATGCCGGTGGTGGTGATCAGCGGCGAGGCCGGGACGTTGTAACCATCAGCCCGCAGCACGGCGATGCCGGGCATGTTCTGCGAGGTCATCGCTACCACAAACAGCGGAATGCCGATGCTGATGGTCGCGGCCAGGGAAAAGTGCGGCGTGGTCCAGACCGGTGTCGCCACTTCCAGATGAAAGCCGCTGAAGTCCAGCAGCCCCATGAAACCCGACAGTGCGGTGCCGATCAGCAGCGCGGCAAGCACCGCATAGCGTGGCGACAGGCGTTTGACGATGAGATAAGTGAAGAACATGCCCAGCACCAGACCGGTGCGGTGTTGCGCGGCGACGAAGATTTCGCTGCCAATCTTGAACAGAATCCCCGCCAGCAGCGCGGCGGCGAGGGAGGCCGGGATCTTTTTCACCAGCCGTTCGAAGCTGCCGGTCAGGCCGCAAATCGTCACCAGCACCGCGCAGGTAATGTAGGCACCGATGGCTTCGCCGTAGCTCACGCCGCCAAGACTGGTGATCAGCAGCGCCGCGCCGGGCGTCGACCAGGCAATGGTGATCGGCGTGCGATAGCGCAGCGACAGGCCGATCGAACACACCGCCATGCCGATGGAGATCGCCCAGATCCACGACGAAATCTGCCCGCTGGTCAGGCCCGCCGCTTGCCCTGCCTGGAACATCAGCACCAGCGAACTGGTGTAGCCGGTCATCATCGCGATGAACCCGGCGACGATGGCGGAGGGCGATGTGTCCGCTAGCGGGCGCAGTCGGGTGTGGGTAATTTCGTTCATGACAGCGGCGTTCCTTGTTCAAACCACGGATTTCGGGTTTAAGCCTAAACTCAAACGTAACGGAGCGTTGCAATACAGCCGAAGCCACAAACAGCCGTACAGTCGTGTTGCCACCTTCCATTGTGTACAATCGCGCTGTTTTTTACGCGATACTTGCCAGCGACCCACTGTGCCGTATTACAGTCACGGTCAATTCGCCGCCGTTCTTCCCGACTCGAGTGCCCATGAACGAACAGTTGCAACCCCTCAAGAAACAACCGCGAGCAGGCAAAGCCGGCCGCAGCGGAACCCAGGACGATATTGTCTATGCGCATATCTTCGAGGCCATCCTCGAACAGCGCCTGGCGCCCGGCACCAAGTTGAGCGAAGAAGCGCTGGGGGAAATTTTCGGGGTCAGCCGCACCATCATTCGCCGCGCGCTCTCGCGTCTGGCCCATGAAGGCGTGGTGCTGTTGCGGCCGAACCGTGGCGCAGTCGTTGCCAGCCCGAGCGTTGAAGAGGCGCGTCAGGTGTTCCTCGCCCGACGTCTGGTGGAACGCGCGATCACCGAGCTGGCGGTGCAACACGCCACCGCCGAGCAGATCGCCGAACTGCGCCAGATGGTCAACGACGAGCGCGACAGCTTCTCCCGTGGCGATCGCGGTGCCGGCATCCGTCTCTCGGGTGAATTCCACCTGAAACTGGCCGAAGCGGCGAAGAACGCGCCGTTGATCAGCTTCCAGCGCAGCCTGGTTTCGCAGACGTCGCTGATCATTGCCCAATATGAAAGCGGCAACCGCTCGCACTGTTCCTACGACGAACACACCCAGTTGATCGATGCCATCGAAGCGCGCAACGGCGAGCTGGCGGTGGACCTGATGATGCATCACATGGATCACATCGACAGCAAGCTCAACCTCGACGAGGAAAGCGCTTCGGACGATCTGCATGCAGTGTTCTCGCACCTGTTGCAGACCAAGAAGCCGGGGCGGCCGGCGGTCAAGCTCTGAGGCGAATCGACAGGCAACAAAAATCCCCCGGACTGCAAAGTACCGGGGGATTTTTTTTGTCCGTCTGATCGTTCCCACGCTCTGCGTGGGAATGCCTCTGGGGACGCTCCGCGTCCAGTGACGCGGAGCGTCACGGGCTGCATTCCCACGCAGAGCGTGGGAACGATCGAGCAATCAGTTAGCGCTGGTGTACCAGCGCGCCTGCCGCGTAGGTCTGGGCCACAGTACGGTCATCGCCCAGGGTCATCAGTACGAACAGCGTCTCGGCAATGTTGTTGGCCTGCTTCAAGCGGTAGCTCAGCAGCGGCGTGGCGTTGTAGTCCAGCACCAGGAAGTCGGCGTCGGAGCCTGGTTGCAGGTTGCCGATCCTGTCTTCCAGACGCAGTGCCCGCGCGCCGCCGAGGGTAGCGAGGTATAGCGATTTGAACGGGCTCAGGCGTGCGCCTTGCAGTTGCATCACCTTGTAGGCTTCGTTCAGGGTTTGCAGCAGCGAGAAACTGGTGCCGCCGCCGACGTCAGTCCCGAGGCCGACGTTCAGTTTGTGCTTCTCGGCCATCGGCAGGTTGAACAGGCCGCTGCCGAGGAAGAAGTTCGAGGTCGGGCAGAACGCAACCGCCGAACCGGTCTCCGCCAGGCGGGCGCATTCGTCATCGCACAGGTGCACGCCATGGGCGAACACCGAACGCTCGCCGAGCAACTGGTAGTGATCGTAGACGTCCAGATAGCCTTTGCGCTCCGGGAACAGCTCCTTGACCCACTCGACTTCCTTGAGGTTTTCGCTGATGTGGGTCTGCATGTACAGATCCGGGTATTCGCTGAGCAACTGGCCGGCGAGGGTCAGCTGTTCCGGGGTGCTGGTCGGGGCGAAGCGCGGGGTGACCGCATAGTGCAGACGACCCTTGCCGTGCCAGCGCTCGATCAGCGCCTTGCTGTCGACGTAGCTCGATTCCGGCGTGTCGGTCAGGTAGTCCGGCGCGTTGCGGTCCATCATCACCTTGCCGGCGATCATCCGCAGGTCCAGCTTCTCGGCCGCTTCGAAGAACGAGTTCACCGATTGCGGGTGCACGCTGCCGAACACCAGCGCGGTAGTGGTGCCGTTGCGCAGCAGTTCCTTGATGAAAATGTCCGCCACTTCATCGGCGTGGGCCTTGTCGGCGAACTGGCTTTCGCACGGGAAGGTGTAGGTGTTCAGCCAGTCCAGCAGTTGCTCGCCGTAGGCGCCGACCATGCCGGTTTGCGGCAGGTGGATGTGGGTGTCGATGAAGCCCGGGGTGATCAGCGCATCCTTGTGATGAACGATCTCGATGTCCGCCGGCAGGGTCGGCAGCAGTTCGCTGGCGTGGCCGAGGGCGCTGATCTTGCCGTCATCGACCACCAGCAGGCCGTCCTCGAAATACTCGTAGGAGGCTTCGATGCCGACCTCGGCAGGGTCGGCGATGCTGTGCAGGATGGCGGCGCGGTAGGCTTTGCGAGTCAGAGGCATGAGGGTTCTCTAATCAGTTTGAGGCTTTGAGTGTGGCGGCCTGACTGCGGCGCGAAACCGGCAGCAGTTTGGCAATCGGTTCGGCACTGGCGGTGTGCTGGCCGAAATTGGCGTTATAGGTGGCGATGATTTCGCCGGCGATGGAGATGGCGATTTCCACAGGCAACTTGCCTTTGACTTCGCCGATGCCCATCGGGCAGCGCATGCGTTGCACGACGCTGGCGTCGAAACCACGGTCACGCAAACGGTGTTCGAACTTCGCCCGTTTGGTTTTCGAGCCGATCAGGCCGAACCAGGTGAAGTCGTTGCGCTTGAGGATCGCGGCGGTGAGTTCCAGATCCAGTTGATGATTGTGGGTCATGACGATGCAGTAGCTGCCGGCGGGCAGGTCGTCGATTTCATCCACAGGCTCCTCGGCGACGATTTTGCGCACGCCGTGGGGAATCTGCTCGGGGAATTCCTCTTCCCGGGAATCGATCCAGCGCACCCGGCAGGGCAGGCTGGCGAGCAAGGGTACCAGCGCGCGACCGACATGACCGGCGCCGAACACGGCGATCTGCGCCTGCACCTGGCCCATCGGTTCGAACAGCAGCACCGTGGCGCCGCCGCAGCACTGGCCGAGGCTGGCGCCGAGGCTGAAGCGCTCCAGATGGGTGTCCTGCTTGCCGCTGGCGAGCATCTCGCGCGCGATCTGCATGGCTTTGTATTCCAGGTGCCCGCCACCGATGGTGTCGAACGTCTGGCGGGCGCTGACGACCATCTTCGAGCCGGCATTGCGCGGCGTCGAGCCGAGCTCTTCGATGATCGTCACCAGAACACAGGGTTCGCCCTGGTTCTGCAGGTCGGCGAGGGCGTCGATCCAGTTGTACATATCTCACCTCTCAGATCGTTCCCACGTCGAGGCGTCGAACCGTCGCGTGGGAATGCATCACTGGACGCTCCGCGTCCGCTGTTCAGGATGCGACGCAGAGCGTCGCCGGCTGCATTCCCACGCAGAGCGTGGGAACGATCATCAAACGACCTCGGTTTCAGCTTCGACGGCTTTCACCGCCTTGAGCTGGCGCATTTGCTCGCAACCCCACAACACCCGCTCCGGGGTCGCCGGCGCGTCGATCTTCGGCTGATGCTTGTAGTCGCCAAGGCTGGCCACCGCATCCTTGATCGCGCACCACGCGGCGATGCCGAGCATGAAAGGCGGCTCACCCACAGCCTTGGAGTGGAACACCGTGTCTTCCGGGTTCTTGCGGTTTTCCACCAGTTTCACCCGCAGGTCCAGCGGCATGTCCGCCACGGCCGGGATCTTGTAGCTGGCCGGGCCGTTGGTCATCAGCTTGCCCTTGTTGTTCCACACCAGCTCTTCCATGGTCAGCCAGCCCATGCCCTGGACGAAGCCACCCTCGACCTGACCGATGTCGATGGCCGGGTTCAGAGAGGCGCCGACGTCGTGGAGGATGTCGGTACGCAGCATTTTGTACTCGCCGGTCAGGGTGTCGACGATCACTTCGCAGCACGCCGCGCCGAAGGCGAAGTAGTAGAACGGCCGGCCACGGGCCTGGCTGCGGTCGTAGTAGATTTTCGGGGTCTTGTAGAACCCGGTGCTCGACAGCGAAACCTGGTTGAAATACGCCAGCTGGATCAGCGCTTCGAAGGTCAGGATGTGGTCACGCACCCGTACGTGGCCGTTGTGGAATTCCACGTCTTCTTCGCTGACCTTGTAGTGGCGGGCTGCGAATTCGACCAGACGCCGCTTGATTGTCTCGGCAGCGTTCTGCGCCGCTTTGCCGTTGAGGTCGGCGCCGCTGGAGGCCGCGGTCGGCGAGGTGTTCGGCACCTTGTCGGTATTGGTCGCAGTGATCTGCACGCGGTCCATTTCCACCTGGAACACTTCGGCCACGACTTGCGCGACTTTGGTGTTCAGACCCTGGCCCATTTCCGTGCCGCCATGGTTCAGGTGGATGCTGCCGTCGGTGTAGACGTGTACCAAGGCACCTGCCTGGTTGAGGAAGCTGGCGGTGAAGGAAATGCCGAATTTCACCGGGGTCAGCGCCAGGCCTTTTTTCAGGATCGGGCTGTTGGCGTTGTAGCGACGGATCGCTTCGCGGCGCTCGGCGTACTGGCTGCTTTCTTCCAGTTCAGCGGTCATCTCCTCGAGCATGTTGTGTTCGACGGTCTGGTAGTAGTGGGTGACGTTGCGCTCGGTCTTGCCGTAGTAGTTGGCCTTGCGCACGGCCAGCGGATCGAGGTTCAGGTGACGGGCGATGGCGTCCATCACTTCTTCGATCGCGACCATTCCTTGCGGGCCGCCGAAACCACGGTACGCGGTGTTCGACGCGGTGTTGGTCTTGCAGCGATGACCGTTGATGGTCGCATCGCCCAGGTAGTACGAGTTGTCCGAGTGGAACATCGCCCGGTCAACGATCGAGGCCGACAGGTCAGGCGAGCAGCCGCAGTTACCGGCCAGATCCATCGCGATGCCGTGCAGGCGCCCGGTGCTGTCGAAGCCGACGTCGTACTCGACGTAGAACGGGTGACGCTTGCCGGTCATCAGCATGTCTTCGACCCGTGGCAGGCGCATCTTGGTCGGCTGGCCGGTGAGGTGCGCAATCACGGCGCACAGGCACGCCGGGCTGGCGGCCTGGGTTTCCTTGCCGCCGAAACCACCGCCCATGCGGCGCATGTCGACCACGATCTTGTTCATCGACACGTCGAGAACTTCGGCCACCAGTTTCTGCACTTCGGTGGGGTTCTGGGTCGAGCAGTAGACGATCATGCCGCCGTCTTCGGTCGGCATAACCGAGGATATCTGCGTCTCCAGATAGAAGTGTTCCTGGCCGCCGATGTGCAGCGTGCCTTGAATCCGGTGTTCGGCCGTGGCCAGAGCCGTGGTCGAATCGCCGCGCTGATGGGTGTGGCTGTCGAGCACGAAGTGGCGTTTGCGCAGGGCTTCGACCACGTCCAGCACCGGCTCCAGATCTTCGTATTCAATGATCGCGGCCATGGCGGCCTTGCGTGCGGTTTCCAGATCTTTTGCGGCCACGGCCAGCACCGGTTGACCGACGAACTGCACGTCATCGATAGCCAGCAGCGGATCGCCCGGCATCAACGGGCCAATGTCTTTCAGACCCGGTACGTCTTCGTGGGTGATGGCGATACGCACGCCTTCGAAGGCGTAGCAGGGCTTGGTGTCGATGCTGATGATTTTCGCGTGGGCGCGATCCGACAGCCGTGCGTAAACGTGCAACTGGTTGGGGAATTCGAGCCGGTCATCGATGTACTGCGCTTCACCGGATACATGCTTGGCGGCGCTGTCGTGCTTGACGCTGCGGCCGACGCCGGTGGTCAGGTCCTTGGCGAACAATTCAGCCAGTTCAGCTTGAGTTTTCTCTACGCCGTGATGGTTAGACATAAGCGGTCACCCGAGTCTCGATGTGCGGTGTTTGCAGTTCGATGAAGTATTTACGCAGCAGGTTCTGCGCGCTGAGCAGGCGGTATTCCTTGCTGGCGCGGAAGTCCGAGAGCGGGGTGAAATCCTCGCCCAGCGCGGTGCAGGCGCGTTCGACCACAGCGTTGTTGAACGGCTGACCGAGCAGCACGGCTTCGCAATGAGCGGCGCGTTTCGGGATTGCGGCCATGCCGCCGAAGGCGACGCGGACGTCGGTGATCACGCCGTTTTCGACGCGCAGGTTGAACGCGGCGCAGACGGCAGAGATGTCGTCGTCCAGACGCTTGGAGACTTTGTAGGCGCGGAAGCGCTGCTCGGCCGTGGCGCGCGGCACGATGATTTTCTCGATGAACTCGCTTTCCTGACGTGCGGTAACCCGGTAATCGATGAAGTAATCCTCGAGGGCCAGCGTGCGGCGGGTCTCGCCCTTGCACAGCACGATCTGCGCGCCGAGGGCAATCAGCAGCGGTGGCGAGTCACCGATCGGCGAGGCGTTGCCGATGTTGCCGCCGAGGGTGCCCTGGTTGCGGATCTGCAGCGAGGCGAAGCGGTGCAGCAGTTCGCCGAAGTCCGGGTACTCGGCGTTCAGCGCTTCGTAGCAGTCGGAGAGGGCGGTGGCGGCGCCGATTTCGATGCGGTCATCGAAGTGCTCGATGCGCTTCATTTCGGCGACGTTGCCGACGTAGATCATCACCGGCAGCGTGCGGTGGAACTGAGTGACTTCCAGCGCCAGATCAGTGCCGCCAGCCAGCAGGCGGGCCTGTGGATAAGCGTCGTAGAGATCGGCCAGATCGGCCACGGTCAGCGGCACCAGGCAGCGTTTGTCGCCGCTGTTGAGTTCGCCGATCGACGTCGGGGCAATGGCTTTGAGGCGGGAGATGGTTTCGGCTTCACGGGCGTCGAACTGGTCCGGTTGCTTGGCGCAGCAGGATTGTTCGGCGGCGGCCAGGATCGGCCGGTAGCCGGTGCAGCGGCAGAGATTGCCCGCCAGCGCTTCGTGGGCCTTGGCCTGATCCGGTGCATCGCTGTTCTTTTGCAGGGCGAACAGCGACATCACGAAACCGGGGGTGCAGAAACCGCACTGCGAACCGTGGCACTCGACCATGGCTTTCTGCACGCTGTGCAGTTCGCCCTTGTGCTTGAGGTCTTCGACGCTGATCAATTGCTTGCCGTGCAGCGACGAAACGAACGTCAGGCACGAGTTGAGGCTGCGATAGCGAATGTGCTCGCGGCCATCGTCATCCGTCTGCAACTCGCCGACCACCACCGTACAGGCGCCGCAGTCACCGCTGGCGCAGCCTTCTTTGGTGCCGGATTTACCCACGTGTTCGCGCAGGTAGTTGAGCACAGTCAGGTTCGGGTCCAGGGCGTGCTCGCTACGGAGTTCCTGGTTAAGTAAAAACTGGATCACGGAAGGCCTCGCAGACTCATTATTGTTGTTGAGCGACTTGAGCCGAATTTAGCAGGTCTGACTTTTCGGTCAATGGTTTTCTGACTTAAAGGTCAGGAAAAACCGTTTTGTCGCTCAACCACGTGTCTCTTCAGTATTGACCCTCATTGGATCAAGCGCTTTTTTGCGGGATTCGTGCCAAAAACCGCTGTGCGGGCACTCCGCCATGACCGCGCATTGCGCTACACTGCGCCGCTTGTGCAGATCGAAGAGTTTGAAGGACAACCATGACGTTCAAGGCGCCGGACAGCCTCGCCGAGCAAATCGCTCACCACCTCGCCGAACGGATCATTCGCGGCGAAATGAAGCCGGGAGAGCGTATCCAGGAACAGAAGGTCACGCTGGCGCTGAACGTCAGCCGCGGCTCGGTCCGCGAAGCCTTGCTGATCCTCGAGCGCCGTCACCTGATCGCGATCCTGCCGCGCCGTGGCGCCCATGTCACTGAGCTGACGGCGCACAAGGTGCAGAGCCTGTGCACGCTGATGAGCGAGTTGTACATCCTGCTCGGCAACGCAGTGGCCAATGGCTGGCAAGTCCAGTCCGACATGGCGCCGTTCGTGCAGATCCAGCAGCGCCTGACCGCCAGCTACGAGCGTCAGGACATCCGCACCTTCGTCGACGACAGCTTCAACGTGATGCGCGCCGCGTATCCGTTCGCCAACAACCCGTACCTGCAGGAAACCGTCGAGAACCTGCAACCGGCCATGAGCCGTGCGTATTTCCTCGCGCTGGAACAGCGCAAGGCCGAGATGAGCGAGTTCCTCGAACTGTTCGAACGCCTGCTCGCCGCCGTCCTCGCCCGTGACCTGCCGCAGATCCGCATCGTGCTGACGGCTTACGCCCAGCGCAGCTGCGATCTGGTGGTGTCCGCCCTGACGGTTGCCTGACCTTGCGGCTCAAGTGCATCAAGCTGGCGGGGTTCAAATCCTTCGTCGATCCGACCACGGTGAACTTCCCCAGCAACATGGCGGCGGTCGTCGGGCCGAACGGTTGCGGCAAGTCGAACATCATCGACGCCGTGCGCTGGGTGATGGGCGAAAGCTCGGCCAAGAACCTGCGTGGCGAGTCGATGACCGACGTCATCTTCAACGGCTCGACCAGCCGCAAACCGGTGAGCCAGGCGAGCATCGAACTGGTGTTCGACAACTCCGACGGCACGCTGCTGGGCGAGTGGGCGGCGTATGCGGAAATCTCGATTCGCCGCAAAGTGACCCGCGACAGCCAGACGACTTATTACCTCAACGGCGCCAAATGCCGTCGTCGCGACATCACCGACATTTTCCTCGGCACCGGCCTCGGCCCGCGCAGCTACTCGATCATCGAGCAGGGGATGATCTCCAAGCTGATCGAGTCCAAGCCGGAAGACCTGCGTAACTTCATCGAAGAAGCCGCCGGCATCTCCAAGTACAAGGAGCGTCGGCGCGAGACTGAAAACCGCATCCGCCGCACTCACGAAAACCTTGCCCGTCTGACTGACCTGCGCGAAGAACTCGAGCGCCAGCTCGAACGCCTGCACCGGCAGGCCGAGGCCGCCAAGAAGTATCAGGAATACAAGGCTGAAGAACGCCAGCTCAAGGCGCAACTGTCGGCCCTGCGCTGGCAGGATCTGAACGATCAGGTCGGTCAGCGCGAATCGATCATCGGCAACCAGGAAATCAGCTTTGAAGCGCTGGTCGCCGAACAGCGCAACGCCGACGCGGCGATTGAACGCCTGCGCGACGGGCACCATGACCTGTCCGAGCGCTTCAATCTGGTGCAGGGGCGCTTCTATTCGGTCGGCGGCGACATCGCCCGGGTCGAGCAGAGCATCCAGCACGGCCAGCAGCGCTTGCGCCAATTGCAGGACGATTTGAAAGAAGCCGAGCGCGCACGCCTCGAAACCGAATCGCACCTGGGCCACGACCGCACCTTGCTGCTGACCCTCGGCGAAGAGCTCGATCAACTGACCCCCGAGCAGGAAATCACCAACGCCGCGGCCGAAGAAGCTGCCGCTGCGCTGGAAGATTCCGAAGCCGTCATGCACGGCTGGCAGGAGCAGTGGGACGCCTTCAATCTGACCGCCGCCGAACCCCGTCGTCAGGCCGAAGTGCAGCAGTCGCGCATCCAGCAGCTGGAAACCAGCATGGAGCGCCTGGCCGATCGGCAAAAGCGTCTGGGCGAAGAGCGCGCGCTGCTGTCGGCCGATCCGGAAGACGCGGCGATCATGGAACTCAGCGAACAGCTCGCCGAGTCCGAAGCCACCCTTGAAGATTTGCAGACCAGCGAAGAAGCCCAGGTCGAAAAACTCGAGCAACTGCGCCAGGAATTGCAGCAAGCGCTGACCGCGCAGCAACAGGCGCAGGGCGATTTGCAGCGCCTCAATGGTCGCCTTGCATCGCTGGAAGCCTTGCAGCAGGCCGCGCTCGATCCGGGCACCGGCACTGCCGAATGGCTGAAGGAACACAACCTCGCCGAGCGCCCGCGTCTGGCCGAAGGCCTGAAGGTCGAGGCCGGTTGGGAGCTGGCGGTGGAAACCGTGCTCGGCGCCGACCTGCAAGCGGTGCTGGTGGATGATTTCGACGGCTTCGATCTGTCTGGTTTTGCCCAGGGCGATCTGCGTTTGCTCAGCCCCGGCAATGACGGCGTGCGCGTGGCCGGCAGCCTGCTGGACAAGGTCGAGGCGCAGGTCGATTTGTCGCCCTGGCTCGCTCAGGTCAAACCGGTCGATAGCCTTGAACAGGCGCTGGCTATGCGTGGCCAACTGGCTGCCGGGCAAAGCCTGATCAGCCGCGACGGTTACTGGGTTGGCCGGCATTTCCTGCGGGTGCGCCGCGCCAGCGAAGCCGAAAGCGGCATGCTCGCGCGCGGCCAGGAAATCGAATCGCTGCATGCCGAACGCGAAGAGCGTGAAGCCACGGTCGAGGCCATGGAAACCCGTCTGCAAACCCTGCGCGCGCAACAGCGTCAGCAGGAAAACGGTCGCGAACACCTACGTCGCTTGCTGCAAGACGAAGCCCGTCAGCAAGGCGAGTTGAAAGCTCAGCTGTCCGCCGGCAAAGCCAAGGCCGAGCAGTTGAACCTGCGTCGCACCCGCCTCGACGAAGAACTGGTCGAGCTCGCCGAGCAGCGCGAGCTGGAACACGAAAACATCGGCGAAGCGCGGATCCAGTTGCAGGACGCCCTCGACGCCATGGCCCTCGACACCGAGCAGCGCGAATTGCTGCTGGCCCAGCGCGACAGCCTGCGCGAACGACTGGATCGGGTGCGTCAGGAAGCCCGCCAGCACAAGGATCACGCCCATCAATTGGCCGTGCGCCTCGGCTCGCTGCGCGCACAACACGATTCGACCCGCCAGGCCCTTGAACGTCTGGAAATGCAGGCCGAGCGCCTCACCGAAAAGCGTGAACAGCTCAGCCTGAATCTGGAGGAGGGCGAGGCACCGCTGGAAGAGCTGCGCCTCAAACTCGAAGAGTTGCTCGACAAGCGCATGAGCGTCGACGACGAACTCAAGACCGCCCAGATCGCTTTGGAAGACGCCGACCGCGAACTGCGCGACGCGGAAAAGCGCCGGACCCAGGCCGAGCAGCAATCGCAATTGATCCGTGGCCAGCTCGAACAGCAACGCATGGAATGGCAGGCCCTGACCGTGCGCCGCAAGGCCCTGCAGGATCAACTGCTGGAAGACGGCTACGATCTGCACGGCGTGCTCAACACCCTGACCGCCGAGGCCAGCGAGAAGGCTGCCGAAGAAGAACTTGAACGCATTGCCGCGCGCATTCAGCGCCTGGGCGCGATCAACCTCGCGGCGATCGACGAATACACGCAACAATCCGAGCGTAAACGTTATCTGGATGCCCAGGACGCCGATCTGGTCGAAGCCCTGGAGACCCTGGAAAACGTCATCCGCAAGATCGACAAGGAAACCCGTAACCGTTTCAAAGATACCTTTGATCAGATCAATGGCGGTTTACAGGCGCTTTTCCCGAAAGTTTTCGGTGGCGGGCGGGCGTATTTGGAACTGACGGGCGAAGATCTACTCGATACAGGGGTGACGATCATGGCGCAGCCGCCCGGGAAGAAGAACAGCACCATCCATTTGCTCTCCGGTGGCGAGAAGGCCCTGACCGCGCTGGCACTGGTTTTTGCGATCTTCAAGTTGAATCCGGCGCCGTTCTGCATGCTCGATGAAGTTGACGCACCACTGGATGACGCTAACGTTGGACGCTACGCACGATTGGTCAAAGAGATGTCGCAGACCGTGCAGTTCATCTATATCACCCACAACAAGATCGCCATGGAAATGGCTGACCAGTTGATGGGCGTGACGATGCACGAGCCGGGTTGTTCGCGACTGGTAGCCGTGGATGTCGAGGAGGCGATGGCGATGGTGGATGCCTGAGCCGGCGCGTGTCGGAAAAGGTATTTGTAGTCTGTAGGACATATTTACCGGCTTCGACTTGCTGGCCAATCGACATAATCGCGCAAGCCAATGAGACAGACGGTGTAAAGTTGTCTTTGGTCGTGCTAGTTTAATGTCAATTTTTCGTATACGTGGGCAAAACGCCTGTCAGAACATAGAGTTGGCGCCACGTTTTAAAGCGGTTTGCACAGTGTAAACCCCTTATTTTTCAGCATTTTTTATAGAGGCACGGGATTACATGGAAATCGGTCTGCGCGAGTGGCTGATCGTCATCGGCATCATTGTGATAGCCGGTATTCTTTTCGATGGCTGGCGCCGTATGCGCGGCGGCAAGGGAAAACTGAAATTCCGTCTTGACCGAAGTCTGTCCAACCTGCCGGACGAGGACACCAGCGCTGAGCTGTTGGGCCCGGCCCGCGTGCTGGATACCCATAAAGAGCCGCAACTGGACGAACACGATCTGCCATCGGTGAGCATGCCGGCCCGCGAAGCACGCGAGCCTCGCGAATCCGGTTCCAAGCGCGGCAAGCGCGGCAGCAACGGTCCGGCCCAGGGCGACCTGAACCTCGATCTGGATCTGGACGGCGGCCCGAGCTTCAGCAGCCGTGACGATGATTTTGTCGAACCTGCCGCCAAGTCCTCGCCGGCAGTGGCCGACAAGGATCAGCCGCAAGCCGAAGAAGTGCTGGTGATCAGCGTGATCTGCCGCGACCCGGCCGGCTTCAAGGGCCCGGCACTGCTGCAGAACATTCTGGAAAGCGGTCTGCGTTTCGGCGAGATGGATATCTTCCACCGTCACGAAAGCATGGCCGGCAACGGTGAAGTGCTGTTCTCCATGGCCAACGCGGTCAAACCGGGCATTTTCGATCTGGACGACATCGACCATTTCAGTACCCCGGCGGTGAGCTTCTTCCTCGGCCTGCCAGGCCCGCGCCATCCGAAGCAGGCCTTCGACGTGATGGTCGCGGCAGCCCGCAAGCTGTCCCAGGAACTGAACGGCGAGTTGAAAGATGACCAGCGCAGCGTCCTGACCGCGCAGACCATCGAGCACTACCGTCAGCGCATCGTCGAATTCGAACGTCGCGCCCTGACCCAGAAGCGTTGATTGAAAAGGTTGCCTCGCAATAAAGGGGCAATCGGCAAAATAGATTGAGCAGCCTCGGCTGCTCTTTTGCTTTATGAGAGAACACCCATGACTGCCGCCAAAGACCGCATTCTAGAGCTGCGCGCTGAACTCGATCAGCACAACTACCGTTACCACGTCCTCGATGAGCCGAGCATTCCGGATGCCGAGTACGACCGGTTGTTCCACGAGCTCAAGGCGCTGGAAGCGGCCAATCCGGAATTGATCACCAGCGACTCGCCGACCCAGCGTGTCGGCAGCGTGGCGCTGACCGCGTTCACCCAGGTGCGTCATGAAGTGCCGATGCTCAGCCTCGGCAACGCCTTCGAAGAAACCGACATGCGCGAGTTCGATCGCCGGGTGACCGAAGGTCTGGATCTCCCGGCCGGCGACCTGTTCGGCGGTGGCGCGGCGGTGGAATACAGCTGCGAGCCGAAACTCGATGGCCTGGCGGTCAGCCTGCTGTATCAGGATGGCGTGCTGGTGCGCGGCGCCACGCGTGGCGACGGCACCACCGGCGAAGACATCAGCGTCAACGTGCGCACGGTGCGCAACATCCCGCTGAAGCTGCACGGCACGGGCTGGCCGGCGACCCTGGAAGTGCGCGGCGAAGTGTTCATGTCCAAGGCCGGTTTCGAACGCCTCAACGCCTCGCAACTGGAAGTCGGCGGCAAGACCTTCGCCAACCCGCGCAACGCCGCCGCCGGCAGCCTGCGACAGCTGGATTCGAAGATCACCGCCAACCGTCCGCTGGAATTCTGCTGCTACGGCATCGGTCAGGTCTCCCACGATATTTCCGACACCCACATCGGCAACCTCAAGCAACTGCAAGCCTGGGGCATGCCGATCAGCCACGAATTGAAGCTGGCCAAGGGCATCGGCGAATGCCTGGATTACTACCGCGATATCGGCGAACGCCGTAACTCGCTGGCCTATGAAATCGACGGTGTGGTGTTCAAGGTCAACAGCATTGCCGATCAGCGCGAACTGGGTTTCCGCGCCCGTGAACCGCGCTGGGCCATCGCCCACAAGTTTCCGGCCATGGAAGAACTCACCGAACTGCTAGACGTGGAATTCCAGGTCGGCCGCACCGGCGCCGTCACCCCTGTGGCGCGGTTGAAACCGGTCAAGGTCGCCGGCGTCACCGTGGCCAACGCCACGCTGCACAACATGGACGAAGTCGCACGGTTGGGTCTGATGATCGGCGACACGGTGATCATTCGCCGCGCTGGCGATGTGATCCCGCAAGTGGTGCAAGTGGTCATGGAGCGCCGCCCTGAAGACGCGCGCCCTGTGCAGATTCCCGAGAGCTGCCCGGTTTGTGGCTCCCATGTCGAACGCACGCAACTGGTCAAACGCAGCAAGGGCAAGGAAACCATCAGCGAAGGTGCGGTGTATCGCTGCGTCGGCCGACTGGCCTGTGGTGCGCAGCTCAAGCAGGCGATCATTCACTTCGTCTCCCGTCGCGCGATGGACATCGAAGGCCTTGGCGACAAGAGCGTCGAGCAACTGGTGGACGAAGGTCTGGTCAGTTCGCCGGCCGATCTCTACGCGCTGAAGTTCGAAGACATCGTCGACCTCGAGGGCTTTGCCGAGGTTTCGAGCAACAAGTTGCTGGCTGCGATTGAAGACAGCAAGAAGCCGGGTCTGGCGCGCTTCATCTATGCGCTGGGCATTCCGGATGTCGGCGAAGAGACGGCCAAGGTGCTGGCGCGTTCGCTGGGGTCGCTGGAGCGTGTTCAGCAAGCCTTGCCGCAGGTGCTGACGTACTTGCCGGACATCGGCCTGGAAGTGGCGCACGAGATTCACAGCTTCTTCGAAGATGCGCACAACCAGCAGGTGATCACCGAGCTGCTGGGCCACGGTTTGCAGATTCAGGATCAGGGCGAGCTGGGCGCCGAGTTTGCCGCGAGCACCACGCTGGGCGGCTTCCTCGACAAGCTGCACATTCCTTCGGTCGGGCCGGGCGGGGCGCAGAAGCTGGCGGACAAGTTCGAAACGCTGGAAGGGGTGATGAACGCTGACTGGCTGGACATGCGCCAGGCATTGCCGGAGAAGCAGGCGAACTCGGTTCGCGAGTTCTTTGCCTTGCCCGAGCATCGTCAACTGGCTGAAGACGCCGAGAAGCAACTGCGCGATTTCGGTATGCACTGGCAGAGCGAAAAGAAAGTCGTCGAAGGTCTGCCACTTTCCGGGGAAACCTGGGTGCTGACCGGCAAGGTCGAGCTGATGAGCCGCGACGTCGCCAAGGAACACCTGGAAAGTCTCGGCGCTAAGGTCGCCGGCTCCGTGTCGGCCAAGACCCATTGCGTGGTCGCCGGGCCGGGCGCCGGGTCGAAACTGACCAAGGCCAACGAACTGGGCGTGAAAGTGATGGATGAGGAGGCGTTTATCGCGTTCCTGAAAGGGCACGGTATCAGCGCCTGACTGATCGACAGGTGATCGTTCCCACGCAGAGCGTGGGAACGATCTTTGGGCGGGAATGATCTAGTCTTGGCAAGCCCAAGGGAGAGATCGCCATGTACCGCTTTTTCGAGCAGCTCAGTTCCCGCATCGTCGCGCCGTTCATGGGCGAATCCTCGCGCAACAGCAAAGTCTGGCCGTGCCGCTGCGGCCAGTCGCTGTTCTTTCGCAACAGTCAGTGCCTGGCCTGCAACGCGGCACTGGGTTATCAACCGGAACACAGTCGCCTGACCTCGCTGCAACCGGGGCCGCAAGAGGGTACCTGGACGCTGGACGTCGATCCCGACGCCGGGCTGTTCCGGCGCTGCGCCAACCTTGATACGCCGGCGGCCTGTAACTGGCTGCTGCCCGCCAATGATCACGACACCCTGTGCGCGGCCTGTGCTCTGAATCGCACCATCCCCGATCTGTCCGTCCCGGAAAACCCCGAACGCTGGCGCAAGGTGGAAATCGCCAAGCGCCGACTGGTGGCGCAACTGATCAGCCTCGGCCTGCCGGTCGTCCCGAAAACCGTCGACGAAGCCACCGGCCTGGCCTTCGATTTCATCGGCGTCGATCTGCAAGGCAATGCACCCATGACCGGCCACGCCAACGGCCTGATCACCCTCGACATCGAAGAGGCCGACGACGCCCACCGCGAGCAGGTCCGGGCGCAGATGCACGAACCCTATCGCACGCTGCTTGGGCACTTTCGTCATGAGGTCGGGCATTACTACTGGGATCGCCTGATCGTCAACGGCCCGTGGCTCGGTTCCTTCCGCAGCCTGTTCGGCGACGAACGCGCCAGTTATGCCGAGGCGCTGGAGCGGCATTATCAACAGGGCGCGCCGGCGGACTGGTCGCAGCACTACGTCAGCGCCTACGCCACCATGCACCCGTGGGAAGACTGGGCGGAAACCTGGGCGCATTACCTGCACATGATGGACGCGGTGGACACCGCGCTGGGCTTCGGCATGAGCGCCCGGGAGATGGACCTGGATTACCAGCCGTTTCCGTCGAGCACCCTGTACGACCCCGAACATCCCGGCGGCGCGGCGTTCCTGTCGTTCGTCAATGCGTGGATCGAACTGGCCGGCATGCTCAACGAACTGTCGCGCAGCATGGGCCAGCCGGATTTCTATCCGTTCGTCCTGCCGCCGGCGGCGATCGCCAAGCTGCACTTCATTCATCTTGTGATCCAGCAGGAGGGCGGGCGCGCGGACGAGGTGCTGCAGGCGCAATAGCAAGTGCTTGAAGCCCTTCATATTTTTAATCTGCAACGAGCGGTTGTAACTTCGTCTCAGATAGGTACAATGGCGCGGCTCGCCGACAGGCGAGAGTCGTTATGGTGACCCTATCGGTCCCCCCGCAACGATTACCCGTGAACCTGGTCAGAGCCGGAAGGCAGCAGCCACAGCGGGAACATTGTGTGCCGGGGTGTGGCTGGTAGGGTTACCACCTTAACGAACATCGAACGCGTCGACTGAACTGCATGGGTTTCGCCCACTGCGGTTTTTTTATGCCTGCGATTTGTCGTTCAAGTCAGCACACCCTGTGGGAGCGAGCCTGCTCGCGATGGCGCCGACACGGGGTAATCATTTCCCCTGCAATCGCGCATACTCGCAGCCACCGAAATAAATGAAGAGTCTGGCCAGGATCGACCTTGCAAGGTCCGCGCCCTGGCCGCGAGGTTTTATGCTCCCGGAACATTCCGATCTATCCAGCCCTGTGTTCTTGCCCGTCACGGATGAAACCTGCGCGAACCTGTTGCAGGCGGGTGGGGCCAAAACCCTCGAAAGCCTGACCGATCCGGAGTTGGCGGCGGTGCTGGTCATCCAGAATCTGGTGCAGACGAAAGAGCAGGATCTCGGCGCCGTGGCGGCAGAGAAAATTCTGGCCAAGCTGTTGGCGTGGGCTGTCGATACTCGTCAGGCGACGACGGCGGGCTTGCTGTCAGAGGCTCAGCGACTGTTCGACCCGCGCAAACTGTATTTCGGTCTGAAGGTCCTTAACCCTCTGAACCTGCGTTTTCTGTCGGCCGAAGAAATATCGGCACGCGACTACTTGTTGCCCGACGGCCAGTGGGACTTCGAATACAAAGTCCGGCGCCATCGCAGTCATGACCCGTTCAGCCAGCCGATAGTGACGCCCCGTTACCGCGAGCGCTGGTTGAGCCCGGCACAGGACAAACTGGTCAGAACTTTCCGCGCCAACCTGGACGAAGACCTGCACGTTCAAGGCTACGCGGGGATCGGCAAAAGCCATCTGCTGGTGGCGTTGCTGGAGCATCTGCGCCCGGAAAAGACCCTGTTGCTGGCGCGCACCCCGGCCAAGCTCGAAGTCCTTCGTCAGCGCATGCTGGGGCCGAGCGAGAAGAAGGCCGGCAAGACCTTCCTGGCGTTTGCCCAATCGCTGATGCTCGGGCGCAGGCCTCAGGCTGAAGGGACGACTCGGATCCTCAGTCGCCAGGCGCTGGCGCAGGAACTGAATATCTTCGGTTTCCGCCACCACGACGGGCCGGCGACCCTTGAGCTCTGCCTCAAAGTGATCGAGCGCTACTGCCGCTTCCGCGATCACACGTTTTCGGCGAAGCATCTGCCGCATTTCAACCAGCCACTCTCCAGCGTCGACGCTCAGGTGTTGCTGGAGTATTCGAGCCGGGTGTGGGGCTACCTCGAGCTCAATCCAGCGTGGGGCAGCCAGACCGGGTTCGAAGCGCTGCTGATGATCAAGCGCGCCTGCATCGCCGGCTGCGTGGTGCCGGCGCGCTACACGCACGTGTTGATCGATGAGAGCCAGGACATTCCCGGATCGCTGTTGCAGATCATCGAGCGCGGTCGTCAGGTGCTGATCACCCTCGGCGACGAGTACCAGCAGGCCAGCGGTGTGCCGGTCAAACGGCACCGTGAGGTTCGCCAAAGCGATATCAGCTATTCCGTGCGTTCGGGTCGCAACGTCGAACGGCTGGTCAATCCGCTGATCGCCCGGCACTCGCAGAAGGGCAAGATTCCGTTCGAAGGCGCCAGTGACGCCGATGTTGTTATCAAGGAGTACCCGGAAGGTTTCGTACCGTCCGAGGGTTGCGTAGTGCTGACGGCATCGCCGTGGGACAGCATGATCTGGGCTATCCACCTGCACGACTCCAACTGCAAGTTCAGATTCCCGGACAAGCGAACCCAGGATGAACTCAAGCATTTCATGGCCACCGCCATCGAACTGTTCAAACCTGACTTCTACCGTTCCGAATTCAGCGAAAACGGCGTGCATCCGTACTTCAGCGACCTGCCAGACTGGCAGGCCGTGTGCGACGCCAACCGGTTCGACGAATCTTTTCTGCGGGTCAAGGCCAAGCTGGAGAACGGCTTCATGATTGCCGACCTGACGCGCCTGAACCGAATGATCGACAACGCCGGCAACGGCTGCCTGCTGATGCTCGCGGAAGAAGCGGGGGGCATGGAGTTCGACAAGGTGCTGCTGACACCGGGGTTGCTGACCAACGAGAAATTCAAGGATGCCTACGCGTTCGATCAGCGGATCTGCGCCGTATACATCGCCATCTCCCGGGCCAGGCTGAAGCTATACGTGCCGTACGATGTGGTCGAGTGGGTGGAGTATCACGAATACCAGCAATTTCGCGATACGGCGGGGCATTGAGGGCCCGGCTCACGGTTCACTAGCCGAACCCCCGGTATACAACCGGATAATGTCATCAATCTCCCCCGACATTTTCATCCGCAGCAACGTCCTCAATATCCGCTGCACCGGCACGTTCGGATCATTGCGCACATAGCAGCCGACCTTCTGCTCCTGCAACACTGCCACCGCCTGCAGTTGCTGCCCCGGCAGCAGGCGCTGGTTGAACCAGTCCAGGGTCCATTGATTGCTCACGGCGTAGCGGTAGCGCCCGGCCAACAGTTTGTCGAGCACCTGCTCCTGATTGCGCGCGTCTTCGCGCCAGAGTCGATCGGCGTCGAATATTGGTTGCAGCGTGGGATAGCTGTAGCCGAGCACGGTGCCGATCGACTGGCGGGGCAGGTGGGCCGGATCGGCGCTGGGTGGTTGGTCCTGACGGCTGATCAGCAGGTCGCGCTGGAAGAACAGCGGGAGGCTCCAGATGTAATCGCCAGACAGGTTCGGCAGCCAGGATTGTGCGGCATAGCAGCGCACGTCGACTTCGCCGTGTTCCATGGCGTTCTGCACCCGGGCGCGGGGCAGGACGTGAAATTGTGCTGGCACGCCGATCTGGGTCGCCAGGCTGAGCATCATGTCGTAGAGGATGCCCTGGGTCGGGCGGCCGCGTTCGATCTGCACCATCGGCATCGCCCAGCTGTCGGCAACCACGAAGCGCAGCGGCGGTTGCGACGCCATCGCGCTCAGGCTCAATCCCAGTAATGCCCCCACGGCCCACCGCATAAACGCTCCGGTAATTCCCGATCCCGAGCCGACAAAAGCCCTCGCTCATGCAGCTTAGCCAGAATAGACGAGCACACCGGATGCAATTTTGCCCTTGCTCCGCTAGCATTAGCCGCTTCTGCTTCCTTTGCCGCGACGGTTTTCGATGAGTTATCAGGTTCTTGCACGTAAATGGCGTCCGCGCTCGTTCCGCGAAATGGTCGGCCAGACCCATGTGCTCAAGGCTCTGATCAATGCCTTGGACAGCCAGCGGCTGCACCACGCCTACCTCTTCACGGGTACGCGGGGCGTCGGCAAGACCACGATTGCGCGGATCATTGCCAAATGCCTGAACTGTGAAACAGGTATCACTTCAAGCCCTTGTGGCGAGTGTTCGGTGTGCCGCGAGATCGATGAAGGCCGCTTCGTCGACCTGATCGAGATCGACGCCGCGAGCCGGACCAAGGTCGAGGACACCCGCGAGCTGCTCGACAACGTGCAGTACGCACCAAGCCGCGGGCGCTTCAAGGTCTACCTGATCGACGAAGTGCACATGCTCTCCAGCCATTCCTTCAATGCGCTGCTGAAAACCCTCGAAGAGCCGCCGCCCTACGTCAAGTTCATCCTGGCGACCACCGACCCGCAGAAACTTCCGGCAACGATTTTGTCGCGATGCCTGCAGTTCTCCCTGAAGAACATGACCCCGGAGCGGGTGGTCGAGCATCTGACCCACGTTCTGGGCGCCGAAAACGTCCCGTTCGAAGACGACGCGCTGTGGCTGCTTGGCCGCGCGGCCGACGGTTCGATGCGTGACGCCATGAGCCTGACCGATCAGGCCATCGCCTTCGGTGAAGGCAAGGTATTGGCCGCCGACGTGCGGGCGATGCTCGGTACGCTGGATCACGGTCAGGTCTACGACGTGCTGCATGCGCTGATCGAAGGCGACGCCAAGGCGTTGCTCGAAGCCGTGCGCCATCTGGCCGAACAGGGGCCGGACTGGAACGGCGTGCTCTCGGAAATTCTCAACGTGCTGCACCGCGTCGCCATCGCCCAGGCCTTGCCGGAAGGTGTCGACAACGGTCACGGCGACCGTGACCGGGTGCTGGCACTGGCCCAGGCCTTGCCGGCCGAAGACGTGCAGTTCTATTACCAGATGGGCCTGATCGGTCGCCGCGACTTGCCGCTGGCGCCGGACCCGCGAGGCGGTTTCGAAATGGTGCTGCTGCGGATGCTGGCCTTCCGGCCGGCAGACACGGCGGACGCCCCGAGGCAACCGCTAAAGCCAGTGGGGATCAGCCAGGCCACAGTTGATTCCGCAAATTCAGTGGCTGCCGCGCCGAAACCTGCGCCGGTAGTTGCTGCGGCTGTTGCGCCCGCGCCAGCGCCGGTGGTTGCACCTGCGCCGGCTCCCGAGCCTGCACCGGTTGCCCCGGTGATTGCGCCTGAAACCGTTCCTGAGCCAGAGCCCGAGCCGGTCGCCGTTGAAGAAGTCGTCGACCTGCCGTGGAACGACCCGGTAGAACCGGCGCCTGTGCAGCAGCCAGCGGTAGAGCCGGTGCTGGAAACCACCGCCGAACAACCGGATTTGCCGCCGATGCCGCTGCCGACCCCGGACAGCGTCGTGCCGGACGCCCCGGAGTGGGCCGCCGCGCCGATTCCCGAGCCGTCAGTGGCCGAGGTCGATGCCGCCACACCGGGCATGGACATGGACGACGAGCCGCCGCTCGACGAGGACTACATCGAACCGGACATGGATTCGGCCTACAGTTACCTCGACGATCTGGCCAGCGAACACGCCGCAGAACCGGCCCCGGAGCCCGAGCCGGAACCTGCCGCCGCGCCGGCCACCGGTCTGGCCCTGCAATGGCTGGAGCTGTTCCCGCAACTGCCGATCTCCGGCATGACCGGCAGCATCGCCGCCAACTGCACGCTGATTGCGGTCGATGGCGACAACTGGCTGATGCACCTGGACCCGGCCCACAGCGCCTTGTTCAACGCCACTCAGCAGCGTCGTCTGAACGATGCGCTGAACCAGTTCCACGGGCGCACGCTGACCCTGACCATCGAGCTGATCAAGCCCGAGCAGGAAACCCCGGCCCAGGCCGCGTCCCGGCGCCGTGCCAACCGTCAGCGCGAGGCGGAGGAATCGATCCACGGCGATCCGTTCATCCAGCAGATGGTGCAGCAGTTCGGTGCGATCGTGCGACACGATACTATTGAACCTGTCGACGCCCTGGTCAGTCAGGGCTAATAACTGAGGGCGTCCGGCCTGTCTGGCCGGGCGCTGTTTTGATCCAAGTACTTTTGAGGTGATTCCCATGATGAAAGGTGGCATGGCCGGCCTGATGAAGCAGGCGCAGCAGATGCAGGAAAAAATGGCCAAGATGCAGGAAGAACTGGCCAACGCCGAAGTCACCGGCAAAGCCGGTGGCGATCTGGTCACCGTGGTGATGACCGGTCGTCATGACGTGAAAAAAGTCAGCATCGACCCGAGCGTACTGCCGGGCCTGGACGAAGACGACCGCGAAGTGGTCGAGGATCTGGTGGCCGCTGCCGTCAACGCCGCCGTGCGTCAGATCGAAGCCAACAGCCAGGCGAAAATGGGCAGCATGACCGCTGGCATGAACCTGCCGGCCGGTATGAAACTGCCGTTCTGATTCGCCTTTGCGGGTTGGATGAGCTACAAAAAATGCCAGGCATCGCGCCTGGCATTTTTGTTTCCGCCCGATCGTTCCCACGTCGAGGCGTCGAACCGTCTGCGTGGGAATGCAGCCGGGGACGCTTCGCGTCCCAAATCCAACGCCGTACACGGAGCGTCCGTTAAGCTATTCCCGCGTGGGCAGACCGAGACCTCGAACGGGCAACGATTATCAAGCGGAACGCAGCATGCCCACCAAGGTCTGCTCCCTATACCGCCGAATTCACCATTCACAGGAGACGCTGACATGTCCGACCCTCTGACCCTCAATCAACGCTTCGTGCTGGCTTCGCGGCCGGTGGGCGCGCCAACGCCCGAGAACTTCCGTCTGGAGCGCGAGGCGCTGCCGGACCTTGAAGACGGCCAGGTGTTGCTCAAGACCCTGTACCTGTCGCTCGATCCCTACATGCGCGGGCGCATGAGTGACGCGCCGTCCTACGCGGCGCCGGTACAAATCGGCGAGGTGATGACCGGCGGCGCTGTCAGCCGGGTCGAACAGTCGCGTCATCCGAAATTCCATCCCGGCGATCTGGTCGTCGGTGCCACTGGCTGGCAAAGCCACAGCATCAGCGATGGCCGCAACATCATCCCGATCCCGTCCGGGCTGCCGAGCCCGTCGATGGCGCTCGGGGTACTGGGCATGCCTGGCATGACCGCGTACATGGGACTGATGGACATTGGCCAGCCGAAAGAAGGGGAGACCCTGGTGGTCGCCGCCGCTTCCGGCGCAGTGGGTTCGGTGGTCGGCCAGGTTGCCAAGATCAAAGGCCTGCGCGCCGTCGGCGTGGCCGGTGGTGCCGAGAAGTGCAAATACGTGGTCGAGGAACTGGGCTTCGACGCCTGTATCGATCACAAGGCACCGGACTTCGCCGAGCAACTGGCCAAGGCCTGCCCCAATGGCATCGACATCTATTATGAAAATGTCGGCGGCCATGTCTTCGATGCGGTCGTCCCGCTGCTCAATCCCAAGGCTCGAATCCCGCTGTGCGGCCTGATCGCCGGGTACAACGCCTCGGAAGCGCCGAAAGGCCCGGATCGTTTGCCCGCCTTGCAACGCACCTTGCTGACCAAACGCGCACGTATTCAGGGTTTCATCGTGTTCGACGACTACGGCGACCGTCAGCCTGAATTCATCAGCGCCATGGTGCCTTGGGTGCGTGACGGCAAGGTCAAATTCCGCGAAGACGTGGTCGATGGCCTGGAGCAGGCGCCGCAAGCGTTTATCGGGCTGCTGGAGGGGCGCAACTTCGGCAAACTGGTGGTGAAGGTCGCCCAGGACTGAGGATTTGACGCTGGCCGGAGGCGCGGGTATAAACCGCGTCTCGTTGTTTTGTCGGACTTTTTCCCCATGAGCTTCAGCCCTTTGATTCGCCAACTGATCGATGCCCTGCGAACTTTGCCGGGCGTGGGTCAGAAAACTGCCCAGCGTATGGCGTTGCAGTTGCTCGAACGTGACCGCAGCGGCGGTACGCGCCTGGCCCAGGCCTTGAGCCAGGCCATGGAAGGGGTCGGACACTGCCGCCAGTGCCGCACGCTGACCGAAGACGATCTGTGCCCGCAATGTGCCGACACCCGCCGCGACGACACGCTGCTGTGCGTGGTGGAAGGGCCGATGGACGTTTACGCGGTCGAGCAGACCGGATTTCGCGGTCGCTATTTCGTGCTCAAGGGGCACCTGTCCCCGTTGGACGGGCTCGGCCCGGAGGCCATCGGCATTCCGCAATTGATGGCGCGGATCGAAGAGGCGGGCACCTTCACCGAAGTCATCCTCGCCACCAACCCGACCGTGGAAGGCGAAGCAACCGCCCACTACATCGCCCAGTTGCTGCAGAACAAAGGCCTGATCGCCTCGCGCATCGCCCACGGCGTACCGTTGGGTGGCGAACTGGAACTGGTGGACGGCGGCACGCTGGCTCACTCGTTTGCCGGGCGCAAGCCGATTTCCCTCTGAGCCACACAATCCTGTTGAAAACCAAGCAAGCGCTCGGTTAAGTTCGGCGAACCCTTCCATGGAGTTCGCCGATGCCCGCCTTCCAGGAATACTTCGACCCCAGCCACCAAATGGTCCGCGACAGCGTCAGACGTTTCGTCGAACGCGAGATCCTGCCGGACATTGATGTGTGGGAAGAAGCCGAAAGCTTTCCCCGTGATCTGTACCTCAAGGCCGGTGCGGCCGGGATCCTCGGCATCGGTTACCCCGAAGCGCTGGGCGGCAGTCACGAAGGTGATCTGTTCGCCAAGATCGCCGCCAGCGAAGAACTGATGCGCTGCGGCTCCGGCGGGCTGGTGGCCGGGCTTGGTTCGCTCGATATCGGTTTGCCGCCGATCGTCAAATGGGCCCGGCCTGAAGTCCGTGACCGGGTCGTCCCCCAAGTGCTCCGCGGCGAGAAGATCAGCGCCTTGGCCGTCACCGAGCCGGGCGGCGGTTCCGACGTCGCCAACCTGCAGACCCGCGCCGTACGCGACGGCGACCATTACCGGGTCAGTGGCAGCAAAACCTTTATCACCAGTGGCGTACGCGCCGACTACTACACCGTCGCGGTGCGTACCGGTGCGCCCGGTTTTGGTGGCATCAGCCTGCTGTTGATCGAGAAGGGTACGCCGGGTTTCACCGTCGGCCGGCAACTGAAGAAAATGGGCTGGTGGGCGTCGGACACGGCTGAATTGTTCTTCGACGATTGCCGGGTGCCTGTGGGAAATCTGATCGGCGCGGAGAACATGGGCTTTGCCTGCATCATGGGCAACTTCCAATCCGAGCGTCTGGCCCTTGCGTTGATGGCCAACATGACCGCGCAACTGGCGCTGGAAGAAAGCCTGAAGTGGGCGAAGGAGCGACAAGCGTTCGGCAAACCCATCGGCAAGTTCCAGGTGATCAAGCATCGCCTCGCGGAAATGGCCACGGCGCTGGAAGTCTCGCGGGAGTTCACCTACCGGCAGGCGGCGAAAATGGCGGCGGGGCAGAGCGTGATCAAGGAAATTTCCATGGCCAAGAACTTTGCCACGGACACTTCGGATCGCATCACCAATGAAGCGGTGCAGATTCTTGGCGGGTTGGGTTATATGCGCGAAAGCCTGGTGGAGCGGCTGTACCGGGATAACCGCATCTTGTCGATTGGCGGCGGGACGCGGGAAGTGATGAACGAGATCATCAGCAAGCAGATGGGACTGTAATCTTCGGTGTTTGATCGTTCCCACGCGGAGCGTGGGAACGATCGAGGCGCGGGGCTGATTATTTATCAGTCAACGCAAACTGCGTCAGGCAGAACGTCGGAATCCCCATGTCCTCAAGACGCTGCGAGCCACCCAGCTCTGGCAGATCGATGATCGCCGCCGCTTCATGAACGCGGGCGCCCATGCGGCGGATCAGGTTGGCCGCTGCGATCAGCGTGCCGCCGGTGGCGATCAGGTCATCGAACATCACCACCGAGTCGCCTTCGCACAGGCTGTCGGCATGCACTTCGAGGAACGCTTCGCCGTACTCGGTCGCGTAACCTTCGGCCAGCACGTCCGCCGGCAGCTTGCCCTGCTTGCGGAACAACACCAGCGGCTTGTTCAACTGATAGGCCAGTACCGAACCGATCAGGAAACCACGCGCATCCATCGCACCGATGTGGGTGAAGTCGGCTTCGACATAGCGGTGGGCGAAGCTGTCCATCACCAGGCGCAGAGCCTTGGGCGACTGGAACAGCGGGGTGATGTCGCGAAAGATCACACCCGGTTTCGGGAAGTCGATCACGGGGCGGATCAGGGATTTGATGTCGAAGGAGTCGAAGACCATCGTCGAGGTGTCCTGGCAGGGCTGCAAACGGCGCAGTATACCCGCGGCTGAAACGATTCGCTCGGCCGCGGGTCGAGATCAGACTTCGAGCGAGCCGCCGGCCAGGGCGCAGAGCTGGATCGGGTCGAGGATGTGGATTTCCTTGCCTTCGGCGGCGATCAGTTCGTTCTGCTGGAAGCGGGTGAAGACCCGGGACACGGTTTCCACCGCCAGCCCCAGATAGTTGCCGATTTCATTGCGCGACATGCTCAGGCGGAACTGGTTGGCCGAGAACCCGCGAGCGCGGAAACGTGCCGACAGGTTGACCAGGAAGGTGGCGATGCGCTCGTCGGCGGTTTTCTTCGACAGCAGCAACATCATTTGCTGGTCGTCGCGGATTTCGCGGCTCATCACGCGCATCAACTGGCGGCGCAGCTGCGGCAATTGCAGGGCCAGCTCGTCGAGGCGTTCGAACGGAATCTCGCAGACCGAAGTGGTTTCCAGCGCCTGGGCGGAAACCGGGTGTTTCTCGGTGTCCATGCCGGACAGCCCGACCAGTTCGCTCGGCAGGTGGAAGCCGGTCAGTTGCTCTTCGCCGGTGTCGCTCAGGCTGAAGGTCTTGAGGGCGCCGGAGCGTACTGCATAAACGGAATCGAAGGTGTCGCCCTGGCGGAACAGGAACTCACCCTTTTTCAACGGGCGGCCACGTTTAACGATTTCGTCCAGCGCATCCATGTCTTCCAGATTCAGCGAAAGTGGCAGGCAGAGAGGGGCCAGGCTGCAATCCTTGCAATTAGCCTGGTTGTGAGCGCGCAGTTTAACTGGCTCGGACATTTCTTAAATCCTTGTGGGAAAACACACATAAGGCGTAAGGGTAACCCAGCGGAGGACATTCAGGCCAGCCTGTGGCGAGATTGCCCCCACGGCATAAAGCCGCAGGGATGACAGCCGATAAACAGGTATCTGACGGCATGCAAGGAACCGCTTCGATGACTGTTATTGGTACGCTGACCCCCGGTAACAGTGGCGTTGCGTCGTTGCTGGAAAGTGCTGAAACCTCCGTTGACGATGAGTCCGGCACAGACGCGGCATCATTGGGAAGCCCGACCTTGGTCGAGGGCGTCAAAGTGTCGCTGTCCGGTGCCGCCATTGCAAAATCCGCCGGTGCCGGCGGGAAAAACCGCGATATCGAAGAAAGCGGTTTGCCTGAAAACGTCCAGCAATTGCTGAAGATGATCCGCAAGTTTCGCCAGCAGATCGCCGAGAAGAACGCCCAGATCAACGCGCTGATGGCCAACAAGACCCTTTCCAACGAAGAGCGGTTCGCCAAGATCGCTGCCCTCAAAGGCGCCATCTCCGCCCTCAACAACGGTCTGATCACCGCCAATCTGTCCCTGGCCAAGGTCATCGACCAATCAAGCCTGACCGCTGACCAGAACCTGAAAACCAACTCGCTGCTGATGAAGAGCTAAATCACCCGCGAAAAACGCTGGCGGTTCTGCTGTTCCAGATACGCGTCGAACACCATGCACACTGAACGCACCAGCAGGCGCCCGGCCGGCAGCACGGTGATGCGCTCGCGATCCAGTTCGATCAACCCGTCCTGCGCCATGCCCTGCAATTGCGGCCAGAGCGCGCCGAAGTAACCCTGAAAATCGATGTTGAAGCTGCGCTCGATCTCGGCGAAATCCAGGCTGAAATTGCAGATCAGTTGCTGGATCACCGCGCGGCGCAAGCGGTCGTCGGCGTTGCACACCAGGCCTCGGCTGGTGGCCAGTTGCGCGCCGGCGAGGGTGTTCTGGTAGTGATTGAGGTCGCTGCTGTTCTGGCAGTACAGGTCGCCGATCTGGCTGATGGCCGACACGCCCAGGCCGATCAAGTCGCAATGGCCGTGGGTGGTGTAGCCCTGGAAATTGCGTTGCAGGGTCGACTCTTCCTGAGCAATCGCCAGTTCATCGTCGGGCAGGGCGAAGTGGTCCATGCCGATGTAGCGGTAGCCGGCGGCGGTCAGTTGTTCGATGGTGCGCTGGAGCATTTCCAGTTTCTGCGCCGGGCTCGGCAGTTCGTTGCCGTTGATCCGCCGCTGCGGCATGAAGCGTTCCGGCAGGTGCGCGTAGTTGAACACCGAGAGCCGGTCCGGTTGCAAGCTGATGACTTCCTCGACGGTACGGGCGAAGTTGTCCGGGGTCTGCTTGGGCAAACCGTAGATCAGGTCGATGTTGATCGAGCGAAATTGCAGGGTGCGCGCCGCATCGATCACCGCGCGGGTTTCTTCAAGGCTTTGCAGGCGATTGACCGCCCGTTGCACCGCCGGGTCGAGATCCTGCAGGCCGATACTGACTCGGTTGAAACCAAGTTCGCGCAGCAGGCCCATGGTCGACCAGTCGGCTTCGCGCGGGTCGATCTCGATGCCGTAATCACCGGAGTCATCGTCCAGCAGATTGAAATGTTTGCGCAGGTGCGCCATCAGTTGCCGCAATTCATCGTGGCTGAGAAAGGTCGGCGTGCCGCCGCCGAAATGCAGTTGTTCGACTTTCTGCGCCGGGTCGAGGTGGCAGGCGATCAGCTGGATTTCCTGCTCGAGCCGTTGCAGATACGGCAGCGCACGGCCGCGATCCTTGGTGATGACCTTGTTGCAGGCGCAGTAGTAGCAGATGTTCGCGCAGAACGGCACGTGCACGTACAGCGACAGCGGGCGCAGGGCCTTGCGGCTATCGCGTAGGGCGTGGAACAGGTCGAAGGTGCCGACCTGACTGTGAAATTGCACGGCCGTCGGGTACGAGGTGTAGCGCGGCCCCGCCAGGTCGTAGCGGCGGATCAAATCGGTGTCCCAACGAATGGCGTCGAGCATGCGGGCATTCCCCCGGATAGGCTGGCAGTGTGCCAAGTCTAGGGGAGGGCGCGAAAAGGCATCTTGATTTGCATCAACGGGGATATCGGTGTTGCCAGTGCGGGCCTCTTCGCGAGCAAGCTCGCTCCCACAGGTTTTGTGCAGGCCACAACTATCCTGTGGGAGCGAGCTCGCTCGCGAAGGCAGCGCCGCCGATCAGTGGCCCATCAGCCAGTGCTGGTGCGGCCCCGGCAGAGTCCAGATGCCGAACAGGATCACCAACAGGCCGCCGGCCATGCGCACACTGCGTTTGCGCAACAGTGCCGTCACTCGTTCGGCAGCCAGGCCTGTCGCGAGTAAAACCGGCCAGGTGCCGAGCCCGAAGGCGAGCATCAGCAACGCGCTGTCCAGCGCATTACCCTGACTGGCCGACCACAGCAACGTGCTGTAAACCAGCCCGCACGGTAGCCAGCCCCACAGCGCGCCGAGCAGCAAGGCGCGGGGCAGGCTCGACACCGGCAACAGCCGATTGGCGACGGGTTGAATGTAGCGCCACAGACCACGGCCCAGGCTTTCAATGCGTGTCAGGCCGCTCCACCAGCCTGCCAGGTACAGGCCCATGGCGATCAGCAGCAAACCCGCGATCACGCGCATGAACAGCGCGGCTGGACTGTTGGCCACCGCCCATCCTGCCAGCCCGATCAGCAACCCGGCCGTGGCATAGCTGAGAATTCGCCCGAGGTTATAAGCCAGCAGCAATCGAAAGCGTCGGCTGCGTTGTTCCTTGGGAATCGCCAGGGTCAGCGCGCCCATCAGGCCGCCGCACATGCCCAGGCAATGCCCGCCGCCGAGCAGGCCGAGAATCAACGCAGACACCAGCAGTGGCGCCAGTTCAAGCATGGGGTGGCGCCTTGCCGTCCGGTTTGGCCGGGTTGGCTTCGTCCACTGCGGCGGTGTGGTTCGGGTCCTGATCGTCGAACAGGATACTGTGGGCCGGACCGTCGAGGTCGTCGTACTGGCCGCTGTCCACCGCCCAGAAGAAGATGTAGACGGCGATGGCCACGATCAGCAGCGCGGCCGGAATCATCACGTAAAGAGCTGGCATCTGTACTCCATGCCCGCGCGGCTCAGGCCGGCAGCGGGCGGGTTTCTGACGTGGCGCTGACGGCCGGCGCACTCGGCAGGCGAGTCAGGCGCAGGGCGTTGAGCACCACGGTCAGCGAACTGATCGACATGCCGACGGCGGCCCACACCGGAGTGATCCAGCCGAGGGCGGCGAACGGCAACATGAGGCCATTGTACAGCGCGGCCCACAACAGGTTCTCGATGATCACCCGACGGGTGCGGCGGGCCAGCGTGAAGGCTTGTACCAAGGCGTCGAGGCGGTTGGACAGCAACACAGCATCGGCGCTGGTTTTCGCCAGATCGGTAGCCGAGCCCATGGCCACGCTGATGTCCGCAGCGGCCAGCACCGGCACGTCGTTGACCCCATCGCCGAGCATCAACACCTTGCGGCCGTCCCTGTGCAGTTGTTGCAGCACTTGCAGCTTGTCGTCCGGACGCAGACCGCCCCGGGCCTCGTCGATACCCAGTTCGGCAGCGACGCTGGCGACCATCGGCGAACTGTCGCCCGACAGCAGCAGTGTGCGCCAGCCGCGCGCCTTGCAGGCGGCGAGCAGGGCCGGAGCGTCGTCGCGCAGACGGTCGTCGAGGGCGAACCAGGCCAGCGGTCCCTGGAGGTCACCGAGCAGCAGCCATTGCCCCGGCTCCTTCGGCATCGACGGCACAGGCGCGGCGCTGAGATCGCAGACAAAATCCGCCTGACCGATGCGCAAACGTTGTTCGCCGACCAATCCTTCAAGCCCCAGGCCCGGCGTGCTGTGGACATCTTCGGCAGCCAGCGGTGCGCGACCGAAGGCGCGGGCGATCGGGTGTTCGGAACGGTTTTCCAGGGCGGCGGCGAGGCTCAGGCATTGATCGCTGTCGAGGGCGCCAAGCGGGCGGATCGAACGCAGCACCAATCGGCCTTCGGTGAGGGTGCCGGTCTTGTCGAAGATCACCGTGTCGATCTGGTTCAGGCCTTCCAGCACATGGCCGCGGGTCAGCAGCAGGCCGAGTTTGTGCAGGGTGCCGGTGGCGGCGGTAAGGGCGGTCGGCGTCGCCAGCGACAGCGCGCACGGGCAGGTTGCAACCAGCATCGCGAGGACGATCCAGAACGCTCGCGACGAATCCAGCTCCCACCACAGCAGGCCGATGGCGGCGGCTGCGATCAACGACAACAACAGGAACCATTGCGCGGCGCGGTCGGCGATTTCCGCCAGCCGTGGTTTTTCCGCCTGGGCGCGATCCAGCAGGCGAACAATGGCCGAGAGTCGCGTGTCCTGGCCGAGCGCCTGCACCTCGACGGTCAGCGCGCCTTCCACGTTCAGCGTGCCGGCGGTGACGGCATCGCCCTTGGTACGCGGCTGCGGCAGGTATTCGCCGGTCAGCACCGATTCGTCGATGCTCGATTGACCGTCGAGAATCTTGCCGTCCGCCGGCAGCACAGAACCCGGTTGCACCAGCACGCGATCACCGAGGCGCAGTTCGCTGAGCAGGATGCGTTCGCTCTGGCCGGCGTCGTCGAGGCGCAGGCACGAGGCGGGCAACAGATTGACCAGTTGTGCGGTGGCAGCGGCGGTGCGCTCGCGGGCGCGACGTTCGAGGTAGCGCCCGGCGAGCAGGAACAGGGCGAACATGCCTACCGCGTCGAAGTACAGCTCGCCGACCCCGGTGATCGAAGTCCAGATCCCGGCGACATAAGCCGCGCCGATCGCCAGTGATACCGAGACGTCCATGGTCAGGTGACGGGTGCGCAGGTCGCGCATGGCCCCTTTGAAAAACGGCGCGCAGCTGTAGAACACGATCGGCGTGGTGAGGAACAGCGCGACCCAGCGCAGGATCGTGTGCAGTTCCGGGCTGAGGTCGATGTTGAATTCCGGCCAGGTCGCCATGGTCGCCATCATCGCCTGAAACCACAGCAGCCCGGCGACCCCGAGTTGGCGCAGGGCAAGGCGGTTTTCGCTGGCCAGTTGTTCGCTGGCGCGGTCGGCCTGATACGGGTGTGCGGCGTAGCCGATGTGGCGCAGTTCGCCGAGGATCTGGCTCAGCGGCAACTGAGTGTCTGCCCAGCGCACATGCAGGCGATGGTTGGACAGGTTCAGCCGCGCCTCGGCCACAGCGGACAGGGTGCGCAGGTGTTTCTCGATCAGCCAGCCGCAGGCGGCGCAACTGATGCCTTCCATCAGCAACGTGGTTTCGGCCAGTTCACCTTCGTGGCGCACGAACGGTTGCTGCACGTCGGCGCGGTCGTACAGCTCAAGTTCATCGACCAGTTGCACCGGCAGCGCTTCGGGGTTGGCCGAAGCTTCGCTGCGATGCTGGTAATAACTTTCCAGGCCGCCGGCGACGATGGCTTCGGCCACGGCCTGGCAGCCGGGGCAGCAGAACTCGCGGGACTCCCCGAGCACGACGGCGGTGAAGCGGCTGCCGGCCGGGACGGGCAGGGCGCAGTGGTAGCAGGGGATTGGAATGGTCATGGCATTGTCGAGGGAATAAACCCTTGGAATCGAGTGGTCCGCTTGCCCTCACCCCAGCCCTCTCCCGGAGGGAGAGGGGGCCGATCGGTGGTGGCCGGATTAATGGGTTCAGTCAGCGACATCGTCACTGGCATACATGGCGCGTGCAAGCGTCCGAGATCAGTTCCCTCTCCAGGGGGAGAGGGCCAGGGTGAGGGGGCACTTGCAGGCTGCTTACTTCTTCAAATCCTCAGCGCCTTGAAGCGGCTCATCCCCCAGCAACAAATCCTTGTCATGGCTGACCAGCTCTTCTTCGAACATCCGCCAAACGTGATCGTCCTGAGTGCCCAGCAATTCAACAAAACGCCGACCTTCGATCTTGTCGCTCAACTGGCCGATGTAGCGGCCTGTTTCAGTCTCGCTGCGCGCCAGGATGATCTTGCGATCCTTCTCCGGCTGGGTCGGCGAGATCAGGTTCAGTTCCAGGGTTTTCGGCTGGCTGTCGCCGCTCAGGCGCAGGTCGACTTCGCCGGTGACGTCATCCAGGTGCACGGCAGCGCGCATCTTCAGGGTCTGGGCCAGCAGCTCACGATCCAGCGAACGGTTGATGCCTTTGCCGGCCTCGTAGTAGTTGTCGTTGACCAGGTTGTCCGGGTTGTTCACCGCGATGGTCACCATGGACAGCGTCAGGGTCACCGAACAGGCCAGAATCCCGATGATGATCCATGGCCAAAGGTGCTTGTACCAGGGACTTGCGGCGTTTGCTGCGGGCATGTTCAGTTCTCTCAACGATTTTGTGGGCCGATGAACCGGCTCTTGGCTTCTACGTGGACGCTGTCGTCATCGGCATCCTTGAGGATGAATTTCACCTCGTTGGTGCTCGATGGCAATTGTTCAGGCGCGCTCGACAGCTCGACTGGCATGCTGAAGATTTCCCCGGCCGGCACCTTGATCTCGCGCTTGCCTTGCAGGCGCAGATCCGGCAAACCGGCGGCTTCCAGCACGTAGGTGTGGTCGCGCTGATCCTTGTTCATGATTTTCAGGCTGTAGACGTTTTCGATCCGGCCTTCAGCGTTTTCACGGTACAGCACGCGGTCCTTGCTGACGTCGAAACCCACCAGCGAACGCATGAAAAAGGCCGTCACCAACAGGCTGATCATCGCCAGCAGCACCACGGCATAACCGATCAGGCGCGGCCGCAGTTTATGGGTTTTCTGCCCGGACAAGTTGTGCTCGGTGGTGTAGCTGATCAGCCCGCGCGGGTAATCCATCTTGTCCATGATGCTGTCGCAGGCGTCGATGCACGCGGCGCAGCCGATGCACTCGATCTGCAGGCCGTCGCGGATGTCGATGCCGGTCGGGCAGACCTGAACGCACATTGTGCAGTCGATGCAGTCGCCCAGGCCTTGGGCCTTGTAGTCGACGCCTTTCTTGCGCGGACCACGGCTTTCACCGCGACGCGGGTCGTAGGAAACGATCAGGGTGTCCTTGTCGAACATCACGCTCTGGAAGCGCGCATACGGACACATGTAGATGCACACCTGCTCGCGCAGCCAGCCGGCGTTGCCATAGGTGGCGAGGGTGAAGAAACCGACCCAGAAATACGACCAGCCATCGGCTTGCCCGGTGAAGAACTCGAAGACCAGTTCGCGGATCGGCGAGAAGTAGCCGACGAAGGTCATGCCGGTGACGAAACCGATCAGCAACCACAGCGCGTGCTTGGCGAATTTGCGCAGGAACTTGTTGGCGCTCATCGGCGCCTTGTCGAGCTTGATGCGCTGGTTGCGGTCGCCTTCGGTGACCTTTTCGCACCACATGAAAATCCACGTCCACACGCTTTGCGGACAGGTGTACCCGCACCAGACCCGGCCGGCATACACGGTGATGAAGAACAGGCCGAACGCGGCAATGATCAGCAGCCCGGAAAGCAGAATGAAATCCTGCGGCCAGAACGTGGCGCCGAAAATGAAGAACTTGCGTTCCGGCAAGTTCCACCACACGGCCTGATGGCCGCCCCAGTTCAGCCACACCGTACCGAAATACAGCAGGAACAGCGCGGCGCCGCCCATCATCCGCAGATTGCGGAACAGACCGGTGAAAGCACGGGTGTAGATTTTTTCTCGAGAGGCGTAAAGGTCGACGCTGTTGTTCGCGTTCTTGTTGGGGGGCGTGACGTCGTGTACCGGAATCTGGTTGCTCATCATTGCATCCCACGGCAGTGGAAAAATGCCTCGGTCGATACGTGCCGGCCGGGGTCAAAAAGGGGTGTTGCAGTGGCCCAATGATACGCCTGTCATACCGACGAACGGGTGCGACCTTTGGTCGCGTTGGGGAAAAATCATGGATGGTGTAGCGAATGTAACAAAGCGTGATGCAGATCAATTGACTTGTTGAGTATGGACGGTTTTTTCCGGGTGGCGAGTCGAATCGTCCAACACGCCTGGGGGGCAGCCTTGGCTCAGGATGCCGTTTGCTTCAGGGGCATCCGGCGGAGTTATTGCAAGTCTCAAGCTGAAAAGCGCTGGAAGGTTTAACTTTTTATAGAATCGATTGAATAGTTAAGTTGGGTTGTGTGTTGTGGGTATTAGTTGTTGCATGAAGTGTTTTGCTCGGGCTTGAAATATATAAAATCAATTGCTGCTTGTCGGGCATTTGAAATAAACATCGTTCTCGAATAGTTTGCGTCTGCGGCTGTTCGCAGCTGAGTTTATCTATTATTTATATGAGCAAGGATTGAGTTGTATGTTTATCAAGGAAGTAACAAGGCTGGTGGCGTGTCTGTGTGTATTGTTTGCACCGTTCGCGCTGTCCAGTGAAATGATGCCGCGGCATATGGTTTTCGCATCGGACCCTCAGTACCCATGGACGGACAGAACGGATAGTGGCCAGGCAGAGTCGGATGAGGATTTTGAAAAGCGCGCCAAATGGCTCGTGGATAGCCAGTTTGCGAGCATTGTGGAGTTTCGCAGCAAAATGGGTGGTCAGGCTGAAGTGCCATTGATGATCAACGGCGATATCACGGCTTTCGGTCATCCTTATCAGATTTCATACATGAAGTCCGCGCTGAAAAAATACTTTGGCAGTGATTATTTATATGGATTGGGGAATCATGACTATCAGAATAACGTCGATGATTGTCTGGGTAATCGCTGCGCCGTAAACAGCGTCGTCGAATACCATGAACATCATGCTGGCAAGGTCGATGACTTTGATGTGCGTGTGACGGGTGGCGGATTTGGCAAACAGTATGATGGCAGTCTTGCCTACTCGAAGAATATCGGTCAGGTGCACCTTGTTCAGTTGAACAATGAGCCTACTTACGAAGTTCAACTCAAACATCCGTTGCACGACATGAAAATCAGCCAGTCCCTGGATTGGCTTGAGAAAGACTTGAGGGTTGCGCGGGCTCAGGGTTACGCAATCATCATCAATATGCACAAGCCCGATGACTGGGAGGGCGATGCGCAGCAGTGGCAGCGTTTTCAGGACATGATCGAAAAGTATGAGGTCACGGCCATTTTTGCCGGCCACTACCACACGCGGGGAGGCTCCAGAAAATGGTGGGGTAACGTCCCGGTTTTTCTCAGCGGCGGGACTTCCCAACAGACCTACCTGACGGCGAGCTTCACCGAGGATGGCAAGCAAATGCACGTCAACCTGGTCGAGAACAATGAGTGGCAAAAGCCGCGATTCGTGCACACGGTTCCGGTGAAATCCATCTGGGCCAGTCGCCCGTAAATCATTGCCTGGGCATCGCTTTTATTGGCGTTGCCCGGGACAGCTGACACTTTTCAAGGATGAAACGTATGAACAAAAGCAAGATCAAGGCACTCGGCATTACTCAGAAAGAAATCGATGCATTGGACGTCATTCTCAATAGCGCCATTCCGGGGGCTTCCCTGGCCGTCGCGTACCTGCAAGCGGCTTTGGGGACGATTGAGTCGGCTGAAGATGGAGAGGGCACGAAGCAGCCGGGTGGCCCGAACAGCAACCGGCCTGATGACGCTGGCAAGCAGCGCAAGCCCTCAGGCCTGGACAGTCTCGGTGGAGGCAACATTCTTTGAATCAGCACTGAGGTGAAACAAAACGGCCCCGCCAATTCTCATGGGCGGGGCCGTTTTTTGCTTCAAGCGTTGGCCTTACTGGGCCTCGGCTTCCGCTGGTTTTTCACCGTGGGACAGGCTGTAAACATACGCCGCCAGCAGGTGAACCTTGTCGTTGCCTTGCAGTTGTTCCTGGGCAGGCATCTGGCCCTGACGGCCGTAACGGATGGTCTGCTGCAGTTGGGCGAAGCTCGAACCGTAGATGAACGCGGCCGGGTGGGTCAGGTCAGGTGCGCCCATGGCTGGCGTACCTTTACCCGCCGGGCCGTGGCACGCCACGCAGTTGGCGGCGAACAGTTTCTGGCCGTTGGCCGGATCTGCCTTGGTGCCTTCCGGCAGCTTGCGGCCATCCAGGTTGGTCAGCACGAACGCGGCCACGTCGGCCACGCCTTGCTCGCCGATCACTTCAGCCCAGGCCGGCATCACCGCGTGACGACCGCCCATGATGGTGGTCTTGATGGTTTCCGGCTCGCCGCCCCAGCGCCAGTCGGCGTCGGTCAGGTTAGGGAAACCATAAGCGCCCTTGGCGTCGGAACCGTGGCAGACCGAGCAGTTGGAGGCGAACAGGCGGCCACCCATCTTCAGGGCTTGCGGATCCTTGGCCACTTCTTCGATCGGCATGGCGGCGAACTTGGCGAAGATCGGACCGAACTTGGCGTCCGAGCGAGCCATTTCCTTTTCCCACTCGTGAACGCCGGTCCAGCCGGTCTGGCCGTTGGCGAACGCGGTCTGCTTCTCGGTATCGAGGTAGTTGTAACCCGGCAGCAGGCCTTTCCAGTTGCCCAGGCCCGGGTACAGCACCAGATAACCCAGAGCGAAGACGATGGTGCCCACGAACAGCATGAACCACCATTTCGGCAGCGGGTTGTCGTACTCCTCGATCCCGTCGAAGGAGTGGCCCACGGTCTCGTCGGTCTGCTCGCTGCGCTGGCCCTTGCGGGTCGACAGCAACAGCCAGGTCAGGGAAAAGATCGTACCGAGACTGAGGACTGTGACGTACAGACTCCAGAATGTAGTCATTCTTTGTTACTCCTAGAAGCTTGCTCGACGTGCTTGATGGCTTCGGGATCATCCGCGAAGGGCAGCAAGGTCGCGTCTTCAAACTCCGACTTGCGCTTGGGGCTGAACACCCACAACGCCAGGCCGATGAAGGCAACCATCACGACAACGGTGCCCAGGCCTCGAATCATCCCGATATCCATCTAGATCACCGTTTGCTTTTGATGATGGTGCCCAGGCCTTGCAGATAGGCCACCAGCGCGTCCATTTCGGTTTTACCCTTCACAGCGTCTTTTGCACCGGCAATGTCTTCGTCGGTGTAAGGGACGCCGAGCGTGCGCAACACTTCCATTTTCTTGGCCGTGTCTTTGCCGTCGAGCTTGTTTTCCACGAGGAACGGGTAAGCCGGCATTTTCGACTCAGGCACGACGTTGCGCGGGTTGTACAAGTGCGCACGCTGCCAGTCATCGGAGTAACGACCGCCGACACGGGCCAGGTCTGGGCCGGTACGTTTGGAACCCCACAGGAACGGGTGATCCCAGACGCTTTCACCGGCGACCGAGTAGTGGCCGTAGCGTTCGGTTTCGGCACGGAACGGACGGATCATCTGCGAGTGGCAGCCGACACAGCCGTTGGCGATGTAAACGTCGCGGCCTTCCAGTTCAAGGGCGGTGCGCGGCTTCATGCCTTCGACCGGCTTGTTGGTGACATCCTGGAAGAACAGCGGAACGATTTGGGTCAGGCCACCGACGCTGACGGCGATGACCATGAAGAAGGCCAGCAGGCCAATATTCTTCTCGACAGCTTCATGCTTCATCAGTGAGCTCCAACTACGGCGATCTTGGCGGCGGCTTCGGCTTCAGCCGGGTTCGAGGCGCGAACGGTGCGCCATACGTTGTAAGCCATCAACAGCATGCCGCTGGCGAAGAACGCACCGCCCAGAGCTCGGACGATGAAGCCAGGGTGGCTGGCCTGCAGCGCTTCGACGAACGAATAGGTGAGGGTGCCGTCGTCGTTGATTGCACGCCACATCAGGCCCTGAGTGATGCCGTTGACCCACATCGAAGCGATGTACAGCACGGTACCGATGGTCGCGAGCCAGAAGTGCGCGTTGATCAGGCCGGTGCTGTGCATCTGCGCGCGGCCGAACAGTTTCGGGATCATGTGGTAGATCGCGCCGATCGAGATCATCGCTACCCAGCCGAGCGCGCCGGCGTGTACGTGGCCGATGGTCCAGTCGGTGTAGTGCGACAGCGAGTTGACGGTCTTGATCGCCATCATCGGACCTTCGAAGGTCGACATGCCGTAGAACGCCAGCGATACCACGAGGAAGCGCAGGATCGGGTCGGTGCGCAGCTTATGCCAGGCGCCCGACAGGGTCATCATGCCGTTGATCATGCCGCCCCAACTTGGCGCCAGCAGAATGATCGACATCGCCATGCCCAGCGACTGTGCCCAGTCCGGCAGTGCGGTGTAGTGCAGGTGGTGCGGGCCGGCCCAGATGTACAGGGTGATCAGCGCCCAGAAGTGCACGATCGACAGACGATACGAGTAGATCGGACGTTCGGCCTGTTTCGGCACGAAGTAGTACATCATCCCCAGGAAGCCGGTGGTCAGGAAGAAGCCCACGGCGTTGTGGCCGTACCACCACTGGATCATCGCGTCGGTGGCGCCCGAGTAGGCCGAGTAGGACTTGAACAGGCTGACCGGCAACGACATGTGGTTGACGATGTGCAGCATCGCGGTCACCACGATGAACGCGCCGTAGAACCAGTTACCGACATAGATGTGCTTGGTCTTGCGCTTGGTGATGGTGCCGAAGAACACCAGCCCGTAGGAAATCCAGACAATGGCCAGAAGAATGGCGATCGGCCATTCCAGTTCCGCGTATTCCTTGGTGGTGGTGTAACCCAGCGGCAAGGTAATGATCGCGCCGACGATCACCGCTTGCCATCCCCAGAAGGTGAAGGCCGCGAGGCTGTCGGAAATCAGTCGCGTCTGGCAGGTTCGCTGCACGACATAGTAGGAAGTGGCAAACAGTGCACAACCACCGAAGGCGAAAATCACCAGGTTTGTGTGCAACGGGCGCAGGCGTCCAAAGCTCGTCCACGGCAGACCGAAGTTCAACTCCGGCCAGACCAGTTGCGAGGCGATGAAGACACCGAGCCCCATGCCAAGGATCCCCCAGACCACCGTCATGATGGCGAACTGGCGGACTACCTTATAGTTATAAGCAGTCGGACTGATTGCTGTGCTCATTCTAAGGTTCCACGGTTTGGGTGTTTTATTAGGATTAAAATCGGCCGCAAGTATGTAGAAAGCAGGGGGTCAATGCAACGCGCCATGACCTGGGTCAATGCTTTCCAACGCTGATTCTGCGGCCTTTCCATGCGCCGCGTAAGGACAAAATTGCCCTCGGGCAAAATGTCGCAGCGGACGAAAAAAGCGAGGGGTCCCGGTCGGATGTAACGGGGTGTGTTCGAACGCTCGGTTCGGGTGACGGACGGTAATGGGCACGACAGCCGGTATCTACCGGCCTTTGCGGCCATGTCAGTCAGCCGATTCGTTCAACGCCTCGCTCGGGGTCGACCTGGAACCGGCACGGGCCAGTCCGCATCGAGCAAGCGTAGACCCGAATCCGGGTAACCGAAAGGAGAGGGGGTGAAGGGGTGCGACAAAAGGAAGCAGCTGCAAGCTGCAAGCTGCAAGCGACAAGACGAATCATGTCGCCTGCAGGATTGTATACATTGCTTGTGATTTTACTTGGAGCTTTCAGCTTGAAGCTTGTCGCTCAACTGCTCAGTATTTTTTGACAGACTGTATACGTAAGCGGCGAGCAGTTGCACTTTATCGTTGCCCAGCAGCTCGTTCTGAGCTGGCATGTGGCCCTGACGACCATGGCGAATGGTCTGCTCGAGCTGGGTCAGGCTGGTGCCGTAGATGAAACCGGCCGGGTGCGTCAGGTTCGGTGCGCCCATGGCTTCGGTGCCCTGGCCGTTTGCCCCGTGACAGGCGGTGCAGGTTGTGCTGAACGCCTGCTGACCCGCTTGGAGATCAGCCTTGTTGTCCGCCGGCAGTGGCAGCCCCGCCAGTTCATGACGCACATAGGCGGCGACGTTTTTCACCCCAGCCTCGCCCAGCACGTCACCCCACGCCGGCATCGCCGCCATCCGGCCACCCATGATGGTGGTCTTGATGGTTTCCGCACTGCCGCCCCAACGCCAGTCCTTGTCGGCGAGGTTAGGGAAACCGAACGCGCCCTTGGCGTCCGAGCCGTGGCAGACCGAGCAGTTGGAGGCGAACAGACGGCCACCCATTTTCAGCGCCTGCGGATCCTTCGCCACTTCTTCCACCGGCATCGCGGCGAACTTGGCGAAGATCGGCCCGAATTTGGCGTCAGCCTTGCTCATTTCCTTTTCCCACTCGTGGACGCCGGTCCAGCCGTCCTCGTAGCCGGGCAGGATGCCTTTCCAGTTGCCCAGGCCCGGATAAAGGATCAGATAACCCACGGAAAACACCAGCGTGCCGGCGAACAGCATGAACCACCACTGCGGCAGCGGGTTGTCGTACTCCTCGATGCCGTCGAAGCTGTGGCCCATGGTCTGGTCGACGCTGCCCTTGGTTTCGCCCCGACGGGTGCCGACCAGCAGCCAGGTCAGGCCGATCAGGCTGCCGATGGTCAGTACGCAGATCCACGTACTCCAGAAGGTGGTCATGGCCGGGTACTCCTTGTTTCATTAACTTGGGTAGTGTCGGGTTGCGGCTCGTCGGCGAACGGCAGCAGGCGTGCTTCGGCGAATTCCGGCGTGCGCTTGCGGTTGAACACCCACAGGGTCAGGCCGACGAAGGCCACGAACACCACGACCGTGCCGAGGCCGCGAATCAGCCCCGCGCTCATTTCAAAGGCCATCTCGATCACCTCTTGCTCTTGATCGCAGTGCCGAGCACTTGCAGGTAGGAGACGAGGGCGTCCATTTCGGTCTTGCCCTTGAGGCTGGCCACCGCGCCGCTGATGTCGTCGTCGGTGTACGGCACGCCGAGGGTGCGCATGGTCTTGAGCTTGGTTTCGGTGTGGCTGCTGTCGACCGCTTGGGTGACCAGCCATGGGTAGGCCGGCATTTTCGATTCCGGTACAACGTTGCGCGGGTTGTACAAGTGCGCGCGGTGCCAGTCATCCGAGTAGCGCGCGCCAACCCGGGCCAGGTCCGGACCGGTACGCTTGGAACCCCACAGGAACGGGTGATCCCACACGCTTTCACCGGCCACCGAGTAGTGCCCGTAGCGTTCGGTTTCGGCGCGGAACGGACGGATCATCTGCGAGTGGCAACCGACGCAGCCTTCGCGGATGTAGATGTCGCGGCCTTCCAGTTGCAGCGCGGTGTAGGGCTTCATGCCTTCCACCGGTTTGTTGGTCACGTCCTGGAAGAACAGCGGGACGATCTGGGTCAGGCCGCCGATGCTCACGGCGAACACCATCAGCAGCATCAGCAGGCCGACGTTCTTTTCAATCGTTTCGTGTTTCATGGCGGACTCCTCAGGCCATCTGCGCGGCAGCAACGACGTCAGCAGGCTGCGAGGCCCGCACGGTGCGCCAGGTGTTGTAAGCCATCAGGAACATGCCGCTGAGGAAGATCGCCCCGCCAATCAGCCGCACGACAAAGCCTGGGTGGCTGGCCACCAGGGTTTCGACGAAGGAGTAGGTCAGCGTGCCGTCCTCGTTCACCGCACGCCACATCAGGCCCTGGGCGATGCCGTTGACCCACATCGAGGCGATGTAGAGCACGGTGCCGATAGTCGCAAGCCAGAAGTGCGCGTTGATCAGGCCGATGCTGTGCATCTGCTCTTTGCCGAAGATTTTCGGGATCATGTGGTACAGCGCGCCGATGGAAATCATCGCCACCCAGCCGAGCGCGCCGGCGTGTACGTGGCCGATGGTCCAGTCGGTGTAGTGGGAGAGGGCGTTGACGGTCTTGATTGCCATCATCGGACCTTCGAAGGTCGACATGCCGTAGAACGCCAGCGACACCACGAGGAAGCGCAGGATCGGGTCGCTGCGCAACTTATGCCAGGCGCCCGAGAGGGTCATCATGCCGTTGATCATGCCGCCCCAGCTCGGCGCCAGCAGTACCAGCGACATCACCATGCCCAGCGACTGCGCCCAGTCCGGCAGCGCGGTGTAGTGCAAGTGGTGCGGACCGGCCCAGATGTACAGGGTGATCAGCGCCCAGAAGTGCACGATCGACAGGCGATACGAATACACCGGACGTTCGGCCTGTTTCGGCACGAAGTAGTACATCATCCCGAGGAAGCCGGCGGTGAGGAAAAAGCCTACGGCGTTGTGGCCGTACCACCATTGCACCATCGCGTCGGTCGCACCGGCGTACACCGAGTAGGACTTGGTGAAACTCACCGGCAACTCAAGGTTGTTGACGATGTGCAGGATCGCCACGGTGATGATGAACGCGCCGAAGAACCAGTTGCCCACATAAATGTGTTTGGTCTTGCGCTGCATGATCGTGCCGAAGAACACGATGGCGTAGGCGACCCAGACGATGGTGATCAGAATGTCGATCGGCCATTCCAGCTCGGCATATTCCTTGGAGCTGGTGTAACCCAGTGGCAGGCTGATGGCTGCCAGCAGGATCACCAGTTGCCAGCCCCAGAAGCAGAACGCGGCGACTTTCGGCGCAAACAGCTGGGTCTGGCAGGTGCGCTGCACCGAGTAGAACGAACTGGCGAACAAGGCACAGCCGCCGAACGCGAAGATCACCGCGTTGGTGTGCAGCGGGCGCAGGCGTCCGAAGCTGGTCCACGGCAGGTTGAAGTTGAGTTCGGGCCAGACCAATTGAGCCGCGAGAAAAACCCCGAGCCCCATGCCGACGATGCCCCACACCACCGTCATAATGGCGAATTGGCGGACCACCTTGTAGTTGTAGGCGGTACTGATAGAAGTGTTCATGGTTCCCCATCCACGGTTCAGCCGAAGTGAGCGCCGACAGCGCGTCCTTCGCCTGGAGTTATAGGCAGACTAAAAGCGAGGCAAGCATGGACAAACAGCACAAGGCCAGTATTGACGGGGATCAATGGGCGCAGTGCCTGCGGGATCGTGGGTGGCTTTGGGATGCTGCTGTTGGTGAGGCTTCGGCGACGCTCATTCTCGCGCATGGTGCGGGGGCGCCGATGGACAGTGAGTGGATGACGGATATGGCTGGGCGCCTTGCTGGGCTTGGGGTGAATGTGTTGCGGTTTGAGTTTCCTTATATGGCGCAGCGGCGGGTTGACGGGGTCAAGCGGCCGCCGAATCCTGCGGGGAAATTGCAGGAGTGCTGGCGTGAGGTTTTCGCTGAAGTGCGACGTCATGTCGCTGGGGTTGTGGCGGTTGGCGGGAAGTCGATGGGGGGGCGGATGGCCAGTCTCCTGGCTGATGAGTTGGGGGCTGATGCGTTGGTTTGCTTGGGTTATCCGTTTTATGCGGTTGGGAAACCGGAGAAGCCTCGGGTTGAGCATTTGGCTGGGTTGAAGACTCGGACGTTGATTGTTCAGGGGGAGCGGGATGCGCTTGGCAATCGGGACGCCGTTGAGGCTTACGATCTATCGCCGAGTATTGAGGTGTTTTGGTTGGCCTCTGGGGATCATGATTTGAAGCCGCTCAAGGTTTCCGGGTTTACGCATGAGCAGCATTTGGCTTCGGCGGCGGAGAGGGTTGCTGGGTTTCTTCGTTGAGGCTTTTTTTGGGGGCATATCCGTTGCTGCGGTTATGGCTGCTTAGGGTTCCGCCCTTACGGCGGGTCACTTTTGGCAAACGCCCCAAAAGTAACCAAAAGGTCTAGGCCCCGGCGTTCGGCCCCTCGCTGAGGCTCGGGGTTCCTTCGTTCCGGGATTCGTCCGGGGGGCATCGCCTACGGTTTGCTTCGCTGCACCTCCTCTCGATGTGTTTGGCTTCGCCAAACGGTCGCTGCGCTCCCACCCCCGGACGAATCCCTCCACTCAGCCTGCCGAAGGGGCCCGAAGATCAAAAGCTTTACTCGAGCTAACGCTCATCGTGTTGAGTGCTTAGAAGCGGGATGTTTGCTTTTTAAGGCCAGAGTTCACCTCGGTATTTCACGTCGGCGTACCTCGCCCAGACACCTCGGTCAGTCCCCTCTCCCTCGGGGAGAGGGCTAGGGTGAGGGGGAAGGTTTCACTGACACACCACCAAAACTGAAAGCTCCCCCAGCCCGGCATTTCCAGCGCATAAACACGATCGCGTAACCACGTTTAAAGTACACGAACCGTTACGCCATAAGGGCTACAACACCTTGCGTCGTTGCCTACGCGTACGCCAGAATCCGCCGGCTTACGCAGCTTGGAGAGGGCTATATCGTTTCCCTGTCACTGAAAAGTGGCTGGGTTTGGTAGCCCGATTCGAGTTGTGGTTATTGCGACACCTTCAATGCTGTCTCTTTTTGAGGTGCAGCTTTGTATGGTGGGCATGCGTGGGGCTCATTCGTGAGCGCCGGGTTTCCCAATTCGACCGGTCTACCAACCCGCGCATGGCCGCCACCGGGGTATCCCCCTAGGCTACTGCATACGGCCTTTGATTCCGTCTTCCAGGCTCAGTTTTTAGGCTTGGAAACGTCCAATACGAATACATCAATTAGCCCCGCTAGTTCTTGCGGTAGTGCCTTTTCGATGCTGATCTTCAGTTCTTGAGCGGTATTTATGGTTTTATTTTTGAGACCTGCGACCAGTTCATCGCGGCCGAACCAAATAGCAAGGTAAATGCCCTGTTGTTCAGCGTCTGGATGGATTGAGTAGCGATCATAGAGTTGTGCGGCCGCGGCAGTGTATAGCTCTTTGTGCCACTGACCTTTTACCTCCACCACAAGTAATCTTCGCTTGCCACCAATGAACTTGGTTGCAGTAAAATCGCTGCGATTTTCACTTTTTAGCTGATGCTCTGACGTAATAGCAATTCCTTGTGGCTCCAGTCTCAGATTGAGGCGCTCAGCGATGATTTCAGTGGCCTTAACTTCGCCCAAGCGCTTATCGTTATTGTAAAAGCGGTCAGCTGGGTTGAACTCGCCACCGTCTATAGCCTTCTGAAAATCTTGAAGCTCTTGTAGGACGAGTTGGCGGAGACCTTCAACGTTTACGATGGTGTCGCGGTCCAGACGGCTGACGATTTCCTGAGGAGTTGGAGGTTCAAAGTCTCTTAGTGCTTTTTGTCTGATTTTACTGGCACGTATGCTCTTCAGGTCGTTGTGCATTTCTGTAAATCTCTGATCGGCAAGTAGGCGATCAAGGACGCATATGGCTTCATCGGATTCATCTGAATTTATTAACCAGATAACTTCTGTCAAAAAGCGGTATGCATTTTCTCCCCTAGGACTTCCCGTGCCATAGTGGCTCGGCAGGTCCACTTTTGGCCATTTTTCGATAAAGGCATCTAGAATAGCCTCCACCTTGCTTAATGTGAGTTTTGGCCAATACGGGTGTTCGCCGTAATTAAATCGCCCATACCGATCACTAAATGAAAATATTATGTCCTTATCGGATTTTAGCCAATTCCAGTATGTGTCAGGAGCATCTTTTATGAAATGAAAAGCTCTCAGGAACCAAAAAGTGCGCTTTTGCTCGAGGTCCGCATCGCTTGTTGGATTGGGCCAAACGGACATGAAGTTTGCGCAGCGCTCTGCGATGATTTCAAGCAAAGCATTACGATCGCCACATTCAGCAGCGATCTCAAAAATTGCGTCTAGTGGCCCAATGGCTAAATCAGGAAAGCGCCTCAGCCATTCTATCGAAAGCATGTCACGTAAGTGGCTAAAAGCCTCGTCACCACGTAATAGCCAAATTTCCGGGTTTAGGCAGCCTGTTTGTGCCAATTGCGGTTCGACATACTGGCGAAGGAAAGCTTCAGCCGTTCCAGTTTCTGCAAAAATCAGACGATCTACCTCAGACTTTAGCGCGTCATGTTCTTCTTTGTTGACTGCGTTGTAGCCCATATTGATGTTTGTTCGGAGTGCTTGGAGCAACCGTAAATCAACACCTTCGAGATTGCCGGTATTACGCATTATTTCTAAGCATGCTGCAAAGAGTACAGGTTCAGTGCTCGCGCCCCTGGATGCACACTGTAGACCTGCAAGTCTAAGCAGATCGGGAACATCGGGGGCAATGAAGTCCAGACAGTTTCTGAGAGCGTTTCGAACGAGTGTGTCATCTCCAACTTCAAGCTCTATTTCGTTTGGACACACAAGCACCAGGTCCGCGAAACGTGCAAGACAACGCCAGTGCCGTCCGCTCTCCACCAATTCCCGGTTGTCCTTTAAATACTGGATATTGGCCTTGTGCATGCTGTCGCGTTGGCGATTGCGACGTTTAAAGTTTCGATTATGCCTAAATAGGTTTTTATAATTGTCTTGCGCAGATTGTGCGGTTGCTCTGTTGAATTTTGCCCACTCCCTCATGAAAGAGGGTTTTTTCAATGCCTGCTCGCGCATATGTCGTCGTAAACTATTTGGGCCTTTTTCATCTTTGTTAAGATGATATTGATGAATTGCGATAAAGTTAGACCATAGAATTGGATTGTCGATTTCGAATGCAAAATTAACTATGAATCTATAGTCGCGGGATTGAAAGCGTAGGCCGGAGTGAGAGTGGAAATCAAACTTGTGTATCCTTGTCTCGAAAATCTTATCGCAGTCAATGAGCTTGCCAAACACATAGCCAATTATTCCTTGCCGCAGATTATCGTCATTTTGAAGTGCCTGGACTGCCTTGCTCTGGTCCTGTGTTTTTTGCTCATGGAAAATTAGGTTTTCGAGCCAATGCCAAACGCGCTCTGGGGCGAATGGAGGTGTTGCCAGTTCGAAGTATTGATCCAGCATCAAGCCTGCGATTTTGCTGATTCCAATTCGACAATCACATTCGAAATGCTTTTTATTGCATGTGCAGGCAAGGTTCCTAGTTAAATCGTCCAATAGTTGTTCGATTTGCGCCAAGTTAAATGTTTCGATAAAGCGTCTCAGAAAGTAACGTTCCCCTATCATCGATTTGTAAGGCATCTGGTGAGTGGGGTAGAGTTTTGAGCATGTACGAAGAAAGTCGGCTAGAAAAACTCGATCGAATGTTTCTGGCCCGATAGCCGTTATAAAAGTAACCGCTATTTTTAGCGAAGTTTGGCTAGCTTCTAGGGTTAAGGTATTTAAGTCGGTTTTGTAGTCGTAATCCTTTAGGTCAAGCAGGCATTTGCAAGCTAATAAACGACCGTGTTCGCTTTCATTGCTATTTAAAACGAGCTGGCGCAACTCATCTCTCAAGTGCTTGATTGCTGGCGAGCCTGCCAAAAGTTCAAGAATCAGACCTTGTAGGTGTCCGTCACTTCCAGAAGCGAGAAGGGGCTTGATTTCTTTCATGACATCTTCAGTGAAGAAGCCTGCGGCGCTAAATCTGCGCCACGAATCTCCTCGTCGAAAATAGGGATCTTTCATTTCGACGTCTTTTAGTCGCTCTATCAGCAGGCGTTTTGAAGAATGTTCAAGTTGAGAAGGGTCACCGTTCGCTAGTACTGCGTAGGGATCAAGCTCAATCGCTGCCTCCTGAATGGATTTGTTGCCGAGTGCGGCAAGCCAGCCCAATAGGCCTCGGAGTTCATCTCGTACTGTGGAGTTCGGTGCAATGATAGGTAGACATTTATGTAAAGTCAGCGGGTCCGACGGAGCAGTTATCCGCTTGGCCAAATAATCCGCTGCACAGTATTCAGCGACGATCTTGTGAACCGGCCGATGTTGATCTGCACTGTCCCCTGGTTTAAAAAGTCGTGTCGCCAAAATGCTTTCAGCTACCGTAGGCTTATCAAACAGTGACGCGAGCAGAGGATAAATCCGGTCTGCGGTTGCTTCGCTCGTTCCTACACCTTCTGCACCTGAAAGCAAAAGTTTGGCAAACACTTCAGACGATAGATCAACCCTTTGTATGATCGAAAGAGACTGGCTGGTCTTCACTACCGAGGCGTTAGCCTCCTTCGCTAAGTGCTCGACCGCTTGGGAGAATATATTTCGTTTGTCCGTGAAACGTCGGCCGCTTTCTACGTAGGCGTCTGCGAACATCTTCAAGAACTGTGGGTTGGGGAGTAGCGCTCCTAGGTCAAATCGAGAGACTTCCGCTTGGAATGCTGCGAACTCCTCGCCTTCAACATGATGATGAAAAATTGCTCGCTGTTCTTCTTCATCAAACTCGACCAGTCTGACCACGAGTGGTGAGGATCCTAGGTATTCCTCGAATGCGTTTGTGGCCGCGCTGCTCCACTCACTGGACCGACTCGAAATGATGACGTGTGTTGGCTTGGCTTTACTGGCGTTAGCCAGAAGATCGTGAATGCCGGTTTGATCGACTTTTGCCAACTCGTCAAACGCATCGATCACGAGCGGAGAGTTATCAGCGTCGGGCCCGATGCGTTTGAATTTGTTTGCAGTAACGGTGGTAGTACCCAGTTGCTGGGCCAAACTACCCATAAGTTCAGTTTTGCCACCACCGGGTTCGGCCAAGACAACGACATAATTCGAGGCGGCTAAGAGCTCGTCTTCGGTGTAGATACTGTCTTTGCTCGAGAGCTTGCGGGGAAGATAAAAAATAGAACTCATGGAAAGAAATCTAAATTTGATGTGCTTAAAGCACCAAAAATCGGTGCCACTTGAGGACGAGTCCCTCAAATGGCGCGTCCTAGCATCGATACTACGTCATTTTATTATCCTAGGGGGCACCACCAGAAAGCCAAGTCGATTGCTCCAAATCAGGAGCGACACCCCAAAAGCATTGGTGTGCAATTTATCGAGGCGCTGACCGTAGTTGATGTTTGGGACGACTTCGCCAGACCAACTGATAAACACAGTTCAGTGACCACGTTTAAAGTACACGAACCGTTACGCCATAAGGGCTACAACACCTTGCGTCGTTGCCTACGCGTACGCCAGAATCCGCCGGCTTACGCGGCTTGGAGAGGGCTATATCGTTTCCCTGTCACTGAAAAACAGTGATCGGGTTTGGTAGCCCGTTTTCTTGACAGCCGTGTGGTGTCCCTTATGCAGTCTCATTTTTGGGGCTGAGTTTTATATGGTGGCCATGCGTGGGGCTCCTTCGGGGGCGCCGGGGGTTTCTCTGTCTTGACCGGTCTACCAACCCACGTATGGCCGCCACCCTTCGTTTGGTAGCGAAAGTGACGGCTCTTCAATTCTTTCAAGATAGAGAGTCCGTATGTTCAAAATTACGCCAAACCCGCCAGAAACCGATTCAATCCCCTACGACGCCGCACTCGAAGCCGAAAACATAAAAACGGCAACCGAACGGGCGATCAATCATTACCTCGATCCTGGGGCGCAGAAGACGTCCAAGCCCTCGCGCAAGCCGGGCAAGATCTATCTGGTCAATCCAACAATGGATGACGAAACGCTGCTGGTCGAAGCGTGCGAAACGCTGTCGTCGGCCAGTGACATGGCCCGGGATCTCGGCGACACCGTCGATCCGTCGCAGCGCAAGGCGATGCAGATTCTGCAGCAGGTCATCATGCTGAGTGAGCTGCTGGTCAATCGTGTGCTGGATAACCATCACGTCTCGCGGTAGTTGCCGCCTCGGTGAGGGGCTTGTCCCCTCACTGCCTGGCAGCCGTCGATAAAAATCCTCAAGCGACTCTTTTCCGGAGTTCCAGCTGATGTCCAAGACCGTCATTCCCCCGTTAGAAGATCCGGTGTCCCCGTACGAATTTCCCGATTCAAGAAAACTCCACGACGCGGCCGAACGCGCCCTCGACTATTACCTGACCCCCGCAGCCCGGATCATGGCCACGCCCTACACCCCAAACGACATGTTCATGGTCAACCCGCAAACCGACACGGAGTCCTTGCTGGCCAACGCCTGCGAATCCCTCGCGTCAGCCACGGTCATGCTCGGTGACTTCGCCGGCCTGCTGGAAGGGCCGAACCGCAAGACTCTGTTGGGCATTGCGCAGGTGGTGATGTTGGGCGAGTTGGCGGTGAATCAGGCGCTGGATAACCTCGTGCCGAAGGAGTAAGTAGCAAGGCAATAAAAAACCCGGAAGCTCGCTATCCGGGTTTTTTATTGCCTTGCTACAGGCGAGTTCCAAGAATTGGCCAGCCAACTGATCAAAAGTCCTCAAGGTCGGAATAGATGACTTTTCCCACGATCCATGGCTCAACAATCTCGCTATGCACCGTTCGCAGAAATGAACCCCACTCACTCCGGTTATGGGCATCCGGGCCTGTGATTGTCAGCAAAAGGTATTCATCCCGGAAAGCATCGTAGGCGTAGATAAGCCAGAAGTCGTTGTCAGGATCGTCAACCAGGGCAGTTCGATAATACTGGCGGTCTATTTTTGCCCACCGCGCCTGGGTCGCTTGAATGCTGGCCAGGTGGATGTGATGCATTTCGCTGAGATCTAGTCGTTCGTCTCGCCCGAAAATAGCGGGCAGTTCACCGCACACTTTGTAGTTAAAAAAATGAGCGGCGAAGTTTTTCCAGTTGTTGATTTGTTCGAAAAGCGCAGAGATTTTGACTGCTGGCATCTATGGCTACTTTGTTATGGGTAGCTTGCCAGTGATCACATATTTATCGAACGCTTTCTGCCCATCACGCGCGGCTTGCCGGACATCAAGAAAAGTCAGTTCATCGCGAATGACTTTTTTGACTGGCTTGTCGATCTTTCTGGTGGTGGCCATCGGAGCCTCCAAAGGAGATGTATTCATACTGACCAGCTTAAGGGATTGGATTTCTACCGGCAAACGATAGAACCGACCCCAAAGGTGCACCAGTCAGCGGATTCTGGCGTGCTTGTAGGGCATAGCGCCCCTATGTGTAGTCACGCCGTAAGCCACAATAAAAAACCCGGAAGCTCTCGCTATCCGGGTTTTTTGTATTGCAGAACAATCAGCGGTTAAACCGCTCCACCAACGAATACTGCGTATTAGCCGTCTTCGTCAGCTCTTCACTCAGCAACGCCGAGTTATGCGCCTGTTCCGAGGTCTGGTCCGCCAGTTCCGAGATGTTGCTGATGTTGCGGCTGATTTCTTCAGCCACGGCACTTTGCTCTTCGGTCGCGGCGGCGATCTGGGTGGTCATGTCGGTGATGTTGGCCACCGCTTCGCTGATGCCGACCAAGGCCTGGTCCGCTTCCAGAACCCGCGCTACACCTTCTTCCGCCTGGCGATGCCCGGCTTCCATGGTTTGTACGGCGCTGGACGCAGTCTGTTGCAACTTGGCGATCAGGGCGTGGATCTGGCCGGTGGATTCGCTGGTGCGTTGTGCCAGTTGGCGGACTTCGTCGGCGACTACGGCAAAACCACGGCCCATTTCGCCGGCACGCGCTGCTTCGATCGCGGCGTTGAGTGCGAGCAGGTTGGTCTGATCGGCAATGCCTTTGATCACGTCGACCACGCCGCCGATTTCGTCGCTGTCCTTGGCCAGTTGGGTGACGGTCAGGCCGGTTTCACCGACGACGACCGACAGACGCTGGATGGCTTCGCGGGTTTCCCCGGCGATGTCGCGGCCGCGGCCGGTCAGACGATTGGCTTCCTGGGTGGCGTCGGCGGTGCGCTGGACGTGGCTCGCCACTTCCTGGGTGGTGGCGGCCATCTGGTTGACGGCGGTGGCGACCTGTTCGGTTTCCACGCGCTGACGTTCCAGACCGCTGGAGCTGTTGTGCGCCAGGGCGTCGGACTGTTTGGCCTGATCGGTCAGGTGCTCGGCGGTGTCCTGCAGACGGGTCAGGCAGGTTTTCAGGCGCGCTTCCTGGCTGAGGATCGACATTTCCAGACGCGCCTGGGCGCCACGGCTGTCGGTGTACATCTGCGCGATCAACGGGTCGGAGGTGGTCTGCTCGGCCAGACGCAGCAGGCGCTTGAGCCCGCGTTGTTGCCATTGCAGGCCCAGCAGGCCCAGCGGCACCGACAGACCGGCGGCGAGGGCGAAGCCCCACTGCGAGTTCAGGGTGGCGCCGATCATGAAGCTCAACTGGCTGACCAGAATGAACGGCAGCCAGTCCTGCACAATCGGCAGCCACTTGTCGCTCGAAGGAATCGCCGACTTGCCCTGGTTGATGCGTTGGTAGAGCGCTTCGGCACGGCGGATCTGTTCGGCGGTGGGTTTGACCCGCACCGACTCGTAACCGACCACCTGATTGCCGTCGAACACCGGCGTTACATAGGCATTCACCCAGTAATGATCACCGGTCTTGCAGCGATTCTTGACAATGCCCATCCATGGCAAGCCTTGTTTCAGTGTGCCCCACATGTGCGAAAACACCGCCGCCGGCACGTCAGGGTGACGAACCAGGTTGTGCGGCGCACGGATCAGTTCCTCACGCGAAAACCCGCTGATTTCGACGAAAGCGTCGTTGCAGTAGGTGATCACGCCCTTGGCGTCGGTTGTGGAAATCAACCGTTGCTGAGCCGGGAAAGTCCGTTCGCGTTGTGTAATGGGCTGGTTGTTACGCATGGTTTTTCAATCCGCAAGGCTTTGAAAGGTTGTCGGCGGGGTCGGCCATTTATTGAAATTTTTTTTCATTTATAAGTACAGCGTCGCAAAACGGCCCTTGCTTCAACCCGCGAGCATCGGATAGGTGAACAGGCCGAAATGCAGCAGGTTCAGGCCAAAATGCGTGGCGATCGCCGCACCGAGCCCGCCAAAACGGTAGGCCAGACCATAGCCGACACCCGCCAGGCTCGCCAGCAACACCCATTGCCAGCCAGCGCCCACATGCACCAGGCCGAACAGCAGGGACGCCAGCAGCAGCGCGAGGTTTTCGCCGTAGGGCAGGTGTTTGAAACGTCGGCTCAGGCCGCCCTGGATATAGCCGCGAAACAGCGCCTCTTCGACCAGCGTCACCAGCAGCAGATTGTTCAGCACCCACAGCCACGCCTGATCCGGCCATTTCGGCGCCCAGGTGATCATGCCCAGCAACACCGCACCGCCGAGCGCCAGAATCACACTCAACGTCAGTGCCAGCGCGGTGGCGTAAACCGTCAGGCGCAACGAACGACGCGCGACGATCCACGGGCAGACCAGCAGCAGCCAGAAGCCAATCAGCGGTTTGTCGAGATTCAGGTACATCGAGAACGGCACGGCGTTGTCGGTGAAGCGCTGCGGTTCGATGGCCCGGCCGTTGTAGAAACCCGGCAGCCAGTGCAGGGCCAGCGCCAGGGCCAACACGATAAACAGGCCATGGCCGAGATAACGCCCGACCGGCACGGTTTGCTGGCGCACGGCATAACCGGCGAAAACCAGCAGTGCAATGGAGATCAGCGCCAGCCAGCCGAGCTGGCCGAAACTCAGCGCCAATCCGTAACCAAGGCTGAGAAGCCCGAGATAGAGCCATGGCAGAGCTGTCATGGAAAGTCCTTGTGCACGATTTGTGGACAGGCTTTCTACACGGGTGGGGGCGAGGGGACAAGTGAAGGTGTGGCGAGAAACCGGGACAACTCGCAAACCTGTGGCTGACACTGAGACCTGTGAGAGATCTGTGGGAGCTGGCTTGCCAGCGATGGCGTCTGCACAGTCGACATCTTCATTGACTGACTCACCGCTATCGCTGGCAAGCCAGCTCCCACAAGTTCTCGGGTGTGGCTGAAATGTCAGCGCAGGTTGAGCTTTGCCGCCGCGCGCTCGGTGATTTCCGTGCGCAACTTCAGCGAAGGCGCCGCACGCTTGCGCGCTTCATCGACAACAGCACTCGGCGCCGTGTCCGGGCTGCCCGAATCAAACGGCGGCGCCGGCGCATATTCCAGCTGCAACTGCACCAGTTGTGCCGTATCGACTCCCACCAGTTCCTGCGCCAGGGTCAGAGCAAAATCGATCCCGGCCGTAATGCCGCCCCCGGTAAACAGATTGCCGTCGCGCACCACCCGATCCTTCACCGGGATCGCACCCAGTGTCGGCAGCAGATCGTGATAGGCCCAGTGCGTGGTCGCCCGCTTACCTTGCAACAGACCCGCCGCGCCGAGCACCAGCGAACCGGTGCACACCGACGTCACGTACCGCGCCTGCGCCGCTTGCGATTTGATGAACGCCAGCGTCTGCTCATCCTCCATCAACGGCCCGACGCCCGCACCGCCGGGAACGCAAATCACATCCAGATCCGGGCAGTCCTCGAAGGTGGTCGTCGGTTTCAGCACCAGCCCGGTGCTGGCGGTGACCGGCACCAGATCCTTCCAGACCAGATGCACCTGCACGTCCGGCAACGAGGCCAGTACGTCGTACGGGCCGGTCAGGTCGAGTTGCTGCACCTGGGGAAACAACAGAAAACCGATCTGCAACGCCATGGTTCTTCTCCGTGAAAAGGGGGTAGACGGCTTCACTGTAGGCGCGTAGGTTTTGGCGCATACGCCAATCAGCCCACGAATTACGCCAAATGCCGAAAACCATCCACGTCCTCGCGTTCGCCAATGTGCAATTGCTCGATGTCACCGGGCCGTTGCAGGTCTTCGCCTCGGCCAACGACATCGCCCGCCAGCAGGGTTTGCCTGCGCCGTACGCGCCAACGGTGATTGCCAGCGGTGGCGGGGCGGTGAACTCGTCCGCCGGGTTGGCGATGTTGGCCGAGCCGCTGCCGCCGCAGCCCAGCGATACGCTGATCATCGCCGGCGGCTGGGGCGTCTACGCCGCTGCCGAAGACGCCGAATTGGTGAGTTGGGTGCGTGAGCACGCCAACGGATGCCGGCGCGTGGCCTCGGTCTGCACCGGCGCCTTTCTTCTGGCTGCCAGCGGCTGGCTCGACGGCCGGCGAGTCGTCACCCACTGGACCCGCTGCGAACAACTGGCGCAGCAACACCCACGCTTGCAGGTCGAGCCCAATCCGATCTTCATCAACGACGGCCCGGTCTGGACCTCGGCGGGCGTCACCGCCGGCATCGACCTGGCGCTGGCCATGGTCGAAGACGATCTCGGCCGCGACATGGCCCTGGACGTCGCCCGGCAACTGGTGGTGTTCCTCAAACGCCCGGGCGGGCAGTCGCAATTCAGCGTGACGCTGTCGCTGCAAAAACAGGGCAACCGCTTCGATGATCTGCACGCGTGGATCGCCGAACACCTGACCTGCGACTTGGGCATCCCGACCCTCGCGGAACAGGCCGGCATGAGCGAACGCAGCTTCGTGCGCCACTACCGCGCCGACACCGGCCAGACCCCGGCCCGGGCCATCGAACTGATCCGCGTCGAAACCGCCCGCCGATTGCTGAGCGACACCGGATTGCCGATCAAACGGGTGGCGGCGAATTGTGGATTTGGCAGTGAAGAAACCTTGAGACGCAGTTTCCTGCGGGCCATGGGTGTGACGCCGCAGGCTTATCGGGAGCGGTTTTCGGTCAGCGCTGGAGCAGATCCAGTAATGCCTTGAGCGTTTCGCCCGGCGCTTCCTCGGGAATGTTATGTCCGACACCGGCCAGCACCCGCCGCTCATAAACTCCGGTGAAGTGTTGGGCATCTTCATCGTCCACCGGCGCCGGGCCTACGCCATCATCGGCACCGCACAGCGAAATCGTCGGCACGCCGATCGCCGGCTGTTTCTCCAGCGCCTGCTCCATCCCTTCCAGCGCCGGATCGCCCGGCGCATACATGAAGCGATGACGGTAGGAGTGAATCACCACCTCAACGAAATCCGGGTTGTCGAACGCCGCTGCGCTCAGCGGAAAACGCTCGGCGTTCCGCGCCCAGGTCGGTGACCACAATTGCCACAGCAACTCACACAGCGCCCGACGATTCTGCGTCAGCCCTTCAACGCCTCGGGGCGTATGGAAATAGTACTGATACCAGTAACGATGCTCGCTCTGCGGATCCAGCGGCCGGACCGAATTCGGAATGTCTTGCAGGTTGTAGCCGTCGCCCGTCACCAACCCGCGCACGCGCTCGGGATACAACGCCGCCACAATGCACGCCGCCCGACCGCCCCAGTCGTAACCGCACAATGTCGCTTGTTCGATCCCCAGTGCATCCATCAGATCCAGCAGATCCTGCGCCAGCGCCGCTTGCTGGCCGGAACGCGGCGTGTCCGGGCTGTTGAAACGGGTCGGTCCGTAGCCGCGCAGGTACGGCACGATTACCCGATAACCCTTGGCGGCTAGGGGCGGGGCGATTTCGTCGTAGGCGCGGGGGGAGTAGGGGAAGCCGTGGAGGAGGATGACCGGCGTGCCGTTTTCCGGGCCGTGATGCTCATAGCCGATGGTCAGGCTTTCAGTCTTGCAAAACTGCATCACAGCTTGGGTCATCTCTCTCTCCCATTATCCGAATAACACCTTCTGCCAATGGTCTTCGCTGATGATGGCAATCGGCACGCCGCTGTCGCGAAGCTCAACTGCTTTCTTGATCTTGGTGCCATAGCTGCTGTGAAGCCATTGATCATTACCGATGCTGCCTACCACCAGATAATGAATCTTTTTGCTGACAGAACCACCGATCAATCCACCTCGCTCGACAATCAACGCCTCACAGTCCTTGCGGGGGCCGTAGGCCATGACACCGGTGAAGAGAAAGACACGATCAGCACAGCTCAATGCCGGAGCAGGGTTGTCCAGAGGCAGAGAGGTTGAGGCAACGAAGGGTTGCTGTGCGCCGACTGGAAGACCTGCGAACTGGTGAAGCATTTCCAGCAACTCGACCGACTCTTGTGCATCAAGAACGCCGTCACTCAGCATGTCGGCGAGACGCTTATAAAGGATGTTGACGACCGGATCATTCAGATGGATCAAGTGCGATTCGATCCAGTTCTTGAGAAATTCGGCTTCCTGCTGATTGATCTTGCCGTCTGCTGCAAGCCCGGCGGCGATTCCAGTCAGCGCGTCGACGGAGCGACGGTCGATTCGGGCTTGATGAAAGAAACTGCTGTTCTGAAACTCCTGATGCAGATCGACCATTGCGCTTCTCCTTAAGCTTCGGCTTCCGCCACCTGATTGAAATACTTGCTGCGATCCGGCGTAAACGTCACCACCATTTTCGTCCGCGAGCAGGTCATGACTCGCTCGGAACCCAGATCAATATCCAGATCCTCCCCACGCAACCCCTGCCACTGGGCCAGGTATTTCAGCGATCCGTATTTTTCATTCTTCTTCAGGCTGCGACTGACCCCGCCTTTCCAGCCCAGTACCGGCAGTTCATCGGCACTGCAGCGTTGGGCGAGGTCGGGGAAACGGGCGGCGCGCTGGCGGCCGATTTCCCAGCATTTGATCAGGCCCTTGTCGGCGGCTTCCCACAGTTCGTCGCGCTTGAGGCCGGTGCGTAGTGGGGTATCGATCTGGCGGTGGATGCGTTGGCTCATTCTGGTTCCTTGAATCGGGTTTTTATTGGACAGCTCCGCTGTGCCCGTTGCGGTGGATGGTAGGGGGCGATGTAACAGCTGGCAACAAGGTATTTCGGGGTGTAAGTGCGAGTTGCGGGACAAGCGTTACACGGGGTTGGCAGGTTTCTGTAGGGCGTGCCATCAACAAGTTGTATCGAAAGGAATCGATTGTGTGGGCCAGCCCTTCAACCGCAAGGCTCGGGGGTGTTTGCCGTTCGTAGGTAGCCATCCTACAAACGGCGATTGGAGTTGGGATCTTTCTTACAGGCACTGGCGAAGAAGGATGACTACGGCTGCCAGTAATTTTTCTCCCCACTCAGCTTGCGATCAAGAAAACTCGCCGCGCTGATCAGCGCCAGATGCGTCAATGCCTGTGGCGTGTTGCCCAGATGCCGGCCTCGGTTGTCGAATTCCTCCGCGTACAGCCCCAGCGGATTGGCGTAGCGCAGCAGTTGCTCGAATTCCAGATGAGCCTTTTCAACTTGCCCTGCGCGGGCCAGGCATTCCACGTACCAGAACGAGCACGCGGCAAAAGCGCCTTCAGTGCCGGACAAGCCATCAATACCCGCGTCATCGTTGCGATAGCGATAAACCATGCCGTCACGCACCAGATTTTTTTCGATGGCTTCCAGCGTCGCCAGCCATTTCGGATCCTTGGCGCTGACGAACCTCACCAACGGCATCAGCAACATCGAGCCATCCAGCGCCGTGCCGCCCTGGTACTGCACAAAATGCCCGCGCTCTTCGTTCCAGAAGTTGTCCCAGATGTCGGCATGGATGGCCTGACGGGTCTGGTCCCAGCGGGCGAACGGCGCCGGCAGCGAACGTTTCGAGGCCAGGCGGATGGCCCGGTCCAGCGCCACCCAACACATCAGGCGCGAATGCAGGAAGTGATGTTGCTCACCGCGCATTTCCCAGATGCCTACATCCTTGGTCTGCCAGGTCTCACAGACCTGATCGACCACTTCCATCACGTGTTGCCAGCCTTCGTGGGAAATCGCGTCGCCGTATTTGTTGACCAGATAAACGGCGTCCATCAGTTCGCCGAAGATATCCAGTTGAATCTGGTCGTAGGCGCCATTGCCGATGCGCACCGGTTTTGCACCGCCATGTCCCGACAAATGCGTGAGTTCGGTTTCCGGCAGTTCCTGGCGGCCGTCGATCGCATAGAGTATGTTCAGCTTCATCGACGACTTGCCGCTGCAATCGCTGACCCGCCCGCGCAGCCAGCGCATGTAGGCGTTGGCTTCGTCGACAAAGCCCAGGCGCATGAAGGCGTAGACGGTGAACGAGGCGTCGCGGATCCAGGTGTAGCGGTAGTCCCAGTTGCGTTCGCCGCCGGGTGTTTCCGGCAGGCCGAAGGTGGCGGCGGCGAGGATTGCGCCGTGCTGGCGTGAGGTCAGCAACTTCAGAGCGAGGGCCGAACGGTTGACCATTTCCCGCCAGCGACCGCGATAGTTGGACTGGCCGATCCAGTCGCGCCAGAACTTCAGTGTGCGTTCGATGCACAGCTGCGCGGCGCCTTCGGCAAAGCGCGGATCGTCGCTGGCGCCGAGCATGAACGCGGCGGTCTGATCCTGCTTGAGGGTGAATTGCCCGACCGCCGCAGCGTTATCGATGCTCAAGGTCTGATCCGAGGCCAACCGCAGTGTCGGCTGGCCGCTGGCGCTGAACAGCACATCCTTTTTATCGTTGACGGCGCGCGTTTCAACGCGGGCGTAGTTATGCCGAACCGCGCAGCGCAGATGAAACGTCGCCTGCCCGCTGACCACTCGCACCCGACGCATCAACAGCGGCAAGGCATCGTCGTTGTCGCCGATGGGCAGCAGGTCGGTGATTTCCACCACGGCGTGATCACTTAGCCAGCGGGTTTGCAGGACGTTGGTATCGGGCAGGTAGATCTGTTCGCGCCGGGCATCGGGCAGGTCGGGAGCGAGCTGGAAAATCCCCGCATCGGGGGTGTCCAGCAGCGAACAGAAAATCGACGGGCTGTCGAACTCCGGCCAGCAGAAGAAATCCACGCTGCCTTTGTCGTTGACCAGCGCGGCGCTGCGCATGTCGCCAATGATGCCGTGGGCGTCGATGGGGCTTTGTCGTTCGGATTGATGCTCAGCCATTGCCACGGAACTCCGGATAGAGGCTCATGCCGCCGTCGATGAACAGGGTGGTGCCGACGATGTAGTCGGAGGCATCGGAGGCGAGAAATACCACCGCGTTGGCCACGTCCTCGACATCGCCGATGCGCCCGTAAGGGATGAGTTTGAGCAGGTCCTGCGCGGCGTCGCCTTCGGTGGCGTCCTTATTGATGGCCGTGCGGATCGCCCCCGGTGCGATGCCGTTGATGCGGATGCGCTGGTGGCTGACTTCCTGGGCCAAAGTCTGCATCAACTGATCGACGCCGCCCTTGGACGCTGCGTAGTTAACGTGCCCGGCCCAGGGAATACGCTGGTGCACCGAGCTCATGTGGATGATCTTGCCGGCGGCTCGCGACACGCCTTCGCGCACGCCCTGGCGATTGAAGATCCGCAGCGCGGCCCGGGCGCAGAGGAACTGGCCGGTGAGGTTGACGCCGATCACTGCGTTCCAGTCGGCCAGCGACATATCCACAGCCGCCGCGTCTTTTTGCAGGCCGGAATTGGCCACCAGAATGTCCAGCGTTCCGAAGGCGTCGAGGGTTTGCTGGAACAGTCGCTCAACGTCTTCTTCCTTCGAGACATTGGCGCCGATGGCGATGGCCTGTCCACCGTCGGCGACGATCTGCCGGGCCAGCGCTTCGGCGGGTTCGGCCTGCCGGTTGTAGTTGATGACGACGGCGGCACCGGCAGCGGCCAGGGCTTTGGCGGCGCCGTGGCCGATGCCGGAACTGGCGCCGGTGACAAGAGCCACTTGGCGGGCGAGGGAAATCTGCATGCAGGGTCGCGCCTTGGGTTGAGAGCTTATTTAGCTGACTGATGGGCGGCGGCGAGAGTTCATCCGCGTACATGAAATCATCGACAGGTTTATGCGGCAGCGATTGGCCCTGCGTGCGTTGGGGACTTCACATTCCACCAACAATTCCTTGCTTCCCCGGCCGTCAGGCTTTGTGGCAACTTGGCCGCCCCTGATGAGGCTGCATCCGATGGCAAACCCTTACCGCGAACTGTTCAACGCCCCCGGCGCCCGGGCTTTTGTGATTGCCGCGATGATCGCGCGCATGCCGATTTCCATGACCGGCATCGGCGTGATCACCATGCTCTCGCAATTGACCGGCGGCTACGCGCTGGCGGGTGGGGTGGCGGCGACGTTTGCGTTGGCCACGGCGTTTTGCGCGCCACAGGTGTCGCGGCTGGTGGACCGTTTCGGTCAGGGGCGAGTGCTGCCGGTGGCGGCGCTGATCGGCGGGGGCGCGCTGCTGATGTTGCTGCTGTGCACCCGCTTGCAGGCGCCGACCTGGACACTGTTTGTCTGCGCAGCACTGGCCGGTTGCATGCCGAGCATGTCGGCGATGGCGCGGGCGCGCTGGACCGAAATCTATCGCGGCCAGCCGCAGTTGCAGACCGCTTATGCGCTGGAGTCGGTGCTCGACGAAGTCTGCTTTATCGTCGGCCCGCCGCTGTCGGTAGGCTTGTGCGTCGGTGTGTTTCCCGAGGCCGGACCGCTGGCGGCACTGTTGATGCTGGCCATCGGCGTCACGGCATTCGTCGCCCAGCGCAGCACCGAGCCGCCGGTGCATCCGCACGAATCAGAGCATCAAGGTTCAATCATTCGTTCAACCGACGTGCAATGGCTTCTGGCGTTGATGCTCGCCATGGGCGTGATTGTCGGCGTGGTGGATGTGGTCAGCGTCGCGTTCGCCCAGCAGCAGGGCCAGCCGGCGGCGGCGAGCATCGTGCTGTCGGTGTACGCCATCGGTTCCTGTCTGGCCGGGATTGCCTTCGGCGCGATGCGCTCGAAGCTGCCGTTGCCGCGCCTGTTTCTCTACGGCGGTCTGGCGACGGCGGTGACCACGCTGCCGCTGTTGCTGGCGAGCAATATTTTCGGGCTGGCCGTCGCGGTGTTCATCGCCGGCCTGTTCTTCTCCCCGACACTGATCGTGGCGATGGCGTTGATCGAGCGCATCGTGCCGCCGGCCAAACTCACCGAAGGCCTGACCTGGCTGGTGACCGGTCTGAGCATCGGCGTGGCCATCGGCGCTGCCGGTTCCGGCGCGCTGGTGGACGCATTCGGTGCCCGCAGCGGCTTCTGGCTGGCGATTGCCGCCGGGGCGGTGGTGCTGGGCTCGGCGGTGCAGAGTTTCCGTCATTTGAAGTGATCGTCACCCGGACTAATTCCCGTCGTGCCTCATCCGTTCTCTTTTACAGATAACCCATTGAGGTAAACGCGGTGACAAAGCTGACACTGCTGTGCCTGCCCTATTCGGGCGCCAGCGCCATGGTCTACAGCCGCTGGCGGCGCCAGCTGCCGTCGTGGATGCAACTGCAACCGGTGGAGTTGCCCGGACGCGGCGCGCGCTACGACGAACCCCTGCAAATCGACATGCGGGCCCTGGCCCGGCAACTGGCGCGCGAGCATAAACCTTCGCTGCAGGCGCCCTATGCGCTGTTCGGGCATAGCCTGGGCGCGCTGCTCGCGTGCGAGCTGGCCCACGCCTTTCGCGATCTTGGTGCGCCCGAGCCGGTGGCGCTGTTCGCCTCCGGCACCGCCGCCCCGAGCATGCGCAGCGATTACGATCGTGGTTTTTCCGAGCCGCGCAGCGACGAAGAGCTGATCGAACAGCTGCGCACCTTTCAGGGCACCAGCGAAGAAGTACTGGCCAATCAGGAGCTGATGAGCCTGACGCTGCCGGTCCTGCGCGCCGATTTCATGATGTGCGGACGCTTCACGCCGATCGAGCGGCCACTGCTCAATTGCCCGGTGCATGTGCTGGGCGGCAAGGAAGACCGGGCGACCACCGAACAGTTGATCGGCTGGAGCAAAGAGACGCTGGGCAGTTTTTCGGTGGACATGATGACCGGTGGGCACTTTTTCATTCATGAGCATGAAGCCCGGGTCATCCGCACGCTCAAGAATCACCTGGAAGCCCATCACCGGCGCCATGCGCTGTCGGCGGCACCGGCGCTGTAAAGCGCGGTTCACCAATCGAGTGTTTTGAGGAGGCCAGTCATGGCTGTTGCTGAGGGATTTTCCGTCCGTCCGTTGTTGCCGCATCGCGGTCGCCTGCCGCTGCTGGTGGAGGCGAGCGACGCCGATACCGACTTGCTGGCGGTGTTCGACGAATTGAAAGAGCTGGTCGATAAGCATCTGCTGCAAGACGGCGGTTTGCTGTTTCGTGGATTCCGGCTGGAGGGCGCGGAGCGCTTTCGCGAGTTTGCGGCGAGCTTCGGCCATCCGCTGCTGAACTATGAGTTCGGCTCCACGCCACGGACCAACGTGACCCAGGGGGTGTACACCTCCACCGAATACCCGGCGCACCAGAGTATTCCGCTGCATAACGAGCAGGCCTACTCCCGGGACTGGCCGATGAAGATCTGGTTCTACAGCATGATCGCGGCCAGGTCCGGTGGCGAAACGCCGATTGCCGACAGTCGCGAAGTGTATCGCCGGATTCCGGTGGCGATCCGCGAGCGCTTCGTCAGCAAGGGTCTGATGTATGTGCGCAACTTCGGCAACGGCCTGGATGTGGCCTGGGAAGATGTGTTCAACACCGAAGACCAGGCCGAGGTCGAGGCCTACTGCCAGGCCCACGGCATTGTCTGCGAATGGAAGGACGACGGCGAACTGCGTACCCGCCAGACCTGCCAGGCAGTGGCCCGGCATCCGGTCACCGGGGACATGGTCTGGTTCAATCAGGCGCACCTGTTCCACATCTCCAACCTGCAACCGGAGGTGCGCGAGAGCCTGCTGGACATCGTCGATGAAGAGGACCTGCCGCGTAACGTCTACTACGGTGACGGTTCGCCCATCGAGGATGAAGTGTTGAGCCAGATACGTGCGGTGCTCGACGAATGCGCCATCAGCTTCCCGTGGCAGGAGGGGGATGTGCTGATGCTCGACAACATGTTGTCGGCCCATGCCCGCTCGCCGTTCGAAGGCCCGCGCAAGGTGATCGTGGCCATGGCCGAAGGTCACTCCCAGGACGCCCTCTGACCCGTCGCAGCAGGAGAGCGGGTGGTTGTCGAAGCCGGTCGAGTGCCGGCTTCGGCGTTTGTGCGCCAGTCCCCGGCGACCGTCGGCCGGGGATTGCCCGGCCCCGCTAAATCATGGCGTTTGTCATTCGTTCTTGTTGATACGACCGGGCCTCCTGGTCACGCCGCCGATCAGCAAGGACCCAATGCATGAATGCCGCAGACGCACAGAAACTCGCCCGCCGCTTTATCGAATTGCCTCAGGACAAACGTCGTTTGTTCCTCGCCGGCATGGCCCGTGAAGGGATCAATTTTGCGCAGCTGCCCATGACCGCCTGCATCGGGGCCGCCGAGCGTGACGGCTTGTCCTATGCCCAGCAGCGGATGTGGTTTCTCTGGCAGATGGATCCGCAAAGCGCCGCCTACAACCTGCCAATGGCCGTGCGCCTGAGCGGTGAGTTGCAGCCCGAGGCGCTGGAGCAGGCGTTCAGCCTGCTGGCGGCGCGGCATGAGTGCCTGCGCACCACGTTCGGTCAGGAGGGCGAACAAGCCTTCCAGAAAGTCGCCGAACCGCAGCCCGTCAAGTTGACCCTCACTGACCTGAGCGCGTTGCCCGAGGATCAGCGCTGGCCGCTGGCCCGGCAGCACATGATGGCGGAGGCCACGCAAGCCTTCGATCTGGAAAACGGGCCTTTGCTGAGCCTGCGTCTGCTGCGGCTGGACGCGCAGGAACACGTGCTGTTGCTGACGTTGCACCACATCATCGCCGACGGCTGGTCGATGAACATTCTCATCGATGAATTCATGCGCACCTACGATGCGCTGGTGGCCGGGCGCGAGCCACAATTGCCGGCGATCACCGTGCACTACCGCGACTATGCGCTATGGCAACGCAGCTGGCTGGAAGCGGGCGAGCGCGAGCGGCAGCTCGACTACTGGCGCGCGCAACTGGGCGACGAACATCCGGTGCTTGAACTGCCGACCGACCGCGCGTACCCGGCCCAGGCCAGTCACCGTGGAGCGCGTCTGGAAACGGTCATCGACGCCGGCCTGCGCCAGGATCTGAAGAATCTCGCGCAACGTCAGGGCGTGACCCTGTTCGTGGTTCTGCTGGCGGCGTTCAAGACCTTGCTGCATCGCTACAGCGGCCAGACCGACATTCGCGTCGGCGGCCTGATCGCCAACCGTACCCGCAGCGAAACCGAAGGCTTGATCGGCTTTTTCGTCAATACGCAGATCCTGCGCAGCGTGGTCACCGCCAACAGCCGTTTCGCCGATCTGTTGCAGAGCCTGCGCCAGTCCGCGGCCGGCGCGCAGTCCCATCAGGATCTGCCGTTCGATGCCTTGATCGAAGCCCTGCAACCGGCCCGCAGTCAGAGCCATAACCCACTGTTCCAGGTGATGTTCAACCATCAGCCGCTGGTGACCGATTTGCAGCAGGCGCAGTTGGCGTCCGGCTTGCGGGTCGGTTACCTGACCGAGGAACAACTGACCGGCAGCGGCCGCGAACATGCGGCCACCAGCGATCTGATGCTCGACACCCGTGAAGAGGGCGAGCAACTGTTCGCCGCGTTCACCTACGCCACCGATATTTTCGACGAGTCCACCATCGCCGCGCTGGCCGGGCACTGGCGCAACGTGCTGGTGTCGGTCTGCCGTGATCCGCAGCAGTTGATCGGCAACCTTTCGATGCTGGACGTCGCCGAGCAGCAGGGCTTGATCCAGATCGCCGAAACGAGCCCGCGACTGGACAGCTTTCAGACCCTGTTCGAAGCGCAAGTGGTGCGTACGCCCGAGGCGCCGGCGGTGATTCTGGCGAGCGAGCCGTCACCCTCGATCAGCTATACCGAACTGAACCGGCGCAGCAATCGCCTGGCCCATCAACTGCGCGCCCGGGGTGTCGGCCCAGATGTGCTGGTCGGCGTGGCGCTGGGGCGTTCGCTGCAACTGGCCGTCGCCTTACTGGCCGTGCTCAAGGCCGGCGGCGCCTATGTGCCGCTGGATCCGCAGACGCCGGGCGAGCGTTTGCGCCATGTGCTCGACGACAGCGGACTGAACCTGTTGCTGACTGACCGGCAGACGCTGGCCGTTCTGCCGGCTCTCGACGGTGTGCAAAGCCTGTGCCTGGACACGCTGCCCGACGATGGCGCCAGCGACAATCTGCCGGTGACGGTCGAGCCGCAAAACCTCGCCTACGTGATCTATACCTCCGGCTCGACCGGTCGGCCCAAGGGCGTGGCGATCAGTCATGCCGCGCTGAGCGAGTTCATTGAGCGCGCCATCGACTACAGCGACCTGCGCGAAGGCGACCGGGTCTTGCAGTTCGCGACCAGCAGCTTCGACGGCTTCGTCGAGCAGTTTTTCCCGCCGCTCTGTCACGGCGCGAGCGTGGTGCTGCGCGACGCGCGTCTGTGGGACAGCGCGACATTGCATCAGGTGATCCTCGAACACGGCATCACCCTGGCCGACTTGCCGGCGGCGTACTGGTACTGGCTGGTGCAGGAATACGCCGCCAATCCTCCAGCGCATTTCGGTGCGCTGCGCCAGATACACGTGGGCGGCGAGGCGATGGCGGTGGACGGTCTGCGTCTGTGGCAACAGGCCGGGCTGGGTCATGTGCGCCTGCTCAATACCTACGGGCCGACCGAGGCCACCGTGGTGTCGACGATCCACGACTGCTCGGCGCTGACCGCTGACGCCGTGTCGTGGCGCGGCATTCCGATTGGTCACGGTCTGGCCGCACGTCGCCTGTACGTGCTGGACGATGATTTGAACCTGCTGCCGCAAGGCGCGGTGGGCGAGTTGTACATCGGCGGCCCGGGCCTGGCGCGCGGCTACCACCGACAGCCGACCCTGAGCGCCGAGCGTTTTATTGCCGACCCGTTTGCCAGCGGCGAACGCCTGTACCGCACCGGTGACCGCGCACGTTTACGCGCCGATGGCGCGGTGGAATACGTCGGTCGCATGGACCATCAAGTGAAGATCCGCGGTTTCCGTATCGAGCTGGGTGAAATCGAATCGCGCCTGCAGCAATGCCCGGGCATCCGCGAGGCCGTGGTGCTGGCCTTGCCGCTCAATGGCAGCCTGCAACTGGTGGCGTATCTGGTGGCCGATCAGGAAGTGCTGGACGGGGTGGCCGGTCAGTCGGCGTTCCGTCAGCAGGTCAGGGCTTCGCTGCAGGCCAGGCTGCCGGACTACATGGTGCCGGGCCATCTGCTGCTGTTGGCGGAGTTGCCGCTGACGCCGAGCGGCAAGCTCGATCGCAAGGCCTTGCCGGCGCCGGACATGGACCAATTGCAGGTCGATTACCGCGCCCCGCAATCGGACATCGAACAAGCCCTGGCGCAGATCTGGGCGGATGTCCTGCAAGTGCCACGTGTCGGTCTGGACGATCACTTCTTTGAGCTGGGCGGCCATTCGCTGCTGGCGGCGCAAGTGATCGGCCGGATCAAGAAACAGCTGAACGTGGTGTTGCCGCTGCGCAATCTGTTCGAAAAGCCGCTGCTCGGTGAACTGGCCCAGGCAGTGGCGCAGTTGGCCGACGGTGCAGCGGATAACGACTGGTCCGACATGGACCTGTTCATGAATGAATTGGAAGGAGAAGAAGTATGAGCGGCACCATGGCGGAGCGTATCGCTAAAAGATTCGTCGGCTTGCCGCTTGAGCAGCGTCGGCTGTTTCTGGCCAAACTGCGCGAAGAGGGCAAGGATTTCAGCCTGCTGCCGCTGCCGGTCAGCCGCCACGACTGCGCGCAGATTCCGCTGTCGTTCGCCCAGCAGCGTTTGCTGTTTCTCTGGCAGCTCGAGCCGCAGAGCGCCGCGTACAACATGGCCGCCGGCCTGCGCCTGAAAGGACGGCTGGACGAAGCGGCGCTGACCCGCTCGTTCGATCACCTGCTGGCGCGCCATGAAGTGCTGCGCACGGTGTTCCGCACCGACGGCGAGCAGCCGCATCAAGTGATCCTCGAACCGCAGGGCGTTGCGCTGGAACGCATCGACTTGACCGGTGTTGCCGCGCAAGAACGCGAGCAGACGCTGGCCGAGCACGTGCAGAAGGTGACGGCGCAGCCGTTCGATCTGCGCCACGGCCCGTTGCTTCGCGCCAGTCTGTTTTGCCTGGCGGACGATGAGTTCGTGCTGGTGGTGAGCATGCACCACATCGTCTCCGATGGCTGGTCGATGGACGTGATGGTCAAGGAATTCGTGCAGTGCTATCAGGCGTTCAGCCTGCAGCGCGAACCGCAGTTGCCGGCGCTGGCCTTGCAATACGCCGACTACGCCATCTGGCAGCGGCGCTGGCTGGAAGCCGGCGAGGGCGAGCGTCAACTCGATTACTGGAGTCAGCAACTGGGTGAGGAACATCCGCTGCTGGAGGTCGCCCCGGACTTCGCCCGGCCGCTGACCCAGAGTTTTGAAGGCCAGACTTTGAGCTTCGATTTTGGCGCGGATCTGTCACGTCAGCTCAACGGGTTCGCCCGTGCTCAAGGCATCAGTCTGTTCATGCTGGTGCTCGCAGGGTTCTCGCTGTTCCTCTCGCGTCAGGCCGGAGAGCGTGACATCCGCGTCGGCGTGCCCAACGCCAACCGCAGTCGCGCCGAGGTCGAAGGGCTGATCGGTTTCTTCGTCAATACGCAGGTGCTGCGCTGCGAGGTGGATGAGCGAGGCAGTTTCGAGGACTTGCTGGCGCGGGTGCGCGAGGCGTCATTCGGCGCGCAGGCCCATCAGGAGCTGCCGTTCGAGCAACTGGTGGACGAGTTGGTCGCCGAGCGTACGTTGGGGCACAACCCGTTGTTCCAGGCCAAGTTCAACCAGAACGTCGGCATGCAGAAACAGCGCTCGATGGCGCTGCCGGGCCTGACCGTGGCGGAGTATCCGCTGGACAAGGACGGCACGCACTTCGATCTGGCGCTGGACATCACCGACGACGGCACGTTGATTCACGGGCAGATGACCTACGCCAGCGACCTCTATCGACACGCAACCGTCGAAGGTTTTGTCTCGGCCTTGCTCGGTCTGTTCGGTGCGCTGCTGAAAGCGCCACAGGCGCCACTGCACACCGTGGCGACGGCATTGCCGAGCGCGCTCGCGGCACCGCGTGAACCGGCACAGTCGGTGTTGCGGCACTGGGCACGCGAAGTCGAGCGCCAGCCGCAATCGCTGGCAGCGCGGGATCTGAATGGCGGCTTGAGCTTCCAGGCACTGGATCAGGCTGCCAATCGCCTCGCGCATCATCTGCTGGCCCAAGGCGCGATTGCCGGTCAACCGGTGGCGGTGCTGATGGAGCGCTCGCTCGACTGGCTGACGTGCGTGCTGGCGATCATCAAGGCTGGCGCGGTGTACATGCCGCTGGACGTCAAGGCGCCGATGGCGCGCTTGCAACAGATGCTCGGCGCCGCGAAGGCTCGGGCAGTGGTGTGTGCCGAGGGTGATTCGCGGGTTTCGGAACTGGCGGTCGCCGGTTGTCAGGGGCTGGCATTCGATGCGCAGCAATGGCAACAGCAGCCGGCGACGGCCCCGGCCTGTGAGTTGTCGGCGCAGTCGCCGGCCTATGTGATTCACACCTCCGGTTCCACTGGACAACCCAAGGGCGTGCTGGTCAGCCACGGTGCGTTGGCCAGTTACGTGCGCGGTGTGCTGGAGCGTCTCGATCCGGCGCCGGACACCAGCATGGCGCTGGTCTCCACCATCGCGGCGGACCTGGGTTTCACCGTGCTGTTCGGCGCGCTGTGCTCGGGCCGGTTGCTGCATGTATTGCCGGAAGAGCTGGGCTTCGATCCGGATCGCTTCGCCGAGTACATGGCCGGGCACCGGGTGGGCATGCTGAAAATCGTTCCGGGACATCTGGCGGCCTTGTTGCAGGCGTCGCGTGCAGCCGATGTGCTGCCGGAGCAGGCGCTGATTGTCGGCGGCGAAGCGTGTTCGCCGGCGCTGGTGGAGCGTGTGCGTCAGCTCAAGCCGGGTTGCCGGGTCATCAACCACTACGGCCCGAGCGAAACCACCGTCGGTGTACTGGCCCACGAAGTCGGTTCGCTGGAACCGGGGGCTCGCAGTGTGCCGGTCGGCACGCCATTGGCCGGGGCCCATGTGTATGTGCTTGACGATGTACTCAACAGCGTGGCCGATCAGGTTGCGGGCGAGCTGTACATCGGCGGCGACAGTGTTGCCCTCGGTTACCTTGGGCAGCCGGGGCTGACGGCCGAGCGCTTCGTTCCCGATCCGTTCGGGCCGGCCGGTGCGCGGGTCTATCGCAGTGGCGACCGGGTGCGTCGCAATCGCCAGCAGGCGGTGGAGTTCATCGGGCGCGCCGACGATCAGGTCAAGGTGCGCGGGTATCGGGTAGAACCGGCGGAAGTCGCCCGGGTGCTGCTCGGCCTGGACGGTGTCAGCGAAGCGGCGGTGCTGGCACTGGCGCTGGATGACGACCCGACACGGCTGCAACTGGTGGCCTGGTGCGTGCCGGCGGCGGATGCAGCGCTGAAGGCGGAAACACTGCGCGAGCAACTGCAAGCCCGTCTGCCGGATTACATGGTGCCGGCGCAGGTTGTCCTGCTGGAGCAATTGCCGCTGACCGCCAACGGCAAACTGGACAAGCGCGCCTTGCCGGTGCCGGGCGTGGTGACGCAGCGCTTCGTCGCGCCGGTGGGCGAGGTCGAGGAAAAACTCGCGGCGATCTGGGCCGATGTGCTCAAGCTCGAGCGTGTGGGCAGCACCGACAATTTCTTCGAACTGGGCGGTGACTCGATCCTCAGCCTGCAAATCATTGCCCGGGCCAAGCGCCAGGGCATCAAGCTGAGCCCCAAGCAATTGTTCGAGAAGCAGACCGTCGGCCAGTTGGCGGCGGTGGCCAAACTGATCGAAGCCAAACCCGTGGCGGCAGCGCCGCAGAAGGTCGGCGGGCAGCTGGCTTTGCTGCCGATTCAGGCGCGCTTTTTCGAAACACCGATTGCCCGGCGAGAGCACTGGAACCAGTCGGTGATGCTGCAACCGCAGGCGCCGCTTGATGCCAGTCATCTGCAAGCCGCACTGGCGGCACTGATCGAGCAGCATGATGCACTGGCGTTGAACTTCCAGGCGTCGGGCGATGTGTGGCAGGCAACGTTCCAGACGCAACGCGACCCGGAGCTGTTGTGGGTGCGTGATCTGGACAGCCTGGATCAACTGACGGCGCTGGCGGATCTGGCCCAGCGCAGTCTGGATCTGCAACAGGGGCGACTGCTGCGGGCGGTGCTGGCGAATCTGCCGGACGGTGAACAGCGCCTGTTGCTGGTGATCCATCACCTGGTGGTCGATGGCGTGTCCTGGCGCGTCCTGCTGGAAGACTTGCAGCTCGGTTACGCCGCACTGGCATCGGGCACGCCGCTGGTGTTGCCGGGCAAGAGCAGTTCGCTGCAGAGCTGGGCCGAGCATCTGCACCGTTATGCCCAAAGTGAAACCCTGGGCCGCGAGCGCGAGTATTGGCAGGCGACCCTGAGTGCCGATGACGTGGAGTTACCACGGGACTTTGCACAGGACGTGCAGACTCAGGAGCAGGCGCAACGCGTCAGTTCGCGCCTGAGCCAGGCACTGACCCACAAGTTGCTCAAGGTCGCTCCGGCCGCGTATCGCACCCAGATCAACGATCTGCTGCTCACGGCGTTGGCGCGGGTGTTGTGTGACTGGAGCGGACAGCCGTCGGTGCTGATCCAGCTTGAGGGCCATGGTCGCGAAGACTTGTTCGAGGAACTCGACCTGAGCCGTACGGTGGGCTGGTTCAGCAGCCTGTTCCCGGTGCGTCTGACACCGCAGGCAGGGCCGGGCGAATCGTTGTGCGCGATCAAGGAGCAACTGCGCGCCGTGCCGGGCAAAGGCATCGGTTACGGCGTGCTGCGCTACCTGACCGGTGCCGCCGAGCTGCGTTCGCTGGCCCCGCCACGGGTGACCTTCAACTATCTGGGCCAGTTCGACGGCGACTTCAGTGCCGCCGAGGGCGCCCTGTTCGTGCCGTCCGGCGAAAGCACCGGGGCCAATCAGGACGCCACGGCACCGTTGGGCAACTGGTTGAGCATTGACGGTCAGGTGTATGGCGGCGAGCTGGAACTGACCTGGACATTCGGTTCGGGCATGTACCGTACCGACACGGTGCAGGCACTGGCCGAGGCTTATCGCCTGGAGCTGGAACGGCTGATCGAGCACTGCTGCGACAGCGGCGAGGCCGGCGTCACGCCGTCCGATTTCAGTCTGGTGAGCCTGACGCAGGCGCAACTTTCGGCACTGCCGATTCCGGCCCGGGAGATCACCGATCTGTACCCGCTGTCGCCGATGCAGCAAGGCATTCTGTTCCACAGCCTCAACGACCCCGACAGCCCGGCTTACACCAACCAGCTGCGGGTCGACGTGCAACATCTGGAGGCCGAGCGTTTCCGTCAGGCCTGGCAGCAGACCCTCGACGCCCACGACATTCTGCGTACCGCGTTTGTCTGGCCGAGCGACGCCGCTGCAGCGGTGCAAGTGGTTCGCCAGAGCGTGCAAATGCCGTGGAGCGTGCAGGACTGGCGGGGTCGAACCGACCTCGACACTGCGCTGGAACAACTGGCCGGCGATGATCTGGCCAACGGTTTCGAGCTGACGGGCGCGCCGCTGTTGCGGGTTTCGCTGGTGCGTACCGATGATTCGACGCATCACCTGATCTACACCTGCCATCACATCCTGATGGATGGCTGGAGTACCTCGCAGTTGTTCGGTGAAGTGCTGCAGCGTTATGCGGGCCTGACTCCGGTTGCTGCCCAGGGACGTTATCGCGACTACATCGAATGGCTGGGTCAGCGCGATCAGCCGGCGAGCCGGGAGTTCTGGAAGCACGCGCTGGCCGAGCTCGAAGAGCCGACGCGTCTGGCCAGTGCCGTGCCGACGCAGCCGTCCGGCGTCAGCGGTTATGCCGATCACCAGCACGTGTTCAGCGAACAGCTGACGGCGGACCTGAACCGTTTCGCCCGGGAGCAGAAAGTCACCCTCAACACCCTGGTGCAAGCGGCGTGGCTGGTGCTGTTGCAGCGTTACACCGGTCAGGACAGCGTGGCCTTCGGCGCTACGGTGGCCGGACGTCCGACCGATCTGCCCGGCGTCGAGCAGCAGATCGGCCTGTTCATCAACACCTTGCCGGTCGTGGCGGCGCCGTCCGCCGAGATGCCGGTCGAGCGCTGGTTGCAACACGTGCAGGGCCTCAACCTGGCGCTGCGCGAGCATGAGCACACGCCGCTCTACGAGATTCAGCGCTGGGCCGGACTCGGTGCGGGAGCGCTGTTCGACAGCATTCTGGTGTTCGAGAACTACCCGATGGCCGAAGCCCTGCAACAGGGGCCGGATACCGGTCTGGTGTTCTCGGCGATCCGCCGTCAGGAGCAGACCAACTACCCGCTGACGCTGGTGGCGGTCACCGGTCGCGAGCTGAGCCTGGGCGTCAGTTACGATCAGGCCCTGTTCGGTGCTGCGACGATCGTCGGCCTGAGTCGTCAGCTCGAAAGTCTGTTGAGCCAGTTCCTCGGCAACGCCACGCAACCGTTGGGCACCTTGCAATTGCTCGACGAGCCGCAGCGCAAGCAAGCGATCGACTGGGGCAAGGCCGGCGTCACGGCGACCGATTCGCGCACGGTGCTCGAGTTCATCGAGTCCCGCGTTGCACTGCGACCGGATGCAGCGGCGGTGATCTACGCCGAACAGCAGATCGACTATCGCCACCTCGACCTGCGGGCCAATCGTCTGGCGCACAAACTGCAAGCGGTGGGCGTGGGGCCGGAGGTGCGGGTCGGTGTGTGCATGCGCCGTACCCCGGACATGCTGGTCGCGCTGTTGGCAATTCTCAAGGCCGGTGGCGCCTATGTGCCGCTGGACCCGGATTACCCGCAGGAACGTCTGCTGCACATGCTCGACGACAGCCGCGCCGCAGTATTGCTGACCGAGCCGGCAGCGCAGGCGATGCTGCCTGACGCGTTGAGCGCTCAGGTGGTGCTGGTGGAGGAGGGCGAGCAATCGCTGGCCGGGTATCCGACCACTGCGCCGGTGGCCGGGATCAGCGGGCAAAACCTGGCTTACGTCATTTACACCTCGGGTTCCACCGGCAAGCCCAAGGGTGTGGCCATCAGTCACGCCAACCTCACTGCGCTGATCCAGTGGTCGCAAGGGGTGTACCGCGAGGAGCAACTGCGCGGTGTGCTGGCGTCGACTTCGATCTGCTTCGACCTGTCGGTCTGGGAGATCTTTGTCACCCTGGCCAGCGGTGGCTGCATGGTGCTGGCGGACAACGCGCTGGCCCTGGCGGAGTTGCCGGCCCGCGAGCGGGTCACGCTGATCAACACGGTGCCGTCGGCGATTACCGCGCTGCAACGGGCCGGGCAGATTCCATCGTCGGTCGCGACCATCAATCTGGCCGGCGAGCCGCTGAAACAGAGCCTGGTGGACACACTGTACGCGACCCCATCGGTCAAGCGGGTCTACGACCTGTACGGTCCATCGGAAGACACCACGTATTCGACGTTTACCCTGCGCACCGCGCGTGGTCAGGCGAACATCGGCCGGCCGCTGGACAACACCGTGGCGTACCTGCTCGACACGCAACTCAATGGCTTGCCGGCCGGTGTGGCGGCCGAGTTGTACCTGGGCGGCGCCGGCGTGACCCGGGGCTATCTGATGCGCCCGGGGCTGACCGCCGAGCGCTTCGTGCCCAACCCGTATGCCGGCAACGGCGAGCGGCTTTACCGCACCGGCGACCTGGTGCGCCAGGGCGCGGACGACAACATCGAGTACCTGGGGCGCGCCGACCATCAGGTGAAGATCCGTGGTTTCCGTATCGAGCTGAGCGAGGTCGAAGCGCGCCTGCTGGAGCAGGACGAGGTGCGCGAAGCGGTGGTGCTGGCGCAGGACGGCGCGGCGGGCAAGCACCTGCACGGCTACGTCGTGGCGGCGCAACCGGCGACCGACCCGGCGGCGCTGGCCGAGCGCCTGCGCGCCGCATTGGCCAGTCGTTTGCCGGCGCACATGGTGCCGGGGTATCTGCATGTGATCGAGGTGGTGCCGCTGACCCCGAACGGCAAGCTCGACCGCAAGGCGCTGATGGCATTGGGCGAGAGCCCGACGCAGCAGCAGTACGAAGCGCCGCAGACCGACTTGCAATGGGAGGTGGCGACGGTCTGGCAGGAAGTGCTGGAAGTCGAGCGCGTGGGCCTGGCGGACAACTTCTTCCAGCTCGGTGGCCATTCGTTGCTGGCGACGCTGGTGGTGACCCGGATCAAGGAGCGGCTGGGCGACAAGGTGCCGCTCAAGGAACTGTTCGAAGCCGATACCCTGAAAGCGTTCTGCAACCGGATCGAGGCGCTGCGCGACGAAATGTCGCCCGTTCAGGATGAATTGGCTAAATCCCTGGAGGCCCTCAAACGTCTATCCCTCGATGATCTGGAAAAACTGATTTCTTGAGAGGGAAAAACGCGTGCAAGAGTTAATCGAGTCGGTAGGACAACTTTCGGCTAAGCAAAGAAAGGCTCTGGCGGTTCTGCTCAAGCAGAAAGGCGTCAACCTCTTTGACATTGCCCCGGTTTTCAAGCGCACGGCCGAAGAGCCGCTGCTGCTGTCCTACGCCCAGCAGCGCCAGTGGTTTCTCTGGCAGTGGGCGCCGCACAGCGCGGCCTACAACATTCCGACGGCCCTGCGCTTGCAGGGTCCGCTGGATGAGTCGGCGCTGGAGCGCAGCCTTCAGGCGCTGATCGAACGACACGAAACCTTGCGCACGGTGTTCTCCCAGGAAACCGAACAACCGCTGCAAACGATCCTGCCGCCAGGACCGTTTGCGCTGGAAACCTACCCGTTGAGCCCTGAGCTGGCGAGCGACCCGGAGGCCTCGATCCAGGCATTCGTCCAGACTCAGAGCCAGAAGACTTTCGATCTGCAGCAAGGCCCGCTGCTGCGCGCGGCCCTGTTGCAGGTCAATCCGAACGACCATGTGCTGGTGCTGACCCTGCACCACATCGTCTCCGACGGCTGGTCGCTGCAAGTGATGATCGAAGAGCTGGTGCAGCTCTATGCCGGTTTCAGCCTCGGTCACGATGCCGGTCTGCCGCCCCTGCCGATTCAATACGCCGACTACGCCTTGTGGCAGCGCCAGTGGATGGAGGCCGGCGAGCAGGCGCGGCAACTGGCCTACTGGCAGGAAAAACTTGGCGGCGAACAACCGGTGCTGGAACTGCCGCTCGACCGCGCGCGCAGTGTCGATCAGAGCTTTGCCGGTGCCAGCCACAACCTGATTCTCGATGCGCAGCTGAGCCAGGGCCTGAAAGCCTTTGCGCGGCAGGAAAACGTCACGCTGTTCGTCTTGCTGCTGGCGTCTTTCCAAGCGCTGTTGCACCGCTACAGCGGGCAGTCGGACATCCGTGTCGGCGTGCCGGTGGCCAACCGTGGCCGGGTGGAAATCGAGCGTCTGATCGGTTTCTTCGTCAACACGCAGGTGCTCAAGGCCGACGTTGACAGCCAGACCTCGTTTGTCGATTTGCTGCGTCAGGTCAAACAGACCGCGCAGGAAGCCCAGGCCCATCAGGACTTGCCTTTCGAGCAACTGGTGGAAGCCCTGGAACCGGGTCGCAGCCTGAGCCACAGTCCGCTGTTTCAGGTCATGTTCAACCATCAGGCGGAACGCCGCAGCAGTGTCGAGACGCGCCTCAACGGCCTGAGCATCGAGCCGCTGGAATGGCAGAGCCAGACCGCCCAGTTCGACCTGACGCTGAACACCACCGAACAGGCCCACGGCATCGAAGCGGTGCTCAAGTACGCCACCGACCTGTTCGACGCGACGACCATCGAGCGTCTGGCGCAGCACTGGACCGCGCTGTTGCAGGCGATCGTCGCCGACCCGTCGCGCAGCATCGGGCAGTTGCCGATGCTCGATGACGCCCGTCAGCAACAACTGCTGAGCCAATGGAATCCGACACGGGTCGAGCACCCGGTCGAGCAGTGCATTCATCAGGCCATCGAAGCCCAGGCGGAACTTCATCCCGAGGCGGTCGCCGTGACCTTTGCCGGGCAACGGCTGACCTACGCCGAGCTCAATCGCCGGGCCAATCAGTGGGCGCACCGGTTGATCGCGAACGGCGTCGGCCCGGATGTGCGGGTCGGTGTGGCGGTCGAGCGTTCGCTGGACATGATCGTCGCCATCGTCGCCGTGCTGAAAGCCGGCGGTGCCTACGTGCCGCTGGATCCGGGCTACCCGCAAGACCGCCTGAGTTACATGATCGAGGACAGTGGCATCGGTCTGCTGCTGACCCAGGGTCACTTGCAGGCACAGCTGCCGATTCCGCCGGGCCTCACCTGCCTGGACCTGAGCCAGACACTGGAGCCGGGCAACAGCGAAAACCCGGTGTGCCTGACCACGCCGGATAACCTGGCGTACGTCATCTACACCTCCGGTTCGACCGGCAAACCCAAAGGTGCATTGCTGCCGCACAGCAACGTCATCCGCCTGTTCAGCGCCACCGAACACTGGTTCGGTTTCGGCCCGGACGACAGCTGGACCCTGTTCCATTCCTACGCGTTCGACTTCTCGGTCTGGGAAATTTTCGGCGCGCTGCTGTACGGCGGCAAACTGGTGGTCGTACCGCACGACGTCACCCGCTCCCCGGAAGATTTCTACACCCTGCTGTGCGATGAAAACGTCACGGTGCTGAACCAGACGCCATCGGCGTTCAAGCCGCTGATGCAACTGGCCAGTGAATCCTCGCGCGACCATTCGCTGCGTTACGTGGTGTTCGGTGGCGAAGCGCTGGAAGTGCAGAACCTGCGGCCATGGTTCGAGCGTTTCGGCGACCGCGCACCGACGCTGGTGAACATGTACGGCATCACTGAAACCACCGTGCACGTGACGTACCGTCCATTGTCGATGGCCGACCTTGAGCAAAGTCACAGCAGCCCGATCGGCGAGCCGATCGTCGACCTGTCGTGGTATCTGCTCGACAGCGCGCTGAACCTGGTGCCGCAAGGTTGCATCGGCGAGCTGTACATCGCCGGTGCCGGTCTGGCCCGGGGTTACCTGAATCAGCCGGGCATGAGCGCTACGCGTTTTGTACCCGATCCGTTCAACCCGCAGGCCGGCGAACGTCTGTACCGCACCGGCGACCTGGCGCGCCTGCGCGGCGACGGGGTGATCGAGTACATCGGTCGTATCGACCATCAAGTGAAGATCCGCGGTTTCCGCATCGAGCTGGGGGAAATCGAAACCCAACTGCTCAAGCATCCGGCGGTGCGCGAGGCGGTGGTGCTGGCGGTCGAAGGCCCGAGCGGTCAGCAACTGGCAACCTGGATCGTGCCGAACGAGGCACTGCAAGGCGATGCCGAGGCGACGTTGCGCGATTCGATCAAGGCGCAACTGCGCGACGCCTTGCCGGACTACATGGTGCCGGTCAGCTGGGCATTCCTCGAGCGCCTGCCGCTGACCGCCAACGGCAAACTCGATCGCAAGCAACTGCCGCAGCCGCAGGTCGCTCAGGTGCAGGAAGCGTATGCCGCGCCGCGCAGTGAACTGGAACAGCAACTGGCAGCCATCTGGCAGGACGTGCTGAAGGTCGAGCGTGTCGGCCTCAACGACAATTTCTTCGAGCTGGGCGGCGACTCGATCATTTCGATTCAGGTGGTCAGCCGCGCCCGTCAGGCGGGCATCCGTTTCACGCCCAAGGACATCTTCCAGCATCAGACGGTGCAACGCCTGGCCACGGTCGCGCAGCAGAGCGACGTGGTACTCGCGACCCAGGGCGATGTGCTCGGCGAGGCGGTGCTGACGCCGATCCAGCAGTACTTTTTCCACAGCGATATCCCGGCGCGTCATCACTGGAACCAGTCGATCCTGCTGACCCCGACCGCACCGCTGGCGGCGACTGCACTGGAGCAGGCGTTGCAGCACCTGCAACGGCACCATGACGCCTTGCGTCTGCGTTACCGCGACCTGGAGGGTGGCTGGCAACAGACCCACGCGCCGGTCGAACACAATCTGGAGCTGCTGCGCACCGTGACCTTGCAGGACAGCGCGGCCTTGCCGGCGCTGTGCCAGGAACTGCAACGCAGCCTCGATCTGGACAACGGCCCGCTGATCCGCGCGGTGCTGGTGGACTTGCCGGACGCCAGCCAGCGCCTGTTGCTGGTGATCCATCACCTGGTGGTCGACGGGGTGTCCTGGCGGATCGTGCTGGAAGACCTGCAAACCGTTTACCAACAGCTGACGGCGGGCCAGGTTGTGCGCCTGCCGGCCAAGACCACCGCGTTCAAGGACTGGGGCGCGCGCCTGCAAGGGCATGCGCGCAGTGCCGTGCTGGAAGCCGAGCTGGATTACTGGCGCGGGCAGTTGAGCGGCGCGGGCATCGAGCTGCCGCTGGACAACCCGCAAGGTCAGTTGAGCAACCGTTTCGAGCGCAGCGTCGATACGCGTCTGGATGCCGAGCGCACCCGGCAGCTGCTGCAACAGGCCCCGGCGGTCTACCGCACCCAGGTCAACGACCTGTTGCTGACTGCGCTGGCCAAGGTGCTGTGTGAATGGACCGGTACCGAGAGCGCGCTGGTGCAGCTCGAGGGTCATGGTCGTGAAGACCTGTTCGACGATGTCGATCTGAGCCGCACGGTGGGCTGGTTCACCAGCATGTTCCCGGTGCGTCTGACCCCCGGCGCCGGTTTCGAAACCTCGATCAAGGGCATCAAGGAACAGCTGCGGGCGATCCCCAACAAAGGCATTGGCTACGGCCTGTTGCGATATCTGGGCAGCGCCGAGGCACAGGCTGCCCTGAGCGGCGCGGCGCAGCCGAAGGTGACGTTCAACTACCTCGGCCAGTTCGACAACAACTTCGGTGAAGGCGCGTTGTGGGTGCCGGCCACCGAAGACAAGGGCGCCGGGCAGGACGAGCGCGCGCCGATGGCCAACACGCTGACCATCGATGGCCGGGTCTATCAGGGGCAGTTGAGCCTGACCTGGACCTACAGTGGCGATGTGTTCGAAGACGCGACCATCCATGCGCTGGCACGTGCCTATGAAGGCGCGCTGGCCGAGTTGATCGACCATTGCCTGAATCACGCGAGCGGTGGTCTGACACCGTCCGACGTGCCGCTGGCCGGGTTGTCCCAGACCCATCTGGACAACCTGCCGATCGTTGCCCAGCGGATCGAAGACATCTATCCGCTGGCGCCGATGCAGCAGGGCATTCTGTTCCACAGTCTCTATGACGCCGATGCCAGCGCTTATGTCTATCAGATGCTGCTGGACATCGAAGGTCTGGACGTCGCGCGCTTCCAGCAAGCCTGGCAGCGGGTGGTGGATCGCCATGAAGTGCTGCGCGCCGGTTTCATCTGGGGTCGCGACGGTCTCGACACGCCACTGCAAGTCATTCATCGCCAGCTGACCCTGGAAATGCCGGAAGTAGACATGCGCCACGAGCCGGACCTGGCCGTGGCCATGGAGGCGCGGGCACGGGCGGATCTGGAGCGTGGTTTCGATTTGCAGAACCCGCCGCTGCTGCGTCTGTGCCTGTTGCGCACGGCTGATGATCGCCATCGCCTGATCTTTACCTGCCACCACATCCTGATGGATGGCTGGAGCAACTCGCGGATGTTCGGTGAGGTGCTGCAGGATTACGCCGGCCATCCGGTGCCGGGTGCGCAGGGCCGTTACCGGGACTTCCTGGCCTGGCTGCAAGGCCAGGACAAACAGGCCGCGCAGGCTTTCTGGCGCGGACAACTGGCCGAGCTCGACGAGCCGACCCGTCTGGCCTCGGCGTGCCCGGGCAACGTGCAGCCGGGGGCGGGCAAGGGCGTGCATCGCCTGACGTTCGATGCAGCGTTCACGCGCCGCCTGAACAGTTTCTCGCGCCAGCAGCAGGTCACTCTGAACAGTCTGGTGCAGGCAGCATGGCTGTTGATTCTGCAACGCTACACCGGCCAGCCCACGGTCGCGTTCGGCGCCACGGTGTCCGGGCGTCCGGTGGATTTGCCGGGCATCGAGCAGCAACTGGGGCTGTTCATTAACACCTTGCCGGTGATCGCCAGCCCGCAACCGGGCGTCAGCGTGCGCGACTGGGTGCGCAGCGTGCAGGACAAGAACCTGCTGCTGCGCGACTTCGAACAGACGCCGCTGCAAGACATCCAGCGACTTGCCGAGCTCAACGGCGAAGCGCTGTTCGACACCTTGCTGGTGTTTGAAAACTACCCGGTGTCGGAGACGCTGGAGGCCAATCCGGGCGGCCTGCGCTTCGGTGGTCTGGAACACCGCGAGCAGACCAACTACGGCCTGACCCTGATCGCCGGTGCCGGCGAGGTCCTGAGCCTGGACTTCAACTACCTGACCGAGCAGTTTTCCGAGCGCGGCGTGGCTGGATTGGCCACGCATCTGGAAACCGTTCTGCAGCAGTTCCTCGACGCACCGCAGCGGCTGCTGGGTGAAGTCGGAATGCTGTCGAGTGCGGAGCACACAACGCTGGCGCAGTGGAACGACAACCACGCCGGGTATCCGGCCGAGCGTCTGATTCATCAAAGCTTCGAGGCGCAGGTCCAGGCCCGTCCGCACGCTGTGGCCCTGAGCCATGGCGGTGTGGCCCTGAGTTATGCCGAACTCAATCGCCGGGCCAACCAACTGGCGCGTTATCTGGTGTCGCTGGGTGTCGGCGCCGAGGTTCGGGTGGGCGTGGCGATGCCGCGCTCGGCGGAACTGGTGATTGCCTTGATGGCGGTGCTCAAGGCCGGTGGCACCTACGTGCCACTGGATCCGGACTACCCGGCCGACCGCGTGGCGTACATGCTGGAAGACAGCCAGGCGAAGGTCCTGCTGACGCAACAATCGTTGCTGGCGCAACTGCCGCAGACCGACGCGCAGGTGCTGCTGGTGGAGGCGGGCGGTGAGGCCTTTGCCGATGAGGCTGCCGATAACCTCGACGTGCGTGGCGATTCGGCGAACCTGGCCTACGTCATCTACACCTCCGGTTCCACCGGCAAACCTAAAGGCGTAGCGATTGCCCACCGTAACGTCCAGGCACTGATCCACTGGTCCGCCGACGTTTACAGCGAAGCCGATCTGCAAGGTGTGCTGGCATCGACCTCGGTCTGCTTCGACCTGTCGGTGTGGGAGATTTTCGTCACCCTCGCGCGGGGCGGTTCGATCGTCATGGCGCGCAATGCTCTGGAACTGCCGGACCTGCCGGAGCGCGATCAGGTGCGTCTGATCAACACCGTGCCGTCGGCGATCGCTGCCTTGCACCGTGCCGGGCATATTCCGAATGGCGTGCGGATCATCAATCTGGCCGGCGAGCCGCTCAAGCAAAGTGTGGTCGACAGCCTGTACAGCGAGACCTCGGTCGAGCACGTCTATGACCTGTACGGGCCGTCGGAAGACACCACCTATTCGACCTGGACCCGCCGCGAAGCCGGCGGCCAGGCGAATATCGGCCGGCCGCTGGTCAACACCACCGCGTACCTGCTGGACGGGCAACTGCAAGCGTCGCCGATCGGGGTGGCGGCCGAGCTGTATCTGGCCGGTGACGGCATCACCCGCGGTTACCTGTTCCGTCCGGGCCTGACCGCCGAGCGTTTTGTGCCGAACCCGGCCTCGACCAGCGGCGAGCGGATGTACCGCACCGGCGACCTGACGCGCCTGTGGGACGATGGGCGGATCGAATACGTGGGCCGCATCGACCATCAGGTCAAGGTGCGCGGGTTCCGTATTGAACTGGGTGAAATCGAAGCGCGTCTGCTGGCCCATGACCGCGTGCACGAAGGCGTGGTGCTGGCGGTGGACGGCCTCAGCGGTCAACAACTGGTGGCGTATGTGGTGCCGACCCAATCTGGCCTCAGCCTTCAGGAACAGGATGAGCTGAGCGAATCGCTGCAGTCCGCCCTCAAGGCACACTTGCCGGATTACATGGTGCCTGCGCAGTGGCTGTACCTCGAGGCGCTGCCGCTGACCCCCAACGGCAAGCTGGACCGCAAAGCCTTGCCGGCACCGGACGTCAATCAGTCGGCCCGGGACTATGTCGCCCCGTCAACGGAGCTTGAGCAACAGCTGGTGGTGGTCTGGCAGGACATCCTGAAGATTGACCGGGTCGGTGTGACCGATAACTTCTTCAGCCTGGGCGGTGATTCGATCATCTCCATCCAGCTGGTCAGCCGTGCGCGCCAGCAGGGCATCCGCTTTACCCCCAAGGATCTGTTCCAGCAACAGACCGTGCAGAAACTGGCGACGGTGGCGTCGGTGGAGTCCGCGCAGCAGGCCGACGGCACGCCGGAAAACTACCCGCTGGCGCGTCTGGAGCAGGCGCAGCTCGATGCGTTGCCGGTGCCGGCGGATCGGATCGAGGACGTTTATCCGCTGTCGCCGATGCAGGAGGGCATGCTGTTCCACACGCTCTCGGACAATGGCAGCAGCCTGTACGTCAACCAGGTCAGCTTGCCGATCCAGGGCCTGGATGTGGAGCGTTTCCGGGGCGCCTGGGAATTTGTCATCGATCGCCAGGCGATCCTGCGGACCAGTTTTCACTGGCAGGACGGGCTGGCCAAGCCGTTGCAAGTGGTCCATCGTCAGGCCCCGCTGCAGATGCAGGTGCTCGACTGGCGCGAGCGTGAGGTCAGCGATGAGTTGATCGCCGAATTCGCCAGCGATGATCGTGCCCTCGGCTTCGATCTGTCCCAGGCACGTCTGCAGCGGGTGACGCTGTTGCGCCTGAGCGATGACCGCTATCAGATGATCTGGACCAGCCACCACATCTTGATGGACGGCTGGAGCAGTTCGCGCCTGTTCGGCGAAGTCTTGCAGTACTACTCCAAGGGCAAGGTCAGCGGTGAGAACGGTCGTTACCGCGACTTCATCGCCTGGTTGCAGGCACAGGATCAGGACGCGCAGGAGCTGTTCTGGAAAGCGCGTCTGGCGGCGGTCAACGAGCCGACGGCGTTGAGCCAGGCGATCCATCCGCGCCATTCGGCCGATGTCTGCGGCCACGATGCGATCTACTCGAACTGGGATCAGGCGCAAACCGCACGCCTGCTGCAGTTCTGCCGCGACCTGCGCATCACCCCCAACACGTTGATTCAGGGTGCCTGGCTGCTGCTGTTGCAGCGTTACACCGGGCAGCGCACGGTCACGTTCGGTGCCACGGTTTCGGGGCGTCCCGAAGGGCTGGCGAATGTCGGCAACATGCTGGGTCTGTTCATCAACACCTTGCCGATCATCCAGACGCCGCAGGCCGATCAGCGCCTGGCGGACTGGCTCGGCGAAGTGCAGGCCTACAACCTGGACATTCGTGACTATTCCCAGGCGCCGCTGGCCGATGTGCAGCGCTGGTCCAACCTCGGTGGGCAGGCACTGTTCGACAGCATCATCGTGTTCGAGAACTTCCCGATCGATGATCGCCTGCAAGAAGAAAACGACACCGACCTGACCTTCGGCAAATCCATCGGCCACGGCGTGACCAACGTACCGATGGACCTCGCGGTAATGCTGGGTGACGAGCTGTCGATCGAGTACCTGTACCTGCGCAGCCACTTCAGCGCCGAGGCCGTGGAAGGCATTCGCCTGACGCTGGAAAACACCCTCGAAGCGATGGTGCGTGCGCCTTACGAGCGACTGGGCAATCTGCAGCGCCTGTCGAACGAGCAGTGGCAGGCGATCCAGGCCTGGAGCGCCGAACCGGTCTCCAGCCACGAACCGGTGCTGCTGCCGCAACTGATCAGCCGGCATGCGCAGCATCAACCAGAGGCTATCGCCCTGCAGTGCGCCGGGTTGAGCCTGAGCTATGCCGAACTTGAACAACGGGCCAATCGTCTGGCCCACTGCCTGACCGAACACGGTGCGGGCCCGGAAGTGGTGATCGGCGTGGCGCTGCCGCGCTCGCTGGAAATGGTCGTCAGCTTCCTCGCCGTGCTCAAGAGCGGTGCGGCGTACGTGCCGCTGGACATCGATTATCCGCCTGAGCGACTGGCGTACATGATCGAGGATTCGGGCATGGCCCTGTTGCTGACCCAGAGCAGCCTGCGCGCCACCTTGCCGGCGCCCGAGGGACTGCTGCGCCTGGAAATCGATCATCTCGACGAGTCCCGCTACCCCGATCACGCGCCGGTTTGCCGCGTTCAGGAGCAGGGGCTGGCGTATCTGGTTTATACCTCCGGTTCCACTGGGCGGCCGAAGGGGGTTGCGGTCACGCAAGGGCCGTTGAGCATGCACTGTCAGGCCATCGCCGAGCTGTATGAAATGGACGCCAGCAGCTGCGAGCTGCACTTCATGTCATTCGCTTTCGACGGTGCCCATGAACGCTGGTTGAGCACGCTCTACAGCGGTGGCCGTCTGGTGATTCGCGACGGTTGCCTGTGGACGCCGGAGCAGACCTACGCCGCCTTGCACGAGTATGGCGTCACCATCGCTTGCTTCCCGCCGGCCTATCTCAAACAGTTGGCCGAGTACGCGGCGGCCAGCGGCATCGCGCCGCCACCGGTGCGCATCTACTGCTTCGGCGGTGATGCCGTGCCGGACCAGACCTTCGAACAGGTGAAGGCGGCCCTGCGTCCCGAGTACTTCACCAACGGTTATGGCCCGACGGAAACCGTGGTCACGCCGATGCTCTGGAAGGTCCCGGTGAGCCAGCATTGTGAAGCGGCCTATGCACCGATCGGTCGTGCCGTCGGCGCACGTTCGCTGTACGTGCTGGACGAGGATCTGAACCCGCTGCCGCCAGGTTTTGCCGGTGAGCTGTACATCGGCGGTTACGGGGTTGCCCGTGGTTACCACGGCCGTGCGGATCTGACCTGCGAGCGCTTCGTACCCAATCCGTTCGCGGTCGGCGAGCGCCTGTATCGCAGCGGCGACCTGGTGCGTTTGCGTCAGGACGGCGTGGTCGATTACGTCGGGCGCATCGACCATCAGGTCAAGGTGCGCGGTTTTCGCATCGAGCTGGGTGAAGTCGAGGCCAGCCTGCGCCAACTGGAGGGTGTGACCGATGCGCTGGTGATCGCCCGGGACAATGCGTCCGGCAAGCAACTGATCGGTTATGTGGTGACGCCGACGGGCGAAGACGTGGGCGATGAACTCAAGGCCGGGCTGCGCGCCTCGCTGCCGGAGTACATGGTGCCGGCGCAGATTGTCTGCCTGAGTGCTTTCCCGGTCACGCCCAACGGCAAACTCGACCGCAAGGCGCTGCCGGAGCCGGACTTCAAGAGCGAGGAATATGTCGCCCCGCGCAACGAGCAGGAAACACTGCTGGCCGAGATCTGGGCCCAGGTGCTGCAAGTCGAGCAGGTGGGCATCACGGATAACTTCTTCGAACTGGGCGGCGATTCGATCCTCAGCCTGCAGGTCATTTCCCAGGTCAGGAACCATCCGACGTTGCAGATGGATCTGAAGCTGCGCGATCTGATGCGCTATCAGACCATCGCCGGCATCGTCGAACAGAACGTGACGAAGGAAGGCGCCGGACAGCCGCTGGTGGACGTCACGCAGGTGGCGGGTGAGGGGTTGTTCAATCTGTTGCCGATCCAGGAGTGGTTCTTCGCCGAGGGCATGTCCGAAGCCCATCACTACAACCAGTCACTGCTGTTGAGTGCGCGTCAGCCACTGGATCTGGATGCGCTTGAGCAGGCCCTGGGCTGGATCGAGCAACACCATGACTCGCTGCGCCTGCGCTTCACTCGGGAGAGCGGGCGCTGGCTGCAACGCTACTGCACCGCCAACGAACAGGGCGATGCGGTGCTCTGGCGCCGTGAAGCCGAGAACAGCGAACAGGTCGAAGCGCTGGCCAACCTTGCCCAGCGCAGCCTCAAGCTGGACGACGGGCCGGTCTGGCGGGTGATGCATGTCGCCCTGCCGGACGGTCAGGCGCGACTGCTGGTGGTGATTCATCACCTGGTGGTCGACACCGTGTCCTGGCGGATCCTGCTCGATGACCTGAAAACCGCTTATGAAGCGTGTGTGCAAGGGCTGGCGCCGCAACTGCCGATTCGTACCAGCAGCTATCGTTCGTTTGCCGAGGCCTTGCAGGCTCAGGCCCCGGCGATTGCCGAACAGGAGCTGGCGTACTGGCTGGAGCAGCTCGATCAACCGGGCGTCGATCTGCCGTGCGACAACTACCGTGGCAAGAATCAGGTGCGCCAGCAGGCGCAGGCGCGGCTCAAGTTGTCCCGCGAGCACACCGAACAATTGCTCAAGCAGGCGCCGGCGGTCTATCGCACGCAAATCAACGACCTGCTGCTGTCGGCACTCGGTCGGGCACTGTGCCGCTGGAGCGGTCAGCCATCGGCGCTGATTCTGCTGGAAGGGCACGGCCGCGAGGATCTGTTCGAATCCATCGACCTGAGCCGCAGCCTTGGCTGGTTCACCAGCATGTTCCCGGTCCGGTTGCGTCCGGACAGCGACGATATCGGACGTTCGATCATCGACGTACAGGCGCAGCTGGCGGCGGTGCCGCAGAAGGGCATCGGGTATGGCGTGCTTCGTCATCTGGCGGGCGCCGAGGTGTCCCGGCAACTGGCGGATCTGCCGCAGGCGCGGGTGACGTTCAACTACCTGGGGCAGTTCGACCAGAGTTTCGACGAGCAGGCTCTGCTGGTGCCGGCGCTGGAAGAAACCGGCGACAACTACAGCCTGAAGGCGAACCTGGGCAACTGGCTGGAAATTGTCGGCCAGGTGTATGACGGCCAGTTGGCGTTGCGTTGCATCTACAGCAGCCAGCGTTATCGCGCCGGCACCATGGACGCACTGATGCAGGATTACCAGCGTGAACTTGAAGCGCTGATCGAGCATTGCATGGCGCGTGTGGGCTGATCGCTGCACGCTGGATCATTTTTGAGGGGCGTTGCCGAGGCGCGCCCCTTTTTTGCTGATACAAGGATCTTCGCGATGTCGTTACACCCTGATCTGGAAGCCTTTCTCGACCTGGCTCAAGACAGCCAGGATGCCGGTCTGCCGGCGCTGCACCAAATGACTCCGGCCCAGGCCCGGGACACCTTCGAACAGACCACTGCGCAGTTGCGCTGGATGGCGCCCGAAGACCTGGACGTGCAGGCCATCAGCGCGACCGCCCGGGACGGTGCGCCGCTGGCACTGCGACTTTATCGCCCGCACGGTGTGTCAGCGCCAATGCCGGTGCTGGTGTATTTCCACGGTGGCGGGTTTGTGGTCGGAAGCCTCGATTCCCATGACGGCGTGTGTCGCGAGTTCTGCCGGCGCACGCCATGCGCGGTGCTCTCCGTGGGCTATCGACTGGCGCCGGAGCACCGTTTCCCGACGGCACTGGAAGACGGTGAGGACGCCTTGTCGTGGCTGGCCGAACACGCGGCTTCGTTGGGCCTGGACTCGGGCCGGGTCGCCTTCGGCGGTGACAGCGCCGGGGCCACGCTGGCCACCGTACTGGCGGTGCAAGCGGTGGTTCAGCCGCACACCGTGGCCATCGCACCCAAGGTTCAGTTGTTGTGCTATCCAGTCACCGACGCCTCCCGTGCCCATGATTCGCGGGCCCTGTTCAGCGAAGGCTATCTGCTGGAAGACGAGACACTGGACTGGTTTTATGGGCATTACGCGCGCACCCCGGAAGATTATCTGGACTGGCGTTTCTCGCCGTTGCTGGCCGAAGATCTGCGTGGCGTCGCCCCGGCCATTGTCGTGCTGGCCGGGTTCGATCCGCTGCTCGATGAGGGCCAGGCGTATGTCGACAAGTTGCGTGAGCACGGTGTGAGCGTCGAGCTCGAGCACTGCCCGGGGCTGACCCACGACTTGCTCAGGCTGGCGTCGGTGATGCCCGATGTCCTGCAGGTACACGAAACCCTGAGCCGGGCGCTGCATCGCGCATTGAGCTGAACCTCAGACAAATTCGCAGGCCAGAAAAAACCCCGCAATGCGGGGTTTTTTCATGGTCGCTGTAATCAGAAGTCAGCTTTGACCGACATCACGAAATTGCGCGGGTCGCCGTAGAAGTTACCGAAACCTTCGGTGCCCACAGTGGCGTAGTAGCGTTTGTCGAACAGGTTGTTGCCGTTGAGGGCGACGGACCAGGTGTCATCGATGCGGTAGCCGATGCGACCGTTCCAGACCGCGTAACCCGACTGGGTGATGTTGTCACCGCCCAGTGGCGAGGTGCGGTAGTTGCCGCTCTGGGCGTTGACGCCGGCACCGATGGTGACGCGATCCAGAGGGCCGCTCAGGCTGTAATCACCCCAGACGCGCAGCAGGTGACGTGGTACGTAGGAGTTGTAGATCACGCCGTCCTGGGTGGCGTCGGCGTCTTCCAGCACTTTGGTCTGGGTGTAGGTGTAGCCGGCCAGCAGTTGCAGGCGATCGATCACTTCACCGCTGACTTCCGCTTCGAAGCCCTGGGCGCGGACCTTGCCGGAGTTCAGCGAGCAGGAACTGTCTTCACAGCGCGGGTCATCCTGGGCCGCATCTTTCTGAATGGTGCGGAACAGGTTGAAGGAGCTGTTCAGGCGACCGTCGAACCACTCGCCCTTGATCCCCAGCTCGTAGCTCTGGCCGATCAGGGGTTTGAGGGTGCCGCCGTCGATGGTCTTGTAGCCGCCTTGCGGGGTGAAGATATCGGTGTAGCTGGCGTACGCGGTCAGGTTGTCGTTGAGATCGAACAACAGCCCGGCAAACGGGGTGACCTGTCCGGTTTCGGTGGACTTGGTGTTGACCGGGGTGCCTTCGCCGCGGAAGTACTGCACGGAGTCGGTGTCGGACTTGTACCAGCTGACACGGCTGCCCAGCACGAAGGTCAGTGGATCTGCCAGCTTCAGGCGGGCGGTGGAGTAAACACCGTATTGCTTGATGTGCATATCTACCGGACCGCCCCGGGAGGCATTGGCCAGGTAGTAGCTTTCGTCAGGCTGGGGCAGGTGATGGTTCGGGTTCAGTACGTTCTGGCGCTGTGGCAAGGCCGCCACGGCGTAGAAGTCATCCTTGTGGGAACGGCTGGCGTTGGCGCCGACGGTGAGTTCGTGCTGCTGGCCGAACGCGTCGAATTTGCCGTCCACGTAGGCATCGAAGCCGTAGTCGGTCTGCTCGTAGTCGTAGATGCTCCCCAGCATCAGCGTGTTGGAGCTGGTGGCGCCTACCGGCACCGCGCCGCTCGGGAACGCGTATTCCATGTCCTGGGTGTTGCGCGAGAAGACCCCGGCCACTTTCAGGGACCAGTCGTCGTTGAACTGGTGTTTCACGTCGCCGAAGTAGGTGGCGCGTTTGCTGCGCTGGTTGTTCCACGAGGTGTTCAGGCAGGTGGAGCGCTTGAGGTGCAGGTCGGAGCCATCGGCGTAGCGCGGCAGACCGCCCCAGCAAGGCGTGGCGTCGACGTCTTCATAGGCCATGCCCAGGCCCAGGGTGGTGTCGGGGCTGAGGTCGAAGTCCAGGGCACCGTAGTAGATCTGGTCCTTGCGGCTGGCCACGTCATAGAAGTACTGACGGGTCTGCTGGGTGACCACGGCGCGGCCACGGAGGGTGCCGGCGTCGTTCAGCGGGCCGCCGGTGTCGACCTGACCGCGATAGTTGTCCCACGAGCCTGCCGACAGCGACAGTTGGGTGTGCGGGGTGTCCTGGCCGCGCTTGCGCACGAAGTTGACGCCACCGGCCGTACCGCCTGCGCCTTTCATCATGCCGGCAGCACCGCGCAGCACTTCGACGCGGTCATAAATGGCCATGTCGCTGTTGAAGCTGTCTGCCTGTACGTAGCTGCTGCCGATGTCCAGCGGCACGCCGTCGTACTGGTACTGGCCGGTCATGCGGAAGCCGCGCGAGTAGAAATACTTGCCGCCCATGGGCGAGTCGTAAACGGTGATGCCCGGAGTCTTTTCCATCACTTGTTCGATGGTGTTGAGGTTCTGGTCGTCCAGCATCTTGCGGGTCATGACCGTGACCGACTGCGGGGTTTCCTTCAGCGAGTGCACGCCCTTGCCGATGGTCACGCCACCGGTGGTGTAGGAGTTGCTGCCTTCGGTAGTGGCCGTCAGTCGTTGCCCGTCGATGTTGGTCGGTGCCAGTTCCATCGCGCTGCCGGTGGCGGGGGCCAGCAGGGTCACGGTATTGCCGTCACGCTGATGACGGATGCCGGTGCCCTTGAGGATGGCCGCGATGGCGCTGTCGTCCGCGTACCGGCCGTTCAGGGCGGTGGAGCGCAGGCCTTGCAGGCTTTCCGGGCTGTAGATGATTTGCAGGCTGGTCTGCTGACCGAGCGATTGCAGGGCCTGGGCCAAAGGTTGCGCCGGGATGTTCAGGGTCCATTCCTGGGCCTGGACATACGGGGCGACGGCCAGCGTCATTGCCAGTCCCAGGCCGGTGGTGGCCAGACGGGAGCGGGTAGCACCGTGCATGAGCAGGGCTCGGGTCAGTGGGCGAAGCATGAAGCGGGATGCGGACATGAGGTTAAGACCTTGGCAGGTATAGTTGTTAATGGTTCTTATTCATCTCATTAAGACGAGAAAGCCGCGGTAAACCGGAAAATATTTTTCCGGTCTGGCCGCGGCTTCGTCGATCAAGCGGTTTGCAGTTCGCTTTTGACCTTTCCGGCCTCCATGCGCACCAGTTGATCGGCAACGTCGAAGTAACGGTCATCGTGGGAGATCACGATGATGGTCTTGCCCAGCCGTTTCAGGTCGGGCAGGAGTTCGGTGTAGAAAATCCGTCGGAATGTCGGGTCCTGATCGGCGGCCCATTCGTCGAACACCAGCACCGGGCGCTCTTCGAGCCAGGCGTTGACCAGTGCCAGGCGCTTGCGCTGGCCGGTGGACAGGTCGGTGGTGGTGAACGCTCCGTCGCGCACGCTGACCTTGTGCGCGATCTCCAGGCGCTCGAGGTAGCGGGTAGCGTCCTGCGGTACTTCGCGGTCTCCCTGGATCAGGTCGTCGAACAGGTAGTAGTCGGCAAAGATCGTGGTGAAGTTCTGGCGGTAGTCGTCACGGTTCAACGCGGTGATCGGCTGACCGTTGACCCGGATTTCGCCTTCGGTCGGCGCATACAGGCCCAGCAGCAATTTGATCAGGGTGGTTTTGCCGCAGCCGTTTTCACCGACGATAAACACGATGTCGCCTTGCTCGATGCGCAGGTTGACCGGTCCGAGGCGGAACGGTTCGCTGCCTGCAACCGGCGGGAAGGCATAACGCACATTGTTCAATTCCAGACGGTTGACGGCACCAGGCTTCTTGCCCTGGTCTTCCAGCAGCAGGTGCGGCTCGGGCGAGGAGAACTGCTCGCTCAGTTCGGCAATCCGGCGGAAGGCAATCTGTGCGCGGCTGATGATCGGCAGTGTGCTGACCAGATGTTCCAGCGGGCCCTTCATGTACAGCAGCACCAGCACGAAGCCGCTCATCACGGCCTTGTCACCGCTCGGCCAGAACGATTGCAGGGCCAGGGCCATGCCGATCACCACGAAGAACAGCATCGATCCGAAGGACTTGGCGATCACGAACGTGTTGATGGATTTGATCTGGGTGTCGCAGATCTTTTCGGCGGTCTTCTGGATACCCGACACAAACATGCGCTGGCGGCGCGGGCGATGGATGCGCAGTTCCTTGGCGCCTTCGGCAATCGCGTTGTAGTGCTTTTGCAGTTCGTCTTCGGAGTCGCGCGCAGCGTAAAACCCGCGCATGCCCTTGGCCCGGGCAATCGCCTGGATGGTGGTGCCGATGGCGATTGCCACCAGCATCATCAGGAACATCGGCCAGGACAGCATCGCCAGGTAGCCGAGGCACCCCAGGGTCACGGTCATGGAAATGGCCAGCGGTGCAAACGCGAAAGCGAAGTCGCTGATGGTGTCCACGTCGTGGGTCAGCACCGGAATCAGGCGGTGGCTGCGATAGCGTTCGATCTGGTCGATCGGCGCCGACAGCACTTTCTCCCCCAGCTCTTTGCGCAGGCGGGCAATGATGTGTTGGCCGACGTAGTTGGTGCCGATGTCGGACAGGATCGTGGTCAGCAAGGCCAGGGCGCACAGCCCGGCGAAAATCATGACCACGGTGCGGGTCAGTCCGTCGGCCGAGTGCAAGGCGTTGTTGATGGTCGCCAGCAGCACGGTGACGCTCAGGCCGCCGATCATGCCGAGCACGATGGATACGCAGACAATCAGGCGGAAGGGCTTGAGCAGGGCGAACAATTCGTTGATCGCCCCACGCGTTGGCTTGGTCATGGAGGATTCCTGCTTCGGTGCGGAGGGAGTGCCGGTATGTAAGGAAAACGAATGGTCACGGGGTTTCTTTAAACGACCGCAGACGGGCTGCGGTCGCTGACAGTCGGGTTCAGAGGTCGCGCACTACGCGAAAGCCCAGCCAGTCGCCCTTGCTGGTCGGCCAGCTGCTGTTGCGGTTGCCGGAACGGGAAAACACCGGTGCTTCGCCCCAGTCGTTGCCGCGCATGATCTGGCGTTCGCAGTTTTCCTGTACCCATGGGCGGCCGTCGTTGGGTACGCCGGAGTAATCCTTGTGATAACAGTCGGCCGTCCATTCGTAGACGTTGCCGTGGGCGTCGTACACGCCAAAGGCGTTGGCCGGGAAGGTGCCGGCCGGGGACGTGAAGTTGTAACCGTCGGCGGCGCCGTAGGTGTTGGCGTGTTTGGAAATCTGGTAGTCGCTGCCTTCGTCGAACGGGAAGGGGAACGAACCGGTGCTGCCGCCACGGGCCGCGTATTCGCGGATCGACTCGCTCGGCAGGCGATAGCGGTGGCCGGTCTTTTTCGACAGCCAGTCGATGTAGCCCTGGGCTTCGGCCACGTTCATGCAGACGGCCGGGTCGCGTTTGGTCTGTTTGAACTCGGGCTTGCCGGCGGTGCAGCGGCGGCCCGGGCGATCATCGAAGTCATAGGGCTTGGCGCCGGTCTCGCGGACATACGCATCCCACTCGCCGACCAGCACCTGAAAGCGGCTGATGGCGAACGGTCGGGTGAAGGTCACTTCGTGGCGCGGGCCTTCGTCGGGCTCGCGGCCGACTTCGTCGTCCGGTGTGCCCATGGTGTAACTGCCGGTTGGCAACGCCACCATTTCCGGACAGTCCTTGCAGTCCTTGAACACTTTGCCGGGGGCCGGCGGGGTGGCTGCCACGGCGGCGCCCGGCAGAAGGCCCGCGCACAGGGCGGTCAGGGCCAGGGCGGGCAATGCCTTGAAGGTGATTGAGGCGTGAGGCTTTTTCATGAGTCGTCTCTGTTTAAAGGAAACCGGGGCGCAGGGGTCAGGCGCGCAGCGTCTTGCCCAGCAAATCGAGGAAACGGTCCACTTCGGCTTCAGTGTTGAGCAGACCGGGCGCGGTCCGGATCACCGGGCCGACGTCGCGGCTGACGGCATCACAGACCACGCGGTGTTTCATCAGGCGGGCGGCGATGTCATCGCTGTCACGGCCCTTGACCCGGAAGAAGCTGAAACCGGCAGAGAACTCCGGATCGACCGGGGTCACCAGTTCGACATTCGGCTGTTCCAGCAAGCGCTGCTTCAAATAGCTGTTGAGCTGATGGATGCGCGCCTGCACGTCGGCCTTGCCCAGTTGCAGGTGAAGCTTGAACGCCTCGTCCACCGCCCAGCGATGTTCGAAGGCGTGATAGCCGCCGGGCGTCATGGTCTTGGCGAAGGTCGTGGCTTCGGAGAAGGTCGGCACGCTGGGGCTGACGTATTTCACCTCGTCGCTGCGACTGCAGACGATGCCGGTGCCGCGCGGGCCGAACATCCATTTGTGCGTGCCGGCGATGAAGAAATCGCAGTTCATCTGCGGGAAGCTCAGGTCTTCGACACCAAAACCGTGCACGCCGTCGACCACGTAAATGATCCGGTCCTTGTCGTCGCGGTTTCGGTTGTGTTCGTCGACGAGGCGGGCGATATCGCCAATCGGCAGTTTCACACCGCTGCCCGAGTGCACCCAGGTCATGCCGAGAACGCGGGTTTCGGGGCGGATGTTGCGATTGATGGTGTCGAGCACCTGATCCGTCGAAACGCTTTGCGGGTTCTCGAACAGCGTGAGCTTGCGCACCCGGGTGCCGTCGCGGGCGGTGCGGAAGTCGAGGATGTTGCGGGTGGAGTAATGCTCGTGAACCGTGGTCAGGATTTCCTGGTCCGGGCGTACGTGCACACTGCCGTAGATCATCGCCAGACCTTCGGTGGTGCTGCCGGTGAGGGCGATCTGGCTCGGCCTGGCCTGCAAGTACTGGCCGGCCCAGACCCGCACGTTCTCTTCGCGCTGTTCGGTGACGCCCAGATCCCAGTCCATCGCCAGGCCCGGATTGCGGTCGATGTCCTCACGATGGCGAGCGATAGCCTCGCGCACGGGCCTTGGGTGCGATGTCACCAGGAAGTTGGCGAAGTGGATCGCGTCCGGATCCTGTTCGAACATCCCGCGCAAGGCCAACCATTTGTCCTGCGGCGAAGCGGCGGCGCGGGCCGGCTCAGCCAGGCTGACGCCCAGAGGCAGGGCGGCGGCCAGTACGCCGGCCTGCTTCAGAAAAGTGCGGCGGTCAGTCATGGTCGGGTCGTGTCCTGACGGGAGATCAGGGCAGGTTTGGCGGCTTTCTGCACCTGATCCCAGACCCGCAGGAAGTTGCCGCCCCACAGCTTGGCGATGTCGGCTTCGGAGTAACCGCGCTGGATCAGTTCGGCGGTGACGTTGCGGATCTCGCCGACGTTTTCCCAGCCCTTGATTCCGCCGCCGTCATTGAAGTCCGAAGAGATGCCGACGTGGTCGATGCCGATCTTGCGCACGGTGTAGTCGATGGCGTCGCCGAAGTCCTTCAGGGTGGCTTTCGGTTCCTCTTCGAGAATTCCGTACAGGCCGCTGGCGTACTGACCGAGTTTCTGTTCCGACCAGGCGGTGATGATCGGGTCGCCCGGCATCAGCGCCATGGCCAGGTTCGGCAGAGGCGGCAGATCGAAGCGGGCGCGCAGGGCGTTGAGTTTGTCCTGGGTGCCCTGGGTCAGCGGTTTGAGGTACTGCGAGAAACCGACCACCTGCACCACGCCGCCGCTGTTCTTGATCAGCTGCAGTTCCTTGTCGCTTAGGTTACGCGGAATGTCCACCGCCGCTCTCGGCGCGGAGTGCGAAGCCACCAGCGGTGTACGGCTCAGTTGCGCAACCTGCTCCAGGCCCTTGGTCGACATCTGCGAGACGTCGATGATCACGCCCAGGTCATTGAGGCGGTGCACGGCCTGTTTGCCGATGTCCGAGAGGCCGTCCAGCGCATCCGGGGAATCATTGAAAAACGGCAACGGGCGCGAGGAGTCTGCCCAGCTGTTGTTGCCGATATAGCTGAAGCCGAACATGCGCATGCCACGACCGGCCCACAGGTCCAGTTTGCTCAGGTCGTTACCCAGCGGGTAGGCGTTGAGCATGCTGATGAAAATCGCAAACTTGCCTTCGCCGTGCAGGCGGCGGAAATCGTCAGGGGTATAGGCGATGCCGACCTGATTGGGGAAGTCGCGCACCAGGCCCGAGATGATCTTGTAGCGCACTTCCTGTTGATTGCGGGCCTCTTCGACGAAACCGTCGGTAGGCCGGTGCGGCGCGTTCGGGCCGTTCCACATCTCCGGCCAGCCGAACACCGTCAGCGCCGCGCCGGACAGCCGTCCACGGTTGGCCTTGATCAGGTCGAACTGCCCGGAGCCGTCCTTGTCGGCTTCATTGCCATGGGCGCCGAAACTCAAGGGCACGGTGATGTGGCTGTCGAACGACAGGATCCGCTCCTGCAGTTCGGTGGCCTGTTTCATCACCTTGACCGGGTAGCCGGGGTTGTCCCTGAACCAGTAATCCCAGGCCAGAAAGCCTGCGCCGGCGCTGATCGCCAAGGCCAGCGGCAGGCCGATGTATAGAGCCTTTTTCGAACGCGGTTTTGTCATTGCCATCTCATTCAGGTTCGCCGTCGAGGTACAGGCGCAGGGGCCTTTGCTATCTGGGAGGAACGACTGGGGAGGCAAACAATTTAGCGACGCGACAAAAGAACGCGCGAACGCGGTCCGGGCGTTCGGAGATCTTTTCGGGCAGGCGATAAATTTGTCGCACCAGCAAACGTTCTAGCTTGGATAAAGCCTGCTTCATGGCTGACACAGGTAGGGCAATGACGATCTCTCGACGCTGGTTCATGGCGGGCATGGCACTCACGGGCGCTGCGCTGCCTGCCGCTTTTTATGCACATCGTGAGCTGACCCGCGAGGAGGAGCCGATCACGCCGGGCGAGGCCACGGTGGATCTGGCGGACACTGCCGGCCAGCAGTTGGCCGACAACCTGCGCGGTGTCTGGGACATCCGTTTCACGGGCGCCGATGCCGGACTCGACGGCCTGCCCCGTGAAGGCCTGGAATTGTTTCTCGATATTGCCCAGCGCGGGCGCGGCTTGCGCGGCTGTCTCGACACCGGCGCGCGGTTGCGGGGCGACGGTTTGCCCCGCTATGACGTCATTGGCGATCTGGTCTCGGGCAATGGCGCGCAGTTGTACTGGCGTCTGATGCGCCCGGACCAGCCACAGGCGCCAGCGGTCTACGAGCTCGATGTCAAACTGGACGAAGTCTGGGCAGCCTTCGGCAATGCCGGTAGCGGCACGTTCACCGGTCAGGTGCTGCGCCTGGATCGGCCGTTGGGTCTGCCGGAGCTCGATAACCGTTTCATCGCCATCAAACGCCGTTTCCCCGAGGCTCGTGAGCGAACCGGTTTGAACCCGACCTTGCTGGCGTGGCTGGTGTCGCCCGAGCATCGCCTGTTTCACCAGCTCTGGCATGCCTCGCGGGACAAGTGGCACAAACTGTCCGAGAAAAAACGCGATGCGTTGCGCGGCATCGGCTGGCAACCCGGCCCGCGTTACAAGGAGCGTGATGCGCGCGGTCCGCGCAAGGATCGCAACGGCTCGGGCATCGACTTTTTCTTCATGCACCGGCATATGCTGGGCACCGCCCGCTCAATGCAGGACTTGCCGTCCTGGTTGAAATTCCCCGCGCCGCAACCGGAGCTCGAGCGTGATCGTCTGGGGTTCGCCCGCTACTTCGACAACCACGACGGCGATGCCTTGCCGCCGACCTGGCTGACGGAAGGCGATGACGAATACACACAGTGGGTCAGCGACATCAAGACGGCCGAGACCTACCACAGCAACTTCCAGGTCTGGGAATCGCAGTACACCGATCCGCGCTATCTCTCGAAGCTGACGCTCGGCCAGTTCGGCTCGGAAGTCGAGCTGGGCCTGCACGACTGGCTGCACATGCGCTGGGCATCGGTGGCCCGTGATCCGTCCAACGATATTCCGGTGCCGATGGCCCGGGATCAGGCTGACTTCGCGGCGCGCTGGTATGCCCCGGAAAACGATTTTCTCGGCGATCCGTTTTCCTCCCATGTGAACCCGGTGTTCTGGCGTTTCCATGGCTGGATCGACGACCGCATCGAAGACTGGTATCGCGCTCACGAACGCTTTCATCCAGGTGAAGTGAGCCGCCTGCAAGTCAATGGCGTCCAATGGTTTGCACCGGGGCGCTGGGTCGAGGTCGATGATCCGTGGCTCGGCCCGGACACCCATGGTTGCAGCACCGTTCCCGGCCTTCAGGCGGGACGTTCGGTGGAGATGGACCCGGAGACCATGAAGCTGGCATTGCGCATCACGTTCGGCGATGAAGACAACATGGCCGACCTGTTCCGCAAAGTGCCGCAGCGGCCGTGGTACGCCAGGCATCTGAAGGTCAAGGGGCGACAACTCTGAAGGCAAAAAAAATCGCAGTGTCGGGCTGCGATTTTTTTGCCTTGAACAAAGCGCTGTTCAGATGACTTGCCAGCCCCCGCCCAGCGCCTTGTACAGCGCAATGCTGGCCTGCAGGCGTGACAGCCGCAGCTGCACGTTCATGTCCTGGGCGGCATACAGCGTGCGTTGAGTCTGCAACACCGTCAGCAGATCCTCGGCGCCGGCCTGATAGCGGCTCTGGGCGATATCGAACGCGGTCTGTGCCTGGCGCAGTTCCTCGCCTTGCCATTGACGCTGTTCATCGAGGCCGCGAATGCTCGTCAGGGCTTTTTCCACGTCCGCAAAGCCATTGATGATTGCGCCGCGATATGCCTCCAGCAATTCTTCCTGGCGCGCCGTGGCCTTGTCGCGTTCGGCACGCAGGCGGCCATTGTTGAAGATCGGTGCCACCAGACCTGACGACAGGTTGTAGAACGTCGTGCGCAGCAGATCCGATGCGAGGTCGGCGCCGGTGCCGAGGCTGGCGGTCAGCGTAACCTTGGGCAGCATGGCGGCGCGGGCGACGGTCACATCGGCCTGGGCGGCGGCCAGTCTGGCTTCGGCGCTGGCGATGTCCGGGCGCCGTTGCAGCAGGTCGCTGGGCACGCCGCTGGCGATGTCCGGCCATTGCAGTTGAGCAAATGCCTGCCGGGGTGTCGGCAGCTCCTGCACCGGTTTGCCGAGCAGCGCGGCCAGGGTAATTAGCGCCTCGCGGGCCTGTTGTTGCACCAACGGCAGTTTGCGCTGTTGTTCGGCGACCAGGCTTTTCTGCTGGGCCAGTTCCAGCGCGGTGGCGCTGCCGGCGTCGTAGCGGGTCTGCACCAGATGCAGAACGCTTTGCGCATTGGTCAGATTGAGTTCGGCGATCCGCGCCTGTTCGCGCAGCGCCAGGGCCTGTGTGTAGCTATTGGCGACGGCACTTTGCAGGGTCAGTTCCACCGTTGAACGGTCGAATTCACTGGCTTGCACACCGAACACCGCGCTGTCCCGGGCGGCGCGTTTGCCGCCCCAGAAATCGATTTCGTAACTGGCGCTCAACTCGGCGTCGTAGTAATCCAGCGAGCGGTTGTCGGGGTTCACGTCGAGCTGGCTGTAGCCTTTGCCGTGCAGGAGTTTCTGGCGATTGGCATTCAGCCCGGCCTTGACCTCGGGCAGCAGCGGCGCACCGGCGATTGTCGCGCTGGCCTGCGCCTGCCTCACTCGGGCGACGGCGGCGGCCAGGTCATGGCTGCCCAGTCGGGCCTGTTCGATCAGATGATCGAGTTCCGTGCTGCCGAAATGCGTCCACCATTGTCGATCGCTTTGGCTGGCGCCGGGATGTTCGGGCGATTGCCAGGCGGGCGGTGGTCGCAGGCCGCTGTCGGGGCGTGGCGCGGGGCTGCCGCACGCCGCCAGCAAAACGCTGGCGGCGAGAAGTGTCAGGTGGGCTTTCATAGGTCGATCATTCACTGGTGAGGGCCTTGACCGGATCGAGCCGGGCGGCCTTGCGGGCAGGCATGAAACCGAAGATGACGCCGGTGGCCAGCGCGCAACCGAAGGCGCCGAACACCGCGATCCACTGGAACGCCATGGCGACGCCGCTGAGTTGCAGCACACCACCGACCAGCATCGCCAGGCTGATCCCGGCAACGCCGCCGACCACCGAGAGCATCACTGCCTCGGTCAGGAACTGGCGCAGGATGTCGCGCTGGCGGGCGCCGGTGGCCATGCGGATGCCGATTTCCCGGGTGCGCTCGCGCACGGTCATGAGCATGATGTTCATCACGCCGATGCCGCCCACCAGCAGGGAAATGGCGGCGATCGCGCCGAGCATCAGCGACAGCGTGCCCTGGGTTCGCGCCTCGGCCTGAATCATGGCGGCGTTGTTGGTCAGCTCGAAATCCTTTTTGCCGTTGTGCCGGCGCAGCATCGATTGCTCGATGGCTTGCTCAGCCTCTTTGACCTTGCGGGCGTCCCGCGCGGCGATGACCACATACTCGGGATTGCGGCTGCCGAACAGGCGCATGCTGGCGGCGGAGTAGGGCACGGCGATCCGGTTGTCACTGTCCGAGTCGCCGGAGCTGGAGCCTTTTTCCGCGAGGACTCCGAGCACCTGGAACGGTACGTTTTCGATCAGGATGTATTGACCGACGGGATCGGCGACATCCTTGAGCAGCTTGTCGCGAACCTTGGTGCCGATCACCGCCACGGCAGCGGCGCTGTCCTCGTCGGCTTGCGTGAAGTAGCTGCCCTGGACCACCGGCCAATTGAAAATGGTCGGGAAATTGGTGTCATTGCCGCCCACGTAACTGGTGTGGTCGGCATTGCCGAAGCGCACGCCGGCGGTCGAGCCGTTGACCGGCATGATGCGCTCCACCTGGGGCAGGGCGGCCAGTTCGGCAACGTCATCGAGGGTGATGATGCCCGGTGGCGTGCGCGGGTTTGGGGCGGCGCCGCTGAGGTAAATGATGTTGGAGCCGAAGGCGCCCATTTGCGCCATCACCTGGCGCTTGCTGCCTTCGCCCACCGCCAGCATCACCACCACGGACGCGACGCCGATGACGATGCCCAGCAGGGTCAGTGCAGTGCGAAAGCGGTTGACCCACATCACCCGCCAGGCCGCTTGCACGGCGTCCACCAATTCGCCTTTCCAGGCGCCGGTCTGGGTGCTGCCGGTGTTCAGGCGCTCACGCAGATCCACAGCTTGCAACGCACCGGAGCCGGAGGCGGGCGAGGGGGGCGATGACGGATCGGCGGTGTCGCTGATGATCAGGCCGTCGCGGATCTCAATGATGCGCTTGGCGCGTTGCGCAACTTCGCGGTCGTGGGTGATGAGAATCACCACATGGCCCTGATCCGCCAGTTCATCGAGCAGGGTCATGACTTCGGCGCCGCTTTGGCTGTCGAGTGCACCGGTGGGTTCGTCGGCGAGAATGATATGACCGCCATTCATCAGCGCACGGGCAATCGATACCCGCTGCTGCTGTCCGCCGGAGAGTTGGTGCGGGCGGTTGGCGGTGCGCCCGGCAAGGCCCAGGCGAGTCAGCAACGCATGGGCTCGGGCGTGGCGTTCGGCGGCCGGTGTGCCTGCGTAGATGGCCGGCATTTCGACGTTTTCCTGGGCCGAACCGGACGGAATCAGGTGATAGCCCTGAAACACGAAGCCGAACGCCTCGCGTCGCAGCCAGGCCAGAGCGTCGGTGTCCAGCCGCGCGACCTCTTCACCGGCAAACAGGTATTCGCCGCTGGTCGGTCGGTCGAGGCAGCCGAGGATGTTCATCAGTGTCGATTTGCCGGAACCGGACGCGCCGACGATCGCCACGAATTCGCCGGCATGAATCGACAGATCTATGCCGCGCAGCACTTCCACCCGCGGACTGTCGCCGCCGCCATAGGCTTTGCGGATCTGCCGCAGGTCAATCAGGGGCGTTTGCATTCAGCCTCCGTTGCCAGTGGCCGGGCTGCTCAGGACATGATCGCCTTCGACAAGTCCTTCAAGAACCTGCGTGCGCAAGCGGTCGCGGATGCCGGTACGGACTTCCCGGGATTGAACCTCGCCATTGGCGGCGACCACCTGCGCCAGTTGCCAGTCCGCGCGAGCGCTGTGTTGCAGGGCGGCGGTGGGCACGGTCAGGGTGTTTTGTGCCTGCTGCGAAACGAAGAACACCTGGGCGGTCATGTCGGTCATCAGGGTGTTATCGGCGTTATCGACATCCAGCAATACCGTGTAAAGCACCACTCGTTCGCTGCCACTGCGACCGCTGGTGGGGCTGGCGCCCTGGCTCTGTTCGAGCGGGCGCGGCGGCACCGGCAGAATCTGCCGTACGGTACTGCTCCAGCGACGGCTGCCGCCGCTGAGGGTGGTGAAGTAAGCGGTCATGCCCGGTTTGACGTGACCGATGTCGGCCTCGGAGACTTCGGCCCACACGGTCATCGGGGAGAGCCGCGCGATCCGCAGAATCAGCGGGGTCTGCTGTTGCGCGTTGAGCGTCTGGCCTTCCCGGGCGCCTACCGCCACCACCGTGCCGGACATCGGCGCATAGATGCGCGTGTAGCCGAGCTCGGCTTCGTCGCTGCGCAGACTGGCTTGCGCCTGGCGGATCTGCGCCTGGAACATGTCAATGCGCGCCTGCGTGGCGCGCACTTCGGCCCGGGCGGTCTGGACGTCTTCCTCGCGGGTGGCGCCGCCGGCGGCGAGTTTTTGCTGGCGCTGGTACTTTTGCTGCGCCAGCTCATGCTGGGCGCGTTGCTCCTGCAACTGCGCCTTGAGGTTCTCGATGGAGAACCGGCCTGCGTCGAGCTTGGCCTTTTGCGTGGACGGGTCGATTTCCACCAGCAACTGGCCTTCCTTGACCACATCGCCGGCCTCGACATGAATTTTCTGGATCTGCCCGGACGCCTGGGCACCGACATCCACATAGCGCCTCGGTTGCAGGGTGCCGAGTGCAGTCACGCTGTTTTCGATATCGCCGCGTGTCACTTGAACGGTGGCGAGGGTCTCGCGGCCCGGCGGCAACACCTGCCATGCAGCAACAGCGATGACAGGGATCAGGCAAAGGGCAACGAACAGGGCGCGTCGGGCGGGGCGGGGACGTTTCATGCAGGGTTCCGGCCAGTGGAATTCGGCCCGTCGTTCAGCAGGTGAACAGGTTCGGTGGGTCGCTGAACGCTGTCGCAAGGCACGACAGACACGGGGAGCTGTCCTGTAAACGATGAATGCGCAAGGGAATTTAAGTGCTCACACACGAAGTTACAGGTTGCCCGGCAGGACTATTTGTCTGGTGAAGAGAATCACTACTTTAAATCTATATGAGAATTACTATAAATTACGCCCCTCAATTTGCCACTATCTTGCTACTGCCCACTGGGCGGTCAGGATCGGGCTCAAGGACAGAAACCGCACCCCACGCGGCCGGGAGTCATGTTGGAAAACTACTATCGCGAATTGGTGTGTTTCCTGAACGCCAAGCTCGGCAACCGCCAGGTCGCCGAAGATGTGGTGCATGACGCTTATGTGCGGGTGCTGGAGCGCTCCAGCGACACGCCGATCGAGCAACCCCGGGCTTTCCTCTACCGCACCGCGCTCAATCTGGTAATCGACGACCATCGGCGCAATGCCCTGCGTCAGGTTGAATCACTGGATGTGCTCGACAGCGAAGAACGCTATTTCACTCCGTCCCCTCACAGTACCTTCGACCACAGTCAGCGCCTGGAGATGCTTCAGCGTGCCCTGGCAGAACTTTCGCCGCTGTGCCGCGAAAGTTTTCTGCTGCGCAAGATCGAAGGTCTGTCGCACCCCGAGATTGCCGAACACCTAGGGATTTCCAAGGCTCTGGTGGAAAAGCACATCGTCAACGCCATGAAGCATTGCCGCCTGCGCATCAAACAATGGGACGCCCATTGAGCCGTCGTCGTTAAATTTTATTTCACTGTCCTCGTTCCTACTCAACAGACGATCTGCTGTCCTGCTCAAGGCCGGTCAGGTCACTCAGGCTTTTCGTCCAGAGGACACTGGAAATGACACAGGCAATTGCATCGCCCATCGTTCACGACCTGATCGGCGTCGGTTTCGGCCCTTCGAACCTGGCGCTGGCCATCGCTCTGCAGGAGCGCGGCCCGACCCAGGGGGAACTGGATGTTCTGTTTCTCGACAAACAACCCAACTACAGCTGGCACGGCAACACCCTGTCGACCCAGAGCGAGTTGCAGATTTCCTTCCTCAAGGATCTGGTGACCCTGCGCAATCCGACCAGCCCGTACTCGTTCGTCAACTACCTCAAGCACCACGGCCGTCTGGTGGACTTCATCAACCTCGGCACCTTCTACCCCTGCCGCATGGAGTACAACGACTACCTGCGCTGGGTCGCCGCGCAGTTCACCGAGCAGAGCCGCTACGGTGAAGAAGTGCTGACCATCGAGCCGGTGCTGCACAACCATCAGGTCGAAGCGCTGCGGGTGATTTCCCGTGATACCGAAGGCCAGCAATTCGTGCGCACCGCGCGTTCGGTGGTGGTCAGCGCCGGTGGTACGCCGCGCATTCCCGAGGCGTTCAAGGCACTGAAGGGCGACGGTCGGGTGTTCCATCACTCGCAATACCTGGCCGAGATGGCCAAGCAGCCGTGCAACAACAACCAGCCGATGAGCATCGCGATCATCGGTGGCGGCCAGAGCGCGGCGGAAGCCTTCATCGACTTGAACGATTCGTTCCCGTCGGTACAGGTCGACATGATCCTGCGCGGCTCGGCCCTGAAACCGGCGGACGACAGCCCGTTCGTCAACGAAGTGTTCTCGCCGGAATTCACCGACCTGATCTTCCAGCAGAAGAGCAGCGAGCGTGAGCGTCTGGTCAACGAGTACCACAACACCAACTATTCGGTGGTCGACATCGACCTGATCGAGCGCATCTACGGCATCTTCTATCGCCAGAAGGTTTCCGGTGTTGCGCGCCATGCGTTCCGCACTCTGACCACGGTCGAGAAAGCCACCGCCACCGAGCGCGGTATCGAACTGACCGTGCGCAACAACGCCACCGGCGAAGTCACCGTGCGTGCCTACGACGCGGTCGTGCTGGCCACCGGTTACGAGCGTCAGATGCATCGCAAACTGCTGGCGCCGCTGGAGGAATACCTGGGCGATTTCGAGGTCGACCGCAATTACCGGCTGATTACCGACGAGCGCTGCAAGGCCGGTCTGTACATGCAGGGCTTCTGCCAGGCCAGCCACGGTCTGAGCGATACGTTGCTGTCGATCCTGCCGGTCCGCGCGGACGAGATTGCCGGCTCGCTGTATGAGCATGGCAAGAACCGTGGGCACAGCCGTTCGGTGATGGACTTGTTGCTGGCGACTGCCAGCTAAGTATCCTTTCAGCCTCCACACTGATCGTTCCCACGCTCTGCGTGGGAATGCCTCAAGGGACGCTCCGCGTTCCAATGGGGCGCAGAGCGTCCCCGGCTGCATTCCCACGCAGAGCGTGGGAACGATCTCGGCGATCTCGGGGGCAATCCTGAACCCTTCCTGAACACCCGCCACATTCCCCGACACACTTCCTTTTGCGGGTTTACTCTCCAGACATCGGGGCGTAAGCTTCGCGCGTTTTCATCAATAGCGGAGACCCACAGTGGGTACTTGTTCGAGTGACAGTTGTCGGCCGGTCCTTGTAACCGGCGGATTCTCGGCAAGATAACGCGCATTCCTTTGTGCCGTTGTCTCGCCGAACAGCGAGCAGCGGCATCCCGATCATGACCGGTCCCGGTCATGTCCCGACGTCCTTCTCATCGACACTGAAAAGCCTGTGAAGTCGACTTTATCGTCGTCATTTGCAGCCCTATCGACACGCCTGTCTTTTCTGACCGGCGCGCCACGCCTTGCCGTGCCGGTTTTCCGGTGCCCGAGACGAGGACGTACCTGCTCGACGGTTTCCCGGCTGACCATAGGGGCAACAGCCATGAAACTTACGCTCAAGGAATTTTTCGCAGGCTTCCTGCGGACCCGCCACATCGCCCGGCATTTCCGTCGCCTGGCCTTGCTGGAAACCCTCAACGACACCACGGTCAGCCGTGAAGTGCCGCCGACTCTCGCCAATACACTGGTGGACGCCGCCCATTGCGACAGCGGCGTGCTGCTGTCGAACCTCGGCACCCACACCGACGGTCTGACCGATTTCGAAGTCGATGTGCTGCGCGCGCAGCATGGCCTCAACGAAGTCGAACACGAGCAACCGCTGCCATGGTGGACCCATCTGTGGCACTGCTACAAAAACCCGTTCAACCTGCTGCTGACCCTGTTGGCGGTGATCTCGTGGCTGACCGAAGACCTCAAGGCCGCCATCGTGATTTTCTCGATGGTGGTGCTGTCGACGCTGCTGCGCTTCTGGCAGGAAAGCAAATCCAACCAGGCCGCCGACGCGCTCAAGGCGATGGTCAGCAACACCGCCACCGTGCTGCGCCGGGATGCGCCGCGTGCTGAACTGCCGATCAAGCAACTGGTGCCCGGCGATCTGATCGTGCTCTCGGCCGGCGACATGATTCCTGCCGATTGCCGGGTGCTCAGCGCCAAGGATCTGTTCGTCAGCCAGGCGGCGATGACCGGCGAATCGATGCCGGTGGAAAAATTCCCGCGTCAGGCCGATCGCGACACGCGCAATCCGCTGGAACTCGACAACATCCTGTTCATGGGCACCAACGTGGTGTCAGGGACGGCGGTGGCGGTGATTCTCACCACCGGCAACAGCACCTATTTCGGTGCGCTGGCACAGCGGGTCGGGGCGACTGATCGCGCGGTGACTTCGTTCCAGCAAGGCGTGAACAAAGTCAGCTGGCTATTGATCCGTTTCATGTTTGTCATGGCGCCGCTGGTGTTGTTCATCAACGGTTTCACCAAGGGCGACTGGACCGAAGCGCTGCTATTCGCGCTGTCGATTGCCGTGGGCCTGACCCCGGAAATGCTGCCGATGATCGTCACCTCGACGCTGGCCAAAGGCGCGGTGTTCCTGTCGCGCAAGAAAGTCATCGTCAAACGACTGGATGCAATCCAGAACTTCGGCGCCATGGACGTGCTGTGCACCGACAAGACCGGCACCCTGACCCAGGACAAGATCTTCCTGGCGCGCAATGTCGACGTCTGGGGCGAAGACTCCGATGACGTGCTGGAAATGGCCTACCTCAACAGCTATTACCAGACCGGCCTGAAAAACCTGCTCGACGTGGCGGTGCTGGAACATGTGGAAATCCACCGTGAGCTGAAGGTTGGCACGGCGTTTCGCAAGGTCGACGAGATCCCGTTCGACTTCAACCGCCGGCGCATGTCGGTGGTGGTGGAAGGGCGCGGCCAGCCGCATCAACTGATCTGCAAGGGCGCGGTGGAGGAGGTTCTGTCGGTGTGCAGCCGGGTGCGTCACGGTGAAGTCGACGAAGCCTTGAGCGATGAATTGCTGGCGAAAATCCGTCAGGTCACCGCAGCATTCAACGCTGAAGGCTTGCGCGTGGTAGCAGTGGCAGCACGGTCGATGCCGGAGGGGCGTGACACTTACAGCCTGGGCGACGAGCAGGAACTGACGCTGATCGGTTACGTGGCGTTTCTCGATCCACCGAAGGAAAGCACCGCCCCGGCACTCAAGGCCCTAGCCGAACACGGCGTGGCGGTGAAAGTGCTGACCGGCGACAACGAGCTGGTGACCGCCAAGATCTGCCGCGAAGTCGGCCTGGCCCAGCAAGGCCTGCTGATGGGCAACGACATCGAGCGCATGAGCGACGCTGAACTGGCCGTGGCGGTGGAAACCACTAACGTGTTCGCCAAGCTGACGCCTTCGCACAAGGAGCGCATCGTGCGCATCCTCAAGGGTAATGGTCACGTGGTCGGGTTCATGGGCGACGGCATCAACGACGCCCCGGCGCTGCGCACCGCAGATATCGGGATTTCCGTGGACAGCGCAGTGGACATCGCCAAGGAAGCGGCCGACATCATCCTGCTGGAGAAGAGCCTGATGGTGCTGGAGGAGGGCGTGCTGGAAGGGCGCCGGACCTTCGCCAACATGCTCAAGTACATCAAGATGACCGCCAGCTCGAACTTCGGCAACGTGTTCTCGGTGCTGGTGGCCAGCGCGTTCATTCCGTTCCTGCCTATGCTGCCGATGCACCTGCTGGTGCAGAACCTGCTGTATGACATTTCGCAGATTGCGATCCCGTTCGACAACGTCGACGACGAGATGCTGAAACAGCCACAACGCTGGCAGCCGGGCGATGTCGGGCGCTTCATGCTGTTCTTCGGTCCGATCAGTTCGATCTTCGACATCACAACGTTCGCCTTGATGTGGTACGTGTTCGATGCCAACACCCCGGATCACCAGACCCTGTTCCAGTCCGGCTGGTTCGTGGTGGGGCTGCTGACCCAGACGCTGATCGTGCACATGATCCGCACGCCGAAGATTCCGTTCCTGCAAAGCCGCGCGGCCATGCCGTTGCTGGTGATGACCGGAATCATCATGGCCGTGGGCATCTTCCTGCCGATGGGGCCGCTGGCGCACTACTTCAAATTGCAGGCGCTGCCGTCGATGTACTTCGTGTTCCTGCCGGTGATCCTGCTGGCGTACATGGCACTGACCCAGGCCGTCAAAGGCTTCTACATCCGCCGCTTCGGCTGGCAGTAACAGGCAAGATTCCCCCCTTGTGGGAGCAAGGGGGGCGGTTTCAAGGAGTTCGACATGCAAGCGATCAACAATCTCAACCTCACCTCATTGCTCGACACTTTGGTCAGCCTCAGTGCGGCGTTCATCCTCGGCGGCCTGATCGGCTTCGAGCGCCAGTACCGGCAACGCACGGCGGGCTTGCGCACCAATGTGCTGGTGGCGGTCGGCGCGGCGATTTTCGTCGACATGGCCAACCGTCTCGCCGGTGCCGAAGGCGCGGTCCGGGTGGTCGCGTATGTGGTCTCCGGCATCGGCTTTCTCGGTGCCGGGGTGATCATGCGCGAAGAGGGCAACGTGCGCGGCCTCAACACCGCCGCCACGCTCTGGACCTCGGCGGCCGTCGGCGCCTGCGCCGGTGCCGACCTGCTGGCCGAAGCGGTGCTGGGCACCTTGTTCGTGCTCGCCGCCAATACCTTGCTGCGGCCGATCGTCAACAACATCAACCGTCAGCCGCTCGATGTGGTCTCGGCGGAAGTCACCAACATCGTCTACGTCATCGCCCGGCGTTCGCAGCAAACGGCCGTGTTCGCCTTGCTTGAAGCCGAGCTCGAACGCAGCAACTACCCGGCCAGTGACGTCGATGTGCACGCCTTCGGGGCCGATGAAATCGAGATCGAAGCGACGCTGGCGACCACTTCGGTGGACGGCGATGAGCTGGATGCACTGGTGAAGCGGATTTCCACTTCAAGCCTGGTGGTGCAGGCTTTCTGGAGTCCGAGCACTACGGAATAAAGCGTTCAATGCGGATGAATGACGGTGTTTTTCGGAAAAGTCCTACAGAGTGCGCCTCGGCGCTTGGGTAGTCTTGCCGCCACTTGAAGCAACTTCCCGGACTTCCACGTTGACCGACAAGACCCTGCGCATCCTGATCGCCGACCCGCAGCATTTTCACCGGATGAAGATCGAACGAATGTTCAACGACCTCGATTACTACCGTATTGCACCGGTGCAAAACCTTGCCGAACTGCTGACGCTGGTCGACTACGGCTGTCAGCCGTTCGATGTCCTGGTGATCAACGCCGAACTGGCGGTCGGGATCGCGGATCTTCGCGGTTTCCTGTTTGACCATCCGCAAATCCGGCGGGCGCTGGTCTATGGTGAGCCGGCGGATTCTTCAGGTGTTCCCCGGCAATTCGGGGCAAAGATCATCACCAGTCCTGCGCCGTTGCCATCCATCCGAGCCATCGAGCAGTTGATGACCTCAGTCGAGGCATCGCTTGGGCGCTCTTCGCGTGTTCGATCACAGATCGGTCTGGCGCACAACTGTCAGATCTGACAGGTGAAGCAACGTGCACAGCGTGTAACAGTTGTGGCGCAGCTACCAATAGTCCCGTTCATGCAAGATCGGTGGCGTCATGTCATGTATTCGCCCCGGGAGTGTTCATGGGTTCAGCATTGATCGTCGATGATCATCCCGTTGTGGTCAGTGCCGTTCGCCTGGTTCTGGAGTCGCTCGGCTACAAGCCGGTTTATGTCACCTCGGACAGTAGTGAGGTGGTGTCGTTGGTCCGTTTACACGAGCCGGATCTCATGGTGCTCGATCTGAACTTACCAGGTCCGGGTGGCCTGGAAACGCTGGAGCACCTAAAGAAAGTCGGACTGTCCTGTAAAGTCGTGGTTTTCTCCACTGCCAATCCCGATCAATTTCTGATGCGTTGCCGGCGAGCCGGTGCGATGGCCTTCGTCACCAAATCCGCCGAATTGCAGCAGCTGCAGAGTGCGATCAAGGCTGTCCGCGCGGGCTATAGCTATTTCCTGGACTTGCCGAACGTCACCGCAGGGCAGACTGAGTTGCACAGTGATGAAGGCAAGCTGATCGCGTCGCTGTCCGATCGCGAGTTGCAAATCCTGATAGAGCTGGCGCGAGGCATATCGAACAAGCAGATTGCCGAGGATATGAACCGAAGTCACAAAACCATCAGCACCTACAAGACCCGCTTGATGCTCAAGCTCGGGATCAAGTCGTCGGTGGTACTGCGAGAGTTTGCCATTCGCAACCATTTGCTCTGAGAGGATCCCCATGATGAGCCTTTTGCGATGCGTCCTGCTGCTGATGCTGCTTGCGGGCACAGCGCAGGCGGCGACTAGCGCGCAAAGGCTGGAAATAGTCTCCCGCACCCGTCTGGAAGGCGTGCAGGTCCGCCTTGATGAGCAGGATAAACAGTGGCTGAGCGCCAACCCGGTATTGCGCATCGGCGCCTCCTGGCCGGATTACCCGCCGTTTGAGTTGACCCGCAAACGCCATGAACTGGAAGGTCTTACGGCCGATTACGCCGACGCGATTGCACAGATTTTGAACATCGGCGTCGAAGTCTGGTGCTATCCCGACCGCGCAAGCGCCATGGCTGCGCTCGTGGCTGGTAAAGTGCACCTTCTGGGCACGTCGAACAAGTTTGAAGACGCTAATCCTCGCCTGATGCTGTCCCGTGCCTACGCTGAAGATCAGCCGATGTGGGTCACTCGGATCGACAATCCGTTGCCTGGCGATCTGGCTGGCAAGCGCATTGCCATGGTGGACGACTACCTGCCAGCCTCGACCATCGAAGAGGCTTACCCGCAAGCTTCCCTGCAGCGTTATCGATCGATTCTCGATGCCCTCGGCGCTGTCGCGTTCGGTCGGGATGATCTGTACCTGGGCGACTTCATCAGCGCCAGTTACCTGATCAACACCCATTTTCACAACGACTTGCAACTGGCCGGGCCTTCGGGCCTTGATGCCAACCCTTTCGGCTTTGCCCTGGCCCGCAGCAACCCGCGTTTGAAACGTCTGGTCGACAAGGCCCTGCTGGCCATTCCCATGGAGCAGCGCCTGGCCATGGAGCTGCGCTGGAGCGCCGGTCGCGCCGACATGGCGGCGCAGTCGCGGGTGAGCCTGAGCGACAGCGAGCAACAATGGCTGGATCAGCATCCGGTGATACGGGTCGGCGCTGTCGATGATTTTGCCCCGCTGACATACTTTGACGCCGATGGCCGTTTCAGTGGTCTGGCCGCTCAATTGCTCAACCTGATCAGTCAGCGCAGCGGCCTGACCTTCGAGGTGGTGCGCGGTCAAACTCTGGATCATCAGGTCGAGCAGCTCAAAAGCGGTGAGCTGGACCTGTTGCCGGTGATGACACCGAGCCGCGAGCGCGAAACTGCAATGCTGTTCACTCGGTCGTACGTGAACAGCCCCTTTGTGCTCATTACCGACTCGAAGGCGCAGGCTCCGCGCAGTCTGGACGACATGGCGGGTAAACGTCTGGCGCTTTATCGCCGTAGTCCGTTGCACGATTATCTGCTGGAGAACGTGCCGCAGATCCGCCTGATCGAGTTGCCAAGTCCGGCCGACGGCACGCAGGCGCTGCTCGACGGCAAGGCTGACGCGACATTGAGTTCGTTGCTGGTGGCGCGCTACCAGATCGATCACCAGTACCGCGATCGTTTGCGGATTGTCTCCACGCTGGGTGATTTGCCGGCGCGGGTTGCCATGGCGACGTCGCTTGAGGCCCCGCAGCTGCAATCGATTCTGAACAAGGCACTGCTGAGCATCGCACCCCAGGAAATCGACGGACTGGTCGCGCGTTGGAGTCGTAACGTGGTGCTGCAAGACAGCTATTGGCAGCGTCATCAAACGCAAATACTGCGCGGGTTTGCAGTGGCGGCAGGGCTGTTGCTGTTGGCGTTGGGCTGGATCGGCTTTCAGCGTCGGCAGATCCGCCAGCGCCAGCAATGGCTACGGCAATTGCAGGAGGCCAAGGACGCAGCCGATGAAGCCAATCGCGCCAAGAGCACGTTTCTGGCGACCATGAGCCATGAAATCCGCACACCGATGAACGCCCTGATCGGCATGCTCGAACTGGCCCTCAAGCGTGCCGATGAAGGCGTGACCGATCGCCAGGCGATCGAGGTGGCGTCCAGCGCCGGGCAGCAACTGCTGGCATTGATCGGCGATATTCTCGACATCGCACGCATCGAGTCCGGGCATCTGTCGCTGGCCCCCGAGCGCGTCAATCTGCATGAAGTGGTGGCGTCGGTGTGTCGGATTTTCGAAGGCCTGGCCCGGCAGAAACAATTGTTGTGGCATGTAGAAATGGATGAGCGCAGCAACGTCGTGGTGATGCTCGATCCCCTGCGGTTCAAACAAGTGCTGTCGAACCTGCTGAGCAATGCAATCAAGTTCACCGAGGACGGCGAGGTGAGCCTGCGCCTGCGCGTGTTCGGCGAACAGGACGGGCTGATTGAAGCGGGCGTGATCATCGAAGACAGTGGCCGAGGGATCAGCGCCGAGGATCAGCAGCGGTTGTTCCGCCCGTTTGTGCAGGTCGGCGATCATCAGTCTGTGGCGCATGGCGGTTCTGGTCTGGGGCTGGTGATCAGCCGCAACCTGTGCCGGATGATGGGCGGTGATTTGTGGATGACCAGCGAACCGAGAAGGGGCACTCAGGTCATGCTGCGAATGGAACTGCCGGTGCTGGCGCCGCTTGCGCAAGAGGCTGCGCCGGCGCCAGCGGCGACGATGGTTAATTCGCTGAGCGTGCTGGTGGTGGATGACCATCCGGTGAATCGCCTGCTGCTGTGTCGGCAGTTGAGTGAACTCGGGCATCGTGCCGTTGACGCCGGTGGCGGTGAGGAGGGGCTGGCGCTTTGGCGCGGGCACGCCTTCGATGCACTGATCACCGACTGCAACATGCCGGGGCTCAACGGTTACGAGCTGACGCGAGCGGTGCGTCAGGAAGAGGCCGCGACGGGCAGGGCGCCTTGTCTGATCCTCGGATTTACCGCCAATGCGCAGATGGAAGAGAAGCAGCGATGCCGGGCGGCCGGGATGGACGATTGCCTGTTCAAGCCGGTGCTGCTGCGTGAATTGAGCCAGGCGCTGATGGCCGCCGCATCCGGGGGAGCGCCAGTCGAGAGCGTAGACGATCCGGCAGTGGCCGAATTCGATCTGAGTGCGCTGTTGCAACTGGCGGGTGCGGACAACCCGCTGATCGGGCAATTGCGTGAGGAAGTACTGAATAGTCTGCGCATCGACCTGAAGCGTCTGGATGATTCGGGCCGTAAAAGTGATCGCGCAGATTTACGTGATCTGGCGCATCACGTCACAGGCGGGGCGCACATGATCGGTGCCGAACGCGTGGTTTCGGCGTGTCGGGTGCTCGAACAGGCTTGCCGTGACGATGAGCCCGAAGCGGCATTGACGACCGCCATCGAATTGCTGCGCGTGGCCATGCACGACCTCGCGCAGCAGCTTCAGGCCTGATCGGTCAATCCCACTGCGGCGCGATGCCTTTGGGGCTGGTCAGGCGATGGCCGCGATCCAGTGTGGCGATCCGCGCCATGTCGGCGTCGCTCAGGATCAGCGCCGTGGCGCCGAGGTTGCCTTGCAGGTTGGCGCGCTTGGTCGACGACGGAATCACCGCGTAACCCGATTGCATCGCCCACGCCAGGGTGACCTGCGCCGGGGTGGCTTGCAGACGCTCGGCGATCTGCACGATCAGCGGATCCTTCAACACTTCGCCATAGGCCAGGGTCATGTACGACGTGATCTGGATGCCCTGACTCTGGGCGAATTCCACGACCTTGCGGTTTTGCAGGTACGGGTGCAATTCGATCTGATTGGTAGCGATATTTTCCGCGCCGACCGCAGCAATCGCCTGTTTCATCAGGTCGATGGTGAAGTTGGACACGCCGATCTGTCGGGTCAGGCCCAGGCGTTTGGCTTCCATCAGCGCGCCCATGAACTCTTCGACCGGCACTTGATCTTCCGGCGATGGCCAGTGGATCAGCGTCAGGTCGAGGTAATCGGTCTGCAGCTTTTGCAGGCTCTCCTTGAGGCTTTCGATCAGACGATCCTTGGCGAAGTTGGCGATCCAGATCTTGCTGGTGATGAACAGCTCTTGGCGGGCGATGCCGCTGGCAGCGATGGCCTCGCCAACGTCGGCTTCGTTTTCGTAGATCTGAGCGGTGTCGATGACCCGGTAACCGAGCTCAAGGGCAGTGCTCACCGAATCGATGACCACCTGACCTTGCAGGCGAAACGTACCAAGACCGAAAGCGGGAAGAGACATGCAGGACTCCAGGGTTGCAGTGGGAATGGGCAGGAGTATCCGCGTCTGATTCCTCGGAAAAAACCGCTGTCGGGGCAAAGTACTGTTGACTGAAAGTCACGAATCACCGCAATCGGTATCGTTCCACCAATAGAACGATGAGGACGGTTTTGGCTGACTAGTACTAAATACGTGGCGAATTTATGATCGCTCCATGATCAACCTGATGACGGAGTCCACCATGAAAAACCTTATCGGTATCTACACCAGCCCTCGCGGCCACTGGGTCGGCGATGGGTTTCCGGTGCGTACCCTGTTTTCCTACGACAACCTGGGCAAGCACGTCAGCCCGTTCCTGCTGCTGGACCACGCCGGCCCCGCGCAATTCACCCCGACCACCGAACGCCGTGGCGTGGGCCAGCATCCGCACCGTGGCTTCGAAACCGTGACCATCGTTTACGAAGGCGAAGTGCAGCACCGCGACTCCACCGGCAGTGGCGGCACCATCGGCCCGGGCGATGTGCAATGGATGACGGCGGCTTCCGGAATCCTGCATGAGGAATTCCATTCGGAAAACTTCGCTCGAACCGGCGGCAACCTGGAAATGGTGCAGCTGTGGGTGAATCTGCCGGCCAAGGACAAAATGGCCGCGCCGGGTTACCAGACCATTCTGGACAGTGAGATTCCGAATATCGCGCTCAAGGATGGCGCCGGCAGCCTGCGTCTGATCGCCGGTGAGTTCGACGGTCACAAGGGCCCATCCCGCACGTTCACGCCTATCGATGTGTGGGATCTGCGGCTGAACACCGGCAAGTTGCTCTCGCTCGATCTGCACGAAGGCCGCAACACCGCACTGGTGGTGTTAAAGGGTTCGGTACAGATCAACGGTGGGGAGTCGATGCGTGAAGGTCAGTTGGCGCTGTTCGAGCGTGATGGCGATCGCATCACCCTCGAAGCCAGCCAGGACGCAGTGGTGCTGCTGCTTAGCGGCGAGCCGATCGACGAGCCGATCGTCGGCCACGGCCCGTTCGTGATGAACACCGAGCAGGAAATCCATCAGGCTTTCGCCGACTTCCAGTCCGGCCGTTTCGGCCAGATGCACGGCTGAAAATCCCGGCAGGTGCCACGTGCGCCTGCCGGTTTTTTTCGAGCGCGTTCGGTGGCGCTCATCCCGCCAAATCAATTACTCCTACACTGAGCCCAATCTGTGCGATCTTCTCGCGACTGGCCCCTGTCGGAGTTGTTTGATGCTGTCTCTGCTCACCGATCATCCGTTGTTTTGCGCCTTGATCCTGATCCTGATCGATCTCGGTCTGTGGCGTCTGATCAGCTCCCACGGCAGTTCGTGGAAACTGTTGGTGCGGGTGCTGATTTTTGCCCTGTTCAGCATTTTGCTGTTCAACGAAGGGCTCAATCCGATGGAGCCTGCGCCGTGGGCCGACAACGTGCCGTTGCACCTGGCGGCGACCGGGCTGCAGATCGGCTGGTGGCTGTTCGGCGCGCGGACCCTGACGGTGTTGATCGGCGCGGTGATGATGCAGCGGGTCGGGCACACCGGGCGGCTGTTGCAGGATCTGCTGGGCGCGGTGATCTTCCTGATTGCGATCATCGCGGCGCTGGCCTACGTGCTGGACCTGCCGGTCAAAGGCGTGCTGGCGACGTCCGGGGCGTTGGCGATCATCGTCGGTCTGGCGTTGCAGAGCACTTTGAGTGACGTGTTTTCCGGGATCGTGCTCAACACCACCAAGCCTTATCAACTGGATGACTGGATCTCCATCGACGGCACCGAAGGCCGGGTCACCGACATCGACTGGCGCGCCACGCGGCTGCAAACCAGTCAGGGCAGCATGGCGGTGATTCCCAACTCGCTGGCGGCCAAGGCCAAGATCATCAACTTCAGCCGGCCGAGCAATATGTTCGGGGTTGCCGTCAGCGTGCAGGTCAGTCCCCATGCTCGGCCCAGCTCGGTGATTGATGCCCTGGAGCGGGCGATGCAGGGTTGCCGCCAATTGCTGGAGAGCCCCGCGCCGAGCGTTGCGCTGAAGAACTCCAGCAGTGCCGGCACCGAATATGAAATCAGCGGGTTTGTCGCCTCGATGAGCGAAAAACGTGTGGTGCGCAATCAGCTGTTCGACCTGGCGTACCGACACCTGCAAGCGTCCGGGGTCAATCTGCTGTCGAGCGATGAGCCCGGCGTGCCGAGCAATCTCTCAAGGCCACGGGCGTTGCTCGACAGCTCGCCGATTTTCTCCACCCTGCGTCAGGAGGAGAAAGAAACCTTCAGCCAGAACATGACCCTGCAGACTTTCCGTGCCGGCGAGGTGATTCTTGCGGGCGGCGAGGTCAGCGATCACCTGTTCATCATCGAATCCGGCGTGGTCTCGGTGACGCTCAAACGCCACGGCACACCGTTCGAGTCTGGGCGGATGGGCCCGGGCGAAGTGATCGGCGAGGCGGGGATTCTGTCCGATACATCATTGCCGGCCGACTTCTCCGCCAAGACCTTCTGCGCGCTGTACCGCATCGAGAAGTCTTATCTCAAGCCGTGCCTGGACGCCCGTCACGACATCAACGACGCGATGCAGGCGTTGCTCGATTTCCGTCTGCACAAGGCGCAATCCCTGACCGAAGAAACGCCGGTAGCGGCGCCGAAGAAAGGCTTCCTGCAATGGCTGCGCAATCGCGTCTGACCGTCAGCGCAGTCCGTAGTCCGCCAGTTTGCGTTCCAGGTTCAGGCGCACTTGCGGCCATTCGTCATCGATGATGCTGAAGCGCACCGAGTTGCGCTTGCGGCCGTCTGGCATGATGCGTTCGTGGCGGACGATGCCTTCCTGCTGCGCGCCGAGCCGCAGGATCGCATTGCGCGACTTCTGGTTGTTTTCGTCGGTGGTGAATTGTACTCGCACGCAATCGAGCACCTCGAAGGCGTGGCGCAGCATCAGGTACTTGGCTTCGGTGTTGACGAAGGTCTTCTGAAAGCGTGCCGAGATCCAGCTGCTGCCGATCTCCAGCTTGCGGTTGAGCGGGTCGATCTTCCAGAAGCGGGTCGAGCCGATCACTTCGCCGGTTTCCTTCAGCACGATGACAAACGGCATGACCGTCCCAGCCTCACGGCCGTCGAGGGCCTTTTTCAGGTAAGCGTCGACGGTGGTGGCCGACGGCACCACGGTGACCGTGAGGTTCCACAGTTCCCCGTCGGCAGCCGCGTGGAGCAGGGCATCGGCGTCGGTGTATTGAAGCGGGCGCAGGATGATGCCCTGACCTTGCAACGTGGTTTGCATATGGGGATTCTCGGCGGATCGGGCGAGGGCTTATTACGCCGTACTGGATGGATCAGACGCAACCGTCGCGGTGGGTGGATGTCACAGTTTTTATCGGTCAATGGCAGGAATCCGGACGATGAAAAAAATGCGCATTGCCACGTTCAACGTCAACGGCTTGCGGGCTCGACTGCCGAATCTGCTGGAATGGCTCAGGCGCGAGCAGCCGGACATCGCCTGCTTGCAGGAGCTGAAACTGGTGGACAGCGCGTTTCCTGCCGCCGATCTGGAGGCCGCCGGTTATGGCGCCATCTGGCACGGACAGGCGTCATGGAACGGCGTGGCGATTCTTGCCCGCGATGCGCAACCGCTGGAGAGCCGGCGCGGCCTGCCCGGCGATCCCGACGATAAACACAGCCGCTACCTCGAAGCGGCGGTGCATGGAGTGCTGGTGGGGTGCCTGTACCTGCCCAATGGCAACCCGCAACCGGGGCCGAAGTTCGACTACAAACTGGCCTGGTTCGAACGCCTGATCAAATACGCCCGGGATTTGCAAAGCAGCGATCATCCGGTGGTACTGGCCGGCGATTACAACGTGGTGCCTACCGATCTGGATATCTACAACACCCGTTCGTGGCTCAAGGATGCGTTGTTGCAACCGGAGAGCCGCGAGTGCTATCAGCGCCTGCTGGATCAGGGCTGGACCGATTCGTTGCGGCATCTGTATCCCGAAGATCGGCTGTACACCTTCTGGGATTATTTCCGCCAACACTGGCAGAAGAACTCCGGGCTGCGGATCGACCATCTGCTGCTCAATCCAAAGCTGAGCCCCTATCTGCACGAGGCCGGTGTGGATGCCTGGGTGCGCAACGAACCGCATGCCAGCGACCATGCGCCGACATGGATTCGCATCGATTCGCGTAAAAGGCGCTAGCAGGTGATTGGTTAATTCAATTGTCGATTCGATGCCCGGATCCCGTATACATGGCGACCATCGGCGGAACGATCCGCGCCCCATGCAAAAGGACCCAGCCATGAGCGAGCCACGCCTGACGAATCTGAAACAGTACCTGCAACGCCTGGGATTCGATGCGCCTCCGGCACCGACACTTGAAACCCTGCGCTCGTTGCAACTGCGTCATACCGGCGCCTTTCCTTTCGAAAACCTGTCGACGCTCAGTGGCGAGCCCGTCCTGATCGATCTGCCGTCCATCGAACGCAAAGTCTTTAATGACGCCCGTGGCGGTTACTGCTACGAGCTGAACAACCTGTTTCTGGCCTTGCTGCTGGAGCTGGGGTTCGATGCGCGGGGGATCAGCGGGCGCGTGGTCATGAATCAGCCCGAGGGCAGCTGGACGGCGCGCACTCATCGCTTGAGCCTGATGACCATTGACGACGTGCGCTACATCACCGACGTCGGCTTCGGCGGCATGGTGCCGACCGCGCCACTGGTGCTCGATACCGACGCCGAGCAATCCACGCCGCACGAACCGTATCGCATCGAAGTGCAGGCCGATGGCTACATGCTGCGGGCCAAGGTTGCTGGCGAATGGCGGCCGATGTACCTGTTCGACCTGCAGCGCCAGGAAGACATCGATTACACCCTCGGCAACTGGTACGTCTCGACTCACCCGGACTCGCCATTTGCCCAGCGCCTGATGGTGGCGCGTACGGGCGACGGCTGGCGGCGCACCTTGAACAACGGCAGTTTCGCGATCCATCGCATGGGCGCCGAGAGCGAGCGGCGTGAAGTGACGGATGTCGATGAACTGATCGAATTGCTGGAACGGGAGTTCGGCCTGCACTTGCCGCACCAGCCCGGTGCACGAGAGGCTCTGGCGCGCTTGATTCAGCCAGTTTGAACGCTACGGTTTGACGTCCGGTTCCAGCACCCGCCGGATCTCGTTCACGGCCGCCGACAGTTTTTTCTCAAGGCTCTTGAGGTCGGTGGCGGTGATGCCTTGCTTGAATGGCCCGCTGGAATGTTCGAGTTCCTCGGTAGCGCCGCGGCTGTTAAGCAATGCGTGGCGCAGGGTGTTGTTGATGACCGTCTGATAGCCAAACCCCTCGCTTTCAGCGACCTCGCGCGCGGCTTCGATCACCGCGTCATCGAGCATGATGGTGATGCGCGTTTTACCCTTGGTGGGAGCAATGGCGCCGCGTTTACCGTCGCTGAAATTGTATTCATCTTTCATTGATCACCTCTGCACAAAGTGCCATCGCTCGCTGGGCTCGAATGCGTTGGCAGCATTCTTGCTTTTATCGGACCGAATCTTGAATGACTTCATTATGCATACTTTATATGTATAAAAAGAACGCGCCGCGCCGTCGGTTGCCATGAACACTTTTGCTTGGGCGGATAAAGCGTGGACTCGATTGGGGATGTGTTGCCGAATTTGTGGGATGAAAGCAGCGAGATAGAAGGTTGGGTGGCTAGCTAACCATTATGTGACTGATAAGTTGTATACAAGTCTATGGACATTTGTCCTGACTCTTGCATACAGTGTGCGCATAACAAAAACCAGGGAACTCCCCCACCATGAAAACGCCCCATGTTTCACACCAACGGCCCGAGGACGAGAATCTCGGGGTCGGCGCGAATATGGCTTACGGCCTGCAACACGTTCTGACCATGTATGGCGGTATCGTCGCGGTGCCACTGATCATCGGTCAGGCCGCCGGGCTTTCGCCGGCGGACATCGGTCTGTTGATTGCTGCTTCATTGTTTGCGGGGGGGCTGGCCACGTTGCTGCAAACCCTGGGTTTACCGTTTTTCGGCTGTCAGTTGCCGCTGGTGCAGGGCGTGTCGTTCTCCGGCGTTGCCACCATGGTGGCGATTGTCAGCAGTGGCGGGGAGGGCGGCTTCCAGTCGGTGCTCGGCGCAGTGATAGCCGCGTCGTTGATCGGTTTGCTGATCACGCCGGTTTTTTCGCGAATCACCAAGTTCTTTCCTCCGCTTGTTACCGGCATCGTGATCACTACCATCGGCCTGACGCTGATGCCGGTGGCCGCACGCTGGGCCATGGGCGGTAACAGCCACGCGCCTGACTTCGGCAGCATGCAGAACATCGGTCTGGCGGCGGTCACGCTGGTGCTGGTGTTGCTGCTGAGCAAGGTCGGCAGTTCCACCATCTCGCGTCTGTCGATCCTGTTGGCCATGGTGATCGGCACGGTGCTGGCGGTGTTCCTCGGCATGGCGGATTTCTCCAACGTCACCCAGGGCCCGATGTTCGGCTTCCCGACGCCGTTCCATTTCGGCATGCCGACCTTCCACTTCGCCGCGATCCTGTCGATGTGCATCGTGGTCATGGTGACCCTGGTGGAAACCTCGGCGGACATCCTGGCGGTCGGTGAAATCATCGGCACCAAGGTCGACTCCAAACGCCTGGGCAACGGCCTGCGGGCGGACATGCTGTCGAGCATGTTCGCGCCGATCTTCGGCTCGTTCACCCAGAGCGCCTTCGCCCAGAACGTCGGGCTGGTGGCGGTGACCGGGATCAAGAGCCGCTATGTGGTGGCGACCGGCGGTATCTTCCTGGTGATCCTCGGCCTGCTGCCGTTCATGGGCCGGGTCATCGCAGCGGTGCCGACCTCGGTACTCGGTGGTGCCGGTATCGTGCTGTTCGGCACCGTGGCGGCGAGCGGTATCCGCACGCTGTCCAAGGTCGATTATCGCAACAACGTCAACCTGATCATCGTCGCCACCTCGATCGGCTTCGGCATGATCCCGATTGCCGCACCGAACTTCTACGATCACTTCCCGAGCTGGTTCGCGACGATTTTCCATTCGGGCATCAGCTCGTCGGCGATCATGGCGATCCTGCTGAACCTGGCGTTCAACCACTTCACGGCGGGCAACTCGGATCAGCAGTCGGTGTTTGCGGCGGCAGAAGAGCGGACCCTGCGTTATCGCGATCTGGCAGCGTTGCGTGAAGGCGACTACTTCAGCGACGGCAAACTGCACGACTGCGACGGCAATGAAGTGCCGGTGATCGATCCGGATGCGGATCACGGTCACGGCGTGCCGAAGGTACATGCCAAGAGCAGCGAGCACGTCTGACCGTTGTAGTTGAATGAAAAGGGCCGATCAGTTGCGAAACTGATCGGCCCTTTTTATGGCGCTGACTTTTTCAATGCCCACAAAAAAGCCCCTGAATCTTTCGATTCAGGGGCTCTGTATTTGGCTCCACAACCTGGACTCGAACCAGGGACCCAGTGATTAACAGTCACTTGCTCTACCAACTGAGCTATTGCGGAATTGGTGCGTATGTTACTGATTTAAAAAGACTAGTCAAGCGCGAGATGTAAATTTTCTGGAAAGGTCAGGACGGGCGGCGGTTTATCGGCGATTGGCGGTTACCAGAACCGTAGCAGAGGTCTACCATGGCCGCCCGGAAGTGGTCACACGCGCTGCCGGCCATTCGCCGAAAAGGTACGCGCCATGAATAGCCCCATCCTCACTCATCGTCCTGTCGAGGTGTTCGCATGAGCACCGCACAAATCAGCCTGCCCAAAGGCGTCGGTACACACGCCGAAAAGCTTTTCGACGCGATCACTCAGGCCGCCACGGCTGAAGAGCTGAACCGTGCAGGCGGCAAGGCCGAAGGTTTTGTCCTCGGTCTGGAAAGCACCAAGGCCATCAAGAGCCAGATCGCCGAATCGCTCTACGTCGTTTATGACGATGCGGCGACTCAGCGTGCAGCGGAACTGGCTTAACCGCCGAACGTGAAGGTGCCGAGCATCAGTTTGGCGTACAGCATCGTTGCGCCCAGTTGCACCAGCCACAGCGCCAGCCCGCCGAGAAACACCCCGGCCGCGACTTGCAGCACCAGGTTGTTGCCGCGTTTGGCCGGGGCGCGGGGGATGAAGTCATCCAGATCGTCGCGGTCGGCGCGCAGGTCGTCGTTTTTCATATCGGTTCTCTGAAATATCGTTTGGGTGCAGTCTAGAGGGTGTATCGGTTTTTCTTTAGACAAATAAAAAACGGGAAGCCCGAAAGCTTCCCGTTTTTAGTGCCGCGTCGGGTCAGATGACCTGAACGATGGCGTCCGTCACGGCTTCGATGTTGCTCTGGTTCAGCGCGGCGACGCAGATGCGGCCGGTGTCCAGGGCGTAGATGCCGAACTCATTGCGCAGGCGGTGAACCTGTTCGGTGGTCAGGCCGGAGTAGGAGAACATGCCGCGCTGACGACCGACGAAGCTGAAGTCACGCTGCGGGGCTTTCTTCGCCAGCAGAGCAACCATCTGCTCGCGCATGCCGCGAATGCGCAGGCGCATTTCAGCCAGTTCGGCTTCCCACTGAGCGCGCAGTTCCGGGCTGTTCAGCACAGCGGCAACGATGCTTGCGCCGTGGGTCGGCGGGTTGGAGTAGTTGGTGCGGATCACGCGTTTGACTTGCGACAGGACGCGGGCGCTTTCTTCTTTCGATTCGCTGATGATCGACAGTGCACCGACACGCTCGCCATACAGCGAGAACGACTTGGAGAACGAGCTCGAGACGAAGAAGGTCAGGCCGGATTCAGCAAACAGACGCACGGCAGCGGCGTCTTCGGCGATGCCGTCACCGAAACCCTGGTAAGCCATATCGAGGAACGGCACGTGACCTTTGGTCTTGACCGCTTCCAGCACGTTGTTCCAGTCCGCCGGGCTCAGGTCGACGCCGGTCGGGTTGTGGCAGCAGGCGTGCAGCACGATGATCGAGCCGTTCGGCAGGGCGTTGAGGTCTTCCAGCAGGCCGGCACGGTTCACGTCGTGGGTGGCGGCGTCGTAGTAGCGGTAGTTCTGCACCGGGAAACCGGCGGTTTCGAACAGGGCGCGGTGGTTTTCCCAGCTCGGGTCGCTGATCGCTACAACGGCATTCGGCAGCAATTGCTTGAGGAAGTCGGCACCGATTTTCAGTGCGCCGGTCCCGCCGACGGCCTGAGTGGTGACAACGCGGCCAGCTGCAAGCAGTGGCGAATCATTGCCGAACAGCAGCTTTTGCACGGCCTGGTCGTAGGCCGCGATGCCGTCGATTGGCAGGTAGCCGCGCGAGGCGTGCTGAGCGGCGCGAATGGTTTCGGCTTCGATGACGGCGCGCAGGAGTGGAATTCGCCCCTCTTCGTTGCAGTACACACCCACCCCAAGGTTGACCTTATTGGTCCGGGTATCGGCGTTGAATGCTTCGTTGAGGCCCAGGATTGGATCGCGGGGTGCCATTTCGACAGCGGAGAACAGGCTCATTTTTACGGCAGCTCTATTGGAGAGTGGAGGGACGTGTGGCGCTCCAGCCGAATGCACTAGAGCGGTGCACAAACGGGGAGCTAGTATAGAGGCCATCATCGATCAATGGCGACAGGCGAATCGGCTTTTAAGGTAAGTTTTTCCGATTATTTCTCGACCGTTAGTCGAATGAACCTGTCAGAGACTTTACCGGATGTAGGACGTTTGCCTTGAAAGGCGAGGCAATCGGCTCCACATTCAGCACAATCTTCGTTTTTCCTTGCGCGACATCGGTCGTTTGCGGTCTTTCTCGTGGTACTGCGGTTGCCCGCCGCATCGCGATTCCAGAGGTGTTTATGTCTGAATTCCAGCTCGTCACCCGTTTCGACCCTGCCGGCGATCAGCCTGAAGCCATTCGCCTGATGGTCGAAGGCATCGAAGCCGGGCTGTCGCACCAGACGCTGCTCGGGGTGACCGGGTCGGGCAAGACCTTCAGCATCGCCAACGTGATCGCCCAGGTGCAGCGTCCGACCCTGGTTCTGGCGCCGAACAAGACCCTGGCCGCGCAGTTGTACGGCGAGTTCAAGTCGTTCTTCCCGAACAACGCTGTCGAGTACTTCGTTTCCTACTACGACTACTACCAGCCCGAAGCCTATGTGCCGTCGTCCGACACCTTCATCGAGAAGGATGCGTCGATCAACGACCACATCGAGCAGATGCGTCTGTCAGCGACCAAGGCATTGCTCGAGCGCAAGGACGCGATCATCGTCACCACGGTGTCGTGCATCTACGGTCTGGGCAGCCCGGAAACCTATTTGAAAATGGTCTTGCATGTCGATCGCGGCGACAAGCTCGACCAGCGTGCGCTGGTGCGGCGCCTGGCCGACCTGCAATACACCCGCAATGACATGGATTTCGCCCGTGCGACCTTCCGGGTGCGCGGCGATGTGATCGACATCTACCCGGCGGAATCCGACCTGGAAGCGATCCGCATCGAGTTGTTCGATGACGAGGTGGAAAGCATTTCCGCGTTCGACCCGCTGACCGGTGAAGTCATCCGCAAGCTGCCGCGCTTCACCTTCTATCCGAAGAGCCACTACGTGACGCCGCGGGAAACCCTGCTCGACGCCATCGAAGGGATCAAGGTCGAGTTGCAGGAGCGCCTCGAGTATCTGCGCAACAACAACAAACTGGTGGAAGCCCAGCGTCTTGAGCAGCGCACCCGGTTCGACCTGGAGATGATCCTCGAGCTCGGCTACTGCAACGGCATCGAAAACTACTCGCGCTATCTGTCGGGTCGTCCGGCCGGCGCTGCGCCGCCAACGCTCTACGATTACCTGCCGGCCGACGCCTTGCTGGTGATCGACGAATCCCACGTCAGCGTGCCGCAAGTCGGCGCGATGTATAAGGGCGACCGTTCGCGTAAGGAAACTCTCGTGGAGTATGGCTTCCGCCTGCCGTCGGCGCTGGACAACCGGCCGATGCGCTTCGACGAGTGGGAAGCGGTGAGCCCACAGACGATTTTCGTCTCGGCCACGCCCGGCAACTACGAAGCCGAACACGCAGGTCGGGTGATCGAGCAAGTGGTGCGCCCCACCGGTCTGGTCGACCCGCAGGTTGAAGTACGCCCGGCGCTGACTCAGGTCGACGATCTATTGTCGGAAATCACCAAACGTGTTGCGGTGGAGGAGCGAGTGCTGGTCACCACGCTGACCAAACGCATGGCTGAAGACTTGACCGATTACCTGGCCGATCACGGCGTGCGCGTGCGTTATCTGCACTCGGACATCGACACCGTCGAGCGGGTCGAAATCATCCGCGACCTGCGTTTGGGCACGTTCGATGTGTTGGTGGGGATCAACCTGCTGCGTGAAGGTCTGGACATGCCGGAAGTATCGCTGGTGGCGATTCTCGACGCGGACAAGGAGGGTTTCCTGCGTTCCGAGCGTTCGCTGATCCAGACCATCGGCCGCGCGGCGCGGAACCTCAATGGCCGGGCGATTCTCTACGCGGACCGCATTACTGGTTCGATGGAGAGGGCTATTGGTGAAACCGAGCGTCGTCGCGACAAGCAGATCGCCTTCAACCTGGCCAACGGCATCACGCCGAAGGGCGTGTTCAAGGACGTCGCCGACATCATGGAAGGCGCCACCGTGCCCGGTTCGCGCAGCAAGAAGCGCAAGGGCATGGCCAAGGCCGCCGAAGAGAACGCCAAGTACGAAGCCGAATTGCGCTCGCCGAGCGAGATCACCAAACGCATTCGCCAACTGGAAGAGAAGATGTACCAGCTGGCCCGCGACCTGGAATTCGAAGCGGCAGCGCAGATGCGCGACGAAATTGCCAAGCTGCGTGAGCGGCTGTTGGCTGTCTGACTGATCGTTCCCACGCTCTGCGTGGGAATGCAGCCCTGGACGCTCTGCGTCCGCTCAAGGTTAATGTGCCTCGCCGGCCTTCAGTCCGGCGGGCAGTTTCTTGGTCAGCAAAATCGCCAGCATGCTGATCCCCAGCGCAATCCCGACAAAATGAAACGCATCGTTGTAGGCCATGATCAGCGCCTGCTGATGCACGATCTCGCTCAACTTGCCCAACGCCGCCGTGTCACTGCCGAACCGATCAGTCATCGACGCCAGGCGTTCGGCCACCTGCGGATTGGTCGGCACCACCGCTTCACGCAGGTAATCGAAGTAGGTCTTGGTGCGCGCGTCCAGCAGCGTTGCGAGCAGGGCGATGCCGATGGCGCCGCCGAGGTTGCGCAGGATGTTGAACAGGCTCGACGCCGAACCCGCGTCCTGCGGCAGGATGTACGCCGTGGCGATCAGTGAAATAGTCACCATGATCAGCGGCTGGCCCAAGGCGCGGATAATCTGGATCTGGTTGAACTGCGGCCCGGCGAAATCCGGGTTGAGCACCCCGGAGGAAAAACTCGCCAGCCCGAACAGGCCGAAACCGATCGTACACAGCCATTTCGGCGAGACGAACTTCATCAGCTTCGGCACCAGTGGAATCAGAAACAGCTGCGGCACGCCCATCCACATGATCACTTCGCCGATCTGCAAGGCGTTGTAGTTCTGGATCTGCGCCAGATACAGCGGCAGCAGATAGATCGAACCGTACAGCCCGACGCCCATGCCCAGGCTGGAAATACTCGACAGCCCAAAATTGCGATTGCGCAGGATGCCGAGGTTGATCAGCGGATTGGGCTTGGAAATCTGCACGATCACAAAGGTGATCAAACTCAGCAGGGCGATACTGCCCAGCGTCACGATCAGGCTCGATTCCAGCCAGTCCTTGCGATGGCCTTCCTCAAGAAAAACCTGCAGGCAACCGAGGCCGATGCCCAGCGTGAGAATGCCGGTGTAATCGGTGCTTTTCAGCAGTTCCCAATGCGCTTCTTTCTTCTCCAGCCCGTACATCAGCCCGGCGATCATGATCAGTCCCGGCGGAATGTTGATATAGAAGATGTACTCCCAGCCCCAGTTTTCCGTGAGCCAGCCGCCGAGGGTCGGGCCGATGGACGGGGCGAAGGTGGCGGTCATGGCGAACATCGCCATGCCTTTGGCCCGGTGGTGTTCGGGGAGTTTGATCAGAGTCAGGGTGAACGCCAGCGGGATCAGCGCGCCGCCGGTGAATCCCTGCATGGCGCGAAACACGATCATGCTCTCCAGGCTCCAGGCCATCGAGCACAACAGCGACGAAATCAGAAATCCCAGCGACACCCACACCGCCAGCCGACGGGCCGACAACAACTGCACCAGCCAGGCGGTCAGCGGAATCATGATGATTTCCGCCACCAGATAAGACGTCGAGATCCACGAGCCTTCTTCTAGCGTCGCCGACAGGGCGCCCTGAATATCCTTGAGCGAGGAGTTGGTGATCTGGATGTCGAGCACCGCCATGAAGGCGCCGAGCATTACGCTCATCACCGCGATCCAGTCCCGCCGGGTCGGTTCGCCGACCGGGCGGATCAGTGAATCACCGGCCATTGTCAGGGGCGTCTTTGATGTTCACGGTGGCGGTGACGGACATGCCCGGACGGATCTTGCCGTGCAGCGGGTTATCGGCCTTGAAGGTCAGTTTGACCGGAATCCGCTGCACGACCTTGGTGAAGTTGCCGGTGGCGTTGTCCGGCGGCAGCAGGCTGAACTGCGCGCCAGAGGCGGCGAACAGGCTTTCGACTCGGGCTTCGATCGGAGTGTCGCTGTAGGCGTCGAAGGTCAGTTCGGCTTTTTGTCCGGGTTGCATGTGGCCGATCTGGGTTTCCTTGAAATTGGCCTGCACCCAAATGTCTTCGTCCGGAACGATCGACAAAAGATACGCACCGGCCTGCACCACTTGCCCATTACGCGCGGCACGCTGGCCGATCAGGCCGCTGATCGGCGCGTGGATTTCGCTGCGGGTCAGGTTCAGTTCGGCCTGGGCGACGTCGGCGCGGGCGTTGGCGATCTGCGCGTCGAGGCGTTTGATTTCGGCCGTAAGTGCATTGACTTGCTGGCGCTGGCTCTGGGCATCGGCCTGGGCCTTGGCCACTTGCGAGCGGGCGATGTGGGCGTCGGCGGAGAGGGTGGTGACCCGCTCCTCGGAGACGTAGCCGGGTTTGCGCAGGGTTTCTGCCCGCGACAGATCCATCTGCGAGCGCCCGAGGGTGGCTTGCGTGGTTGCCACTTGCGCATCGCTGGCGGCGATCAGGCTGGCTTGCTGGGTCAGTTTGCTTTGGGCTTGCAGGCGCTCGGCTTCGCGGGTGGCGAGGGCGGCATTGGCGCGATCGACGGCGAGGCGGAAATCATTCGGTTCGAGACGGATCAGCAGCTGGCCCTTTTCCACATGCTGGTTGTCCTGCACCAGCACTTCGTCGATGCGTGCGCTCAACTGGCTCGACACGCGGGTGATTTCACCCTGGACATAGGCGTTGTCGGTGCTTTCATAAAAGCGTCCCTTGAAAAACCAATGGGCGAAAAAGCCCCCGGCAATCAGCAGGACCAGCAACAGGAAAATGAACAGGCGACGCTTGAGTTGGGCAGGCATGGGCAAACTGTAGTCGAGGAATTGTAAGGAAAGTTATCAGCAGGCGAATCTGGCATACAGCCGATGAACGGTAAATGCCGTCTGTTGATATTCGGCCATTCACCACGGCCAACGGGCGTTCAAGACGCAACCTTGGCTTAAATGCCCTGCCCGCTGGAGCGGGGCGGGTGTCGCCTGTTACCATTCGCCGCTTGATCGTTCTTTGCTTTTCATTCTTTTCGAGACATGCCATGACCACCGTCCGCACTCGCATCGCGCCATCGCCTACCGGGGATCCCCACGTAGGTACCGCTTACATCGCACTGTTCAACTACTGCTTTGCCAAGCAGCACGGCGGTGAGTTCATCCTGCGGATCGAAGACACCGATCAGTTGCGTTCGACCCGCGAGTCCGAACAGCAGATCTTCGACGCCCTGCGCTGGCTGGGCATCGACTGGAGCGAAGGCCCGGACGTTGGCGGCCCGCACGGCCCGTACCGTCAGAGCGAGCGCGGCGATATCTACCAGAAGTATTGCCAGCAACTGGTCGACATGGGCCACGCCTTCCCGTGCTTCTGCACCGCCGAAGAGCTGGACCAGATGCGCGCCGAGCAAATGGCACGCGGCGAAACCCCGCGTTACGACGGCCGTGCGCTGTTGCTGTCCAAGGAAGAAGTCGCCCGTCGCCTGGCTGCCGGCGAGCCGCACGTGATCCGCATGAAGGTGCCGAGCGAAGGCGTCTGCGTGGTTCCGGACATGCTGCGTGGCGACGTCGAGATCCCGTGGGATCGCATGGACATGCAAGTGCTGATGAAGACCGACGGTCTGCCGACGTACTTCCTGGCCAACGTGGTTGACGATCACCTGATGGGTATCACCCACGTGCTGCGCGGTGAAGAATGGCTGCCGTCGGCGCCGAAACTGATCCTGCTCTACGAGTACTTCGGCTGGGAACAACCGGAGCTGTGCTACATGCCGCTGCTGCGTAACCCGGACAAGAGCAAGCTGTCCAAACGCAAGAACCCGACTTCGGTGACGTTCTACGAGCGTATGGGCTTCATGCCTGAGGCGATGCTCAACTACTTGGGCCGCATGGGCTGGTCGATGCCGGACGAGCGCGAGAAGTTCTCGCTGCAGGAAATGGTCGACAACTTTGACCTCAAGCGTGTGTCGCTGGGCGGTCCGATCTTCGACATCGAGAAACTGTCGTGGCTCAACGGCCAGTGGCTGCGTGATCTGCCGGTGGAAGAGTTCGCCGCTCGCGTGCAGAAGTGGGCGTTCAATTCCGAATACATGATGAAGATCGCGCCGCACGTTCAGGGCCGTGTCGAAACCTTCAGCCAGGTTGCACCGCTGGCCGGGTTCTTCTTCGCCGGTGGCGTGAATCCGGATGCCAAGCTGTTCGAATCGAAAAAGCTTTCGGGCGATCAGGTTCGTCAACTGATGCAGTTGATCCTGTGGAAGCTGGAAAGCCTGCGTCAGTGGGAGAAAGACAGCATCACCGCGACGATTCAGGCGGTGGTCGAATCCCTCGAGCTGAAGCTGCGTGATGCAATGCCGCTGATGTTTGCCGCGATCACCGGGCAGGCGAGTTCGGTGTCGGTGCTCGATGCGATGGAAATCCTCGGGCCGGACCTGACCCGTTTCCGTCTGCGCCAGGCAATTGACCTGCTGGGCGGTGTGTCGAAGAAAGAAAACAAAGAGTGGGAAAAGCTGTTGGGCGCCATCGCCTGATTGCGTTTGACTCTGCAGGACGCGCCGAAGGTCAGGATCTTTTGATCCTGTCCTTCGGTGTTTTCCCCCGAATTTACGGGGGGAGGGCGGTAAGTGATTGTAATGCCGACAAAAAATTTTGAATTTTTTCAAAAATAAGTTTGACAGCCTTTCGATACGCCCTTAAGATTCGCCCCGTCCTCAGCGATGACATCAACGATGAGGGGCTATAGCTCAGCTGGGAGAGCGCTTGCATGGCATGCAAGAGGTCGACGGTTCGATCCCGTCTAGCTCCACCAATTTACACTTCGAAGCCTGGCCACACCGGCTTCGAAGCGATCAACACTCAGCGTTGATCAGTTGTATAGAAGGGTTTGCGTCCCCTTCGTCTAGTGGCCTAGGACACCGCCCTTTCACGGCGGTAACAGGGGTTCGAGTCCCCTAGGGGACGCCAGTTTTACAGAAGCGATGTTGCAAGATGTCGCTCCGCCGAGAGGCGAAAAATCCGGGGCTATAGCTCAGCTGGGAGAGCGCCTGCATGGCATGCAGGAGGTCAGCGGTTCGATCCCGCTTAGCTCCACCAATTTACAGTTCAAGGTCTGGCCACACCGGCCTTGAATCGATCAGTACTCAGCGCTGATCAGTTGTATAGAAGGTTTGTGTCCCCTTCGTCTAGTGGCCTAGGACACCGCCCTTTCACGGCGGTAACAGGGGTTCGAGTCCCCTAGGGGACGCCACGATTACCCGCTCTGCGGGATTTTATAAGGGTCATTCAATTATTGAATGGCCCTTTTGTTTGTCTGGCGTTTGGCCAAATCCTCTTTTTCCTTAACACTGTGCTTCAGACCAGCGGTCACGCTTGTGACTTGCGGAATATTATTATGAGAATAATATTGCTATCGTAATATTCGGAGGCGACGATGAACGACAAGAAAGCTCAAACCCGCGAACGCATTCTCAAGGCCGCCAGCGCTGCACTGATCCAGCGCGGCCCGGCTGAACCGAGCGTGGGCGAAGTGATGGGTGCAGCCGGCCTGACCGTCGGTGGCTTCTACGCCCACTTCGAAAGTAAGGACGCAATGATGCTTGAGGCGTTCAAGCAATTGCTCGGTCGCCGTCGCGACCTGATTGCCGACATGGACAGCGAGCTGACCGGTGAAGAGCGCCGCGCCCTTGTGGCTGCGTTCTATCTGTCGCGCAAGCATCGCGATTCCAGCGATTCGGCCTGCCCGATTCCGGCCTCCATCGGCGAGCTTGGGCGGCTGCCGGAAGAATTCCGCATAGCGCTGAACGAGCACCTGGAACTGATGATTGCGCAGTTGGCTTCAAGCCCTGAAGACATCGATAAAGCGTTGGCCGACGTGGCCTTGATGGTAGGTGGTCTGGCGCTCTCAAGGGCGTTGGGCCCTGGGGATTTATCCGATCGATTGCTGCGTGCTGCCAAGTCGGCGGTGCGTTGACCTGAAGGCTACAAGCCCGAGGAGAGAGCGATGAGCACGTTGAAGTGGGTTCGCGGCGTTAATGGCACCTTGGGCTGGTTCGCACCGAAACTGGTGGCGAGCAAAATGCGGCTGGCGTTCATGACGCCGCGCGCGAATGCACCGCGGGACTGGGAACTGCCGCTGCTGGCCAAATCCGAGCGCATTACCTTGCGTTTCGGTCTCTCGGCTCTGCGCTGGGGACAAGGCCCGACGGTCCTGCTGATGCACGGCTGGGAAGGGCGACCCACCCAGTTTGCCGCGTTGATCACGGCGCTGGTCGACGCGGGCTACACGGTTGTCGCGCTGGATGGTCCGGCCCACGGTCGCTCGCCGGGGCGCGAAGCCAACGTGGTGCTGTTCGCTCGAGCGATGCTTGAAGCCGCGGCCGAATTGCCGCCGTTGCAAGCGGTCATCGGCCACTCCATGGGCGGTGCCAGTGCCATGCTCGCGGTGCAATTGGGCTTGCGCACCGAAACCCTGGTGAGCATCGCCGCTCCAGCGCGGATTCTCGGGGTGTTGCGCGGATTTGCCCGTTACGTCGGCATGCCACCCAGAGCTCGTTCGGCGTTCATTCGCCAGGTCGAGCAAGACGTCGGCATGCGCGCCGCCACGCTCGATGTCGCTCACTATCAACTGGATATGCCGGGCCTGATCGTGCATGCCGAAGACGACACTTTCGTTTCGGTCAAGGAATCCCAACTGATCCACGAATCCTGGTTCGACAGTCGCTTGCTGCGTCTGGAAGCCGGCGGCCATCAGCGCGTACTGGCCGACCCTCGGGTGATTGATGGCGTGTTATCACTGCTGGCCGGGCGCAGCCTTCAGGCGCGGCAATCGGCCTAGTCATCCGTTACACTGCCCCGGTTGAATCATTTGACCGGGAGTAGGGCATGGGCTGGGATCGGGCAACGCCGTTTACCATTGATCTGCAAGTGGGCGCCGAGGACATCGACGGGCTGGGCCACGCCAACAACGCGGTCTACGTGACCTGGCTCGAGCGCTGCGCCTGGCGCCACTCGCAGCGTCTGGGTCTGGATCTGGTCGAGTACCGGCGTCTGGATCGGGCGATGGCCGTTGTGCGCCACGAAATCGATTACCTGGCCGCCGCCTATGAAGGCGACGAGCTGCAACTGGCGACCTGGATCGTCGATTGGGATCAGCGCCTGAAAATGACCCGTCACTTCCAGTTGATTCGCCCCAGCGACAACGCCACGCTGCTGCGCGCCCAGACCACCTTCGTCTGCATCGAGCTGTCCACCGGCAGGCCCAAGCGCATGCCCGCCGAGTTCATCGACGGCTACGGCCCGGCCATCCAGACAGCGGACATGGGTTTAACCCGCGAAACCCAGTAAACTGCCGCACGTTTTTCCTTGAGTGTGTGTTTCCCATGCAAATTGCTCTGGCGCCGATGGAAGGGTTGGTCGACGACATCCTGCGCGATGTCCTGACCCGTGTCGGCGGTATTGACTGGTGCGTGACCGAGTTCATTCGGGTCAACGATCAGTTGCTGACCCCGGCCTATTTCCACAAGTTCGGCCCTGAACTGCTCAACGGTGCGCGCACCGCTTCCGGCGTGCCGCTGCGCGTGCAATTGCTGGGTTCCGATCCGGTGTGCCTGGCAGAAAACGCGGCGCTGGCCTGCGAGCTCGGTTCTGAAGTGATCGACCTGAACTTCGGTTGTCCGGCAAAAACGGTCAACAAATCCCGTGGCGGTGCGGTGCTGCTCAAGGAGCCGGAACTGCTCAACCGGATCGTCGAGCACGTGCGTCGCGCCGTTCCTGCACACATTCCGGTTACCGCCAAGATGCGCCTGGGTTTCGACAGTCCGGACGGCTCGCTGGTCTGCGCCACGGCGCTGGCCGAGGGCGGTGCCGAGCACATCGTGGTTCACGCCCGGACCAAGGTCGACGGCTACAAGCCGCCAGCGCATTGGGAATGGATCCCGCGCGTGCAGGACGTGGTCAAGGTGCCGGTGTTTGCCAATGGCGACATCTGGAGCGTCGAAGACTGGCGCCGCTGCCGGGAAATCAGCGGCGTCGAAGACATCATGCTCGGTCGTGGTCTGGTGTCGCGTCCGGATCTGGCCAGGCAGATCGCCGCCGCCCGTGCCGGCGAGGACGTCGTCGAGATGACCTGGACCGAACTGATGCCGCTGATCCAGGACTTCTGGCTGCAAGCCAAAGCACAAATGACCGCGCGCCAATCGCCGGGCCGTTTGAAGCAGTGGTTGGCCATGTTGACCCGCAATTATCCCGAAGCCGTTGAGCTTTTTACCGTGCTGCGCCGGGAGACCGAGCCGGATCAGGTCTCGCGTTTGCTGGGTTTGCCGGTCGCCGAAGCCGCCTGAAAAAAATCTTCAAACGATCTCTTGAAAACAAAACGCAGGTCCCTATCTAAGGGTTACGCGATGCCGAATTCGGGTCGCGGAGACAAAAAAACTTGCTGATTGTTTTCAGGAGATTTGAATCATGAGTACTGCATTTTCCCTCGCTCCACTGTTCCGTTCTTCGGTGGGTTTCGACCGTTTCAACGACCTGTTCGAAACCGCTCTGCGCAACGAGCCAGGCAGCACCTATCCGCCTTACAACGTGGAAAAACACGGTGACGATCAATACCGCATCGTCGTGGCGGCGGCCGGTTTCCAGGAAGAAGACCTGGAACTGCAAGTCGAGAAAGGCGTGCTGACCATCAGTGGCGGCAAGCGTGATGCCAACGAAGGCGTCACGTTCCTGCACCAGGGCATTGCCCAGCGTGCATTCAAGTTGTCCTTCCGCCTGGCCGATCACATCGAGATCAAGGCCGCCGGCCTGAGCAACGGTCTGTTGAGCATCGACCTGTTGCGAGTGATTCCGGAAGAGGCGAAAGCCAAGCGCATCCCGATCAACGGGGCGCAGCCGGCACTGCAACACTGAGTCACTTGCAGAAACAAATCGTCTGAACGGGCGATAAGCCGCTGAATGAAGGCCCCGATACGTCGGGGCCTTTTTTGTGGGCGCAGGAAAATCGTCGCGGGGTTTGCCGCTGGTTTCCCGGCTCTTTACAATCCGCGCCGACAAGGCCGGCACTCCTCATTTTTCACCGGCCCCGGAGCCTTTTTCATGGACGAGATGGAGCAGCGCTGGCTGTATGCGCTTTCTGCACCTTTGGTTGCCCTAAATCCCGATGCCGACTACACGGCACCCACCTATTGCTTCGACCTCAAGCACGTCGATGTCGAAGGAGGGTGGGGCATTACCACGCGCCCGCAACTATTAGACATGTTGCGCACAGCCGACAACGGGCACGCCACACAGTTGAACGAAGCCTATCGTCAATGGGAACGCTGCCTGCCTTCCGAGTGGCAAGCGCTGATCGAAACACTCGACAGCCGGCAACGAGCTTTTTACGAATTGGCCAGCCGTACGTTCGGAGAATGTGGCTCCGGTGGTATTCGCGCCTGGGACATCGGGCGTATGGGATTTCTGCTGCGCTCCGCAGTGCTGCACGGTTGGATCGACCTGACCGAAAGCCTCTGGTTGCACGGTCGCATGGCGGCGCGTGCGCGGTATTACTACGACAGTTGGACCAGTTATCTGAACGGTTTTGTCATCGGCAAGGCCTTTTGGCATTGCCTCGGCAACAAGGATGAGGAACTGGCTCACGAATACGACCGGCAGGGTGATTACGTCGGCACGACGGTGGTGATCAGGAAGCTGGATCGCGACGCTCGCGATCTTTTTGCACAATTGCCTTGGGACATGCCCCTGCATCTGCCGGAACGCCCTGAGTCTCTAGGGGAGTTCGACTGGTCATGAGCTGCTGGATTCGCTTGGGTATCGAGCCCACCAAAGACAATGAAGCCATTCGTGGCGCCTATCGCGCGCGTTTGCCAAAGCACCATCCGGAAACGGACCCTGAAGGTTTCCAGGCATTGCGTGAAGCCTATGAAATCGCCCTGCGCTTTGCCCGAGAAGAAGAGCCCGAGGCAGATGCACCGGCTGACACCGAGCTGAATGCCAGCGATCAGCTGTTAAGCGGCTTTGAGGCGTTGCTCAGTGATTCTGCGCGCCGATTCGCTCCTGCGGCGTGGCAAGTCTTCATTTTTGAGCTGGATCAAGTGCCGCTTGAGGTTTTGGATGAGGTCTGCTGGCCTTTGCTGCGCGAGTTGCTCGATGCAGGACCTATTTCCCACGTCTGCGCACGCTTGCTCGCCCAACGCATGGGCTGGGCAAGTCGGATGCTCGATCTGGATTTCGAAAATGCCCGGCATGTCGACGAATTTTTGCAGCGTATCGAGGCGGCGGATCCTTTCGATACATCGTTGATGAGCGAATGGCCAGTCGTCGCGCAACTGGAAACGCTATGGTTTTTGCGTACGCTGAATCATCTCCACCGTAATGCGTCACTGGATGATTACCGTTATTTCGCCAACCTTCACACCTGCGTACCGCTACCGCCGGACGACGGTTTGCTGCAGCGTCTGGCCATCCAGTTCAGTCAGGCCGGCATCGCCAGCAAAGGCTTTCTCGAAATCATCAATGAGCAGCATCGGCTTGCGCCGATGGATGTTGACTGGCTCTATCTGCTGGCGTGCCAGCGCAGCGCCTTGGGCATGGAAGAATTGGCTTTACAGGCTTGGGTGCGTCTCTGGCGAGAGCATCAGCACCCGAAAGCCGCGGACTGGCTCCTGGCCCTGTGCGCGCGTCATCAACCCCAGCGTTTGCCGTTGTTGATTCAGGCATTTGATCGCCTCGAGAATTTCCGCGACTGGTCCGATGACCTGGGTGATGTCACCCAGGAATACGGCAGCCCTTCGCAGCGTCCGGAAACACTGGGTCGCTGGTTTCGCGCCCGACAGCTTGAGCTGCATGACATTGCCGATGCCTTCGTCGAATGGCGCATCAGTGGTGATGAATTACCGTTATTGGCATCTCTGATCGTCGCCAGCGATGACACGCGACTGCAGACGCTGTACCAGTACGCCTGGGCGCTGCACCGGGGTGACGTTCCATTGCTGCAACGAATCATGGAGGCGCCGCAGGCTTCGGACATTCTTGAACAGTTGGTGTTGGAAGGCTTCAAGTATCAGGCCGACCAGCAAATCTGCTGGTTGACCCAGGCACCGATTCCGCTGGCACTGAAAGCATTTCTGGCGAGCAATTCAGCGCAACCGGTACTTGAGCCGGTGTTGCAGAAGGGCGAACCGCTGGCGCTTTGTCTGCTGTGGATGCGTCGCCTGCGAGCCTACGACGCTCGTTCGTTGGCCCGACTGGATGAGGCATTCGGCCTCGGCAAGCAAGGCGCGCTGCTCGACGGACTGAAGTTGCAGGCACAACTCGCCGGGCAGGGCATGTTGCTTCCCGCTATCGATGGTCGTTGCGATGTGTGGGAATGGCATCGTCAGGCCCTGTATCTGCTGGCGACGCTCGACCAGCCGGTGCGCTGGCTGGGCGCGCAGTCGGCGCATTGCGTCGACTCGATGAATGTAGAGCGGGAGCATCCTCTGGCGCGTTTGCAACCGTTGCTCTGCCGGTTGAATCGCGAACAGGGCAGTGCCAGCGGTCTGCTCGGGTGGTTGCAAGCGGCAGATCCGGTGCATGCCATGCTTGCCCGTCAGCTGTTGAGCGCTCAGGAGGCGCTCGACAGTGCGCGGTTGCTGAGCAACGACCGCTTGTTCGAGTGCATGCGCAGCGATATCAAGGCGTTCGATGACGATTTGCTCGGGCGCATGCTGCTGGGGGGCGTGCTGTATCACGATCCTCTGCTGGATGCCCAGCAGCGAAAATACCTGCTCGACAGGATTACCGAGGTCGTCAATCCACAGGACTGGTTCGATGGTTTCCGCCACGGTTTGATCAAGGGTGAGCCGCCGCATCCACCTTCAGCGCTTCTGGAGGAAGAAGGGATCAGCAGTGATGCTTTCGGCCTGGCCGTGGATGTGCTCAAGAGATTGGTGCGTTACGGCAGTGCCGGTGTGCCGCGGCAGAAAATGCTGCTGCGTATGCAACGAGCCAAGGACAATCCCGAGAATGGCCTCGGTCTGCGTTTTGCCTTCAGCGCGCTGTTGTCGTGGAGTGAGCGTTTGTTGCAGGCCAAAAGCGACACCCGCCCGACGCCGGCTTCAGCGTTCTGGCGTTTGGGCTCGCGGTTGGGCCGAGGCGCATTCATCTGGCAGGTCATTGGCGCTGTGCTGATCACGCCTTTGGCGGCGTTGCTCAGCGGTACGCCGCTGGCCGGAATCATCGTTATGTTGTTGGGCGCAGCGTTCCTGCTCGGCGCGATTTTGCGTCGCCTGCATGATATGGGGCGAGGGATTCCCACCTTGCTGATCATCGCAGTGTTGTCGCCGGTACTGCCTTTCTTGCCGCTGGTATTGTTCGGATTTCCCGGTGACACGTTGCCCAATCGGTACGGCGTGCCACCGGACAGCGTCGGTGAAGACACACTGCCCGGCGGTTTGCAGGCCACGTTGCGACGGCTGATCGGTTAGAGGCGAAGTTGATCCAGAGCCTTGTTGAGTTGTGACCGGTGGCTGGCAATCTCTTCCGATTGCTGGCTGCCGAGCACGGTGGTGAACGTGTCCAGCCAGTCGGCAATGCGTTCGCGTTCGTCCCCCAGGCTTTGCGTCCACGCACGCTCCAGCCGGGCCAGTAGCGTCCGGTTTGGAAGGGCGTCTCGGGGGTGGATTTTCAGGGTGGCGAGTCGCTCGTGACTGTTTTGTCGCGATTGTTCGTCGAGCCCGGTCGGGCTTCGATCAATGCTGTGGCTGTGACGTTCACCGCTGTCCAGCAAGTTGACGTCGACTTCAAGCAATCCGTTGATGTCGTAGCTGAAACGCACGTCAAGAGCCTGGATCTGTTCGCTCGCCGTTACCGGTACGTCGAAAGCATCAATGAAAATGTTATCGCGCACCCAAGGGCGTTCGCCCTGGTAGACCGCGATGCGAATGGTCTCCTGCTGTGGATGCGTGGTGTAAAAGCGTTGCACCCTGGATGTTGGAATAATGGTATTACGCTCGATGATCGGTGAAAAAGCGCCGCTGATACCTTCACCACGGTTGGTCGAAATTCCCAGTGTGTAAGGGCAGACATCGGTCAGGATCAGTTCTTCAACCGCACCGTCCCGCGCCTTGCAGGCCGCTTGCGTCGCCGCACCCAGTGCGACAATCGTGTCCGGATCGAGGTGTCGATAAGGCAGGCGTCCGAACAGCGTGGCCACCATTTGCTGCACCGCCGGCATCCGGGTAGCACCGCCTACCAACACCAAGCTGTCGAGATCTCGGGGTTTGAGGCGGGCATCACGCAGGGCTTGCTCGATCGGTGCGCGCAAACGGGCCAGAAGTGGTTCCCAGATCTTTACGGCGCCGGTTTCGTCCAGCGACCATTCATACGAACTCTCCCCATTGCGCCAGTTCAGGCTTTGAGTGCCTTCAGAGAGCTTGCACTTGAGCTGTTCAAGGTTGTCGCAAAGGCTGGCGAGATTCTGGGCTTCAATGTGCGCCGGGGTGAGCTGCCACGCCTTGAGGCATGCTTGCAGCAAGGCCTCGGTAAAGTCCTCCCCACCCAAAAAGTTGTCACCGGTGGACGCATGCACTTCAATCAGCGGCAACGCATATTCCAGCACCGTGACATCGAACGTCCCGCCGCCCAGATCGAAGATCAGCGTGCGTTCGAATTTCTGCTCGTGCAGCCCGTACGCCATTGCAGCGGCGGTCGGCTCGTTGATCAGTCGGGAAACCTTCAGGCCCGCCAGTTCGGCGGCGAACAGCGTGCGTTTGCGTTGCTCGTCACTGAAATACGCCGGCACGGAAATCACCGCTTCAGCCACCGGGTGGCCGAGAAAGGCTTCGGCGTCCTGCTTGAGTGAGCCCAGCACCAGTGCCGATAACTCTTCGGGGCTGAAGGTTTTGGTGCCGAGTTCGATCTGCCGGTCGCTGCCCATGAATCGCTTGAACGCGGCGGCTGTTCGTTCCGGGTGGGTCGTCAGGCGTGCGCGTGCGGCTTTGCCGACCAGAATGGTCTCGTCTTCATCGAGGCTGACCACCGAAGGGGTCAGTACCTCGCCGAGGGCGTTGGGGATCAATCGGGCCTGACCGTCCTGCCAGACGGCGATCAAACTGTTGGTGGTGCCAAGGTCAATGCCCAGCAGGGCCGGGCGGGGGAGGGTTGCATCCTGCATGATCGATCTCGAAACAGCGCGAAAAAACGCGACCCTACAGGTTGCCGCCAACCCTGGCAATTACCGGCCTGGGTCAATACTTGCGACAAGCAATCGCAGGTGTCGGGTCATTTCAGCAATCCCTTCAACCCTTCCAGCGGCAACGGCCGGCTGTGCAGATAACCCTGATACAAATGGCAGCCCAGCCCTTGCAGGAAGGCCAGCTGTTCCGGGGTTTCCACGCCTTCGGCGATCACTTCCAGTTCCAGGCTGCGGGCCATGGCGACGATGGCGCGGATGATTTCGGCGTCGTTGGGGTCGGTGGTGGCGTCGCGGATGAACGACTGATCGATCTTCAGCGTGTCCACCGGCAATCGTTTCAGGTAGGTCAGCGATGAATAGCCGGTGCCGAAATCGTCCATGGCAAAACTCACGCCGAGTTTTTTCAGACGACGCATTTTGCTGATGGTGTCTTCCAGATTCTGAATGACGATGCCTTCGGTGATTTCCAGTTTCAGCAAGGAGCAGGGCAGGCCGTGGCTGCTCATGCTGCGCTCGATGCGCTCGACGAAGTCATTCTGGCGGAACTGCCGGGGGCTGATGTTCACGCACAGGCTGAAGGCCAGAGGGTCGATCAGTTTTTCGGCGATCAATTGCTTGAAGGCTTCGCACGCCTCATCGAGGATCCAGGTGCCGACTTCCAGAATCAGCCCGCTGTCCTCCAGCACCTTGATGAATTCGGTGGGCGATTGCGCGCCGAGTTCCGGGTGATTCCAGCGCACCAGGGCTTCGGCGCCGATGATGCGGTTGTCCCGGGCGTCGATTTGCGGTTGGTAGTGCACGTCGAACTCGCCCCGGGACAGCGCCAGGCGCAGGTCGGTCTCCATGCGCAGCCGTTCGCTGGCCGCCTTTTGCATGGTGTTGTGGTACATCTGCGTGGTGTTGCGCCCCGAATCCTTGGCCCGGTACAGCGCAATATCGGCGCGTTTGAGCAGGTCGGTCGGGGTCGAGCCGTGATCGGGAATCAGCGCCACGCCGATGCTCGGCGTCACTTGCAGGCGCTGGCCGTCGAGGAACATCGGCTCTGACAGCAGTTCGCGAATGGTGTCGGCCAGCTCGCGTACTTGCGCGCTGACTTCGTTGCGCGTGCCCTCCAGACCGCTGAGCAACACCACGAATTCATCGCCACCGAGCCGCGCCACGGTGTCTTCCATGCGCACGCTGGCTTCAAGCCGCGCGGTGATGATTTTCAGCACCGTGTCGCCAACCGGGTGACCCAGCGAGTCGTTGATGTGCTTGAAGTGATCCAGATCGAGAAACAGTAGCGCCCCGCGCAGGTTGTGGCGCTTGAGCAGGGCGATCTGCTGGCTCAGGCGATCCATCAGCAGTGCGCGGTTGGGCAGGTTGGTCAGCGGATCGTGATAGGCCAGGTGGCGAATCTGCGCCTCGGCGTTCTTCAGCAGGCTGACGTCCCGGGCGGTGAGCAGCAGACAGGCGGTTTCGTTGAGAGTGATCGGCTCGACCGAGACTTCCACCGTCAGTATCTCGCCGCGCTTGTTGCGCCCGAGCATTTCCTGATGGTGCACGCGGCCCTTGATCTGCAGCTCGGCGAGCAGTGCGGAGCGTTGTTTTTCCTCGGCCCAGATACCGACCTGATACACGGTTTTGCCCACCACTTCGTCGGCGCGGTAGCCGGTGAGGCGGCAGAAACCGTCGTTGACCTCCAGATAGCGTCCGGTGTCGCGCTCGGTGATGGTGATGGCGTCGGGGCTGGAGTGGAACGCCTTGGCGAATTTCTCTTCGCTGGCCTTGAGCGCCGCTTCCGAGCGCTGTTGCTGGGTGATGTCGCGTAGCGTGGTAACGATGCACGGCTGGTTACCGACGCTGATCTGGCGGCTGGAAATCACGCAGGTCAGCGACTGGCCGTCCTTGTGCTGGACGATGATCGCGACATTGCTCAGGCCCTGTTCGCGGATCACCCGTTCGATGCGTTGCAGGCTTTTCGCCGAGGCGTCCCACAGGCCGATTTCTTCGGCGGTGTGGCCGATCACATCGCTGGCGCTCCAGCCGAAGGTCTGGGAAAAGCTGGAGTTGATCTCGATGAATTCCCCGGTTTCCTGGCGCGTGACGCAGATCGGGTCGGGGCTGACCTGGAACAGCGTGGCGAATTTCTCTTCCGAAGCCACCAGCCGTTGTTCGCGCTCGACCTGATCGGTGATGTCCAGCAGGGTGCCGGCCATCCGCAGCGGTACGCCGTTGTCGTCGCGATAGAGGCGGGCGCGGCTTTCCAGATAGCGCGAGCTGCCGTCCGGCAATTGCACGCGGTAAGTCAGCTGATAATTGCCGGCCGGGCCTTCGCGCAGGCTGCGATAGGCGTCGCGCATGCTGTCGCGCTCTTCGCCGGGGACGCCCTCGAAGAACTCTTCGAACGACTCATGGAACGGTTTTGGCTCCAGACCGTGTAATTGCGCAGCGCGGGCCGAGCCGTAGAGCATGCCGCTGGGAATGTGCCAGTCCCAGGTGCCGAGCTGCGCCGAATCCAGCGCCAGGTCGAGGCGTTCCTGGCTGTCTTTCAGGGCATGTTCGGCGGCTTTGCGTTCAGTGGTGTCGAGGAAGGTACTGAGCAGGTACGGCTGGCCTTCGAGTTCGACCTTTTGCGCGCTGAGAATGCCGTCGTGGATCTGGCCGTTGCTGGCGCGGAACTGCACCTCCATGCTGATCAGTTCGCCCTTGGCCTTGGTCTTCTTGACCAGCTCGGCCCGTTGCTCGGGATGCACCCACAGGCCCAGTTCCAGGGTGGTGCGACCGATGGCGCTCTGCACCGGCCAGCCGAACAGGCTTTCGAAATACTGGTTGGCCTCGCTGATCAGGCCGTCTTCCTGACGGGTCAGCAGTACCATGTTCGGGCACAGGTGAAACAGTGTCGCAAAACGTTTCTCCGAACTGCTGAGCGCCTGTTCCCGTTGCCGCTGGTGGGTGATTTCGCGGATCACCCCGATCATTCGGGGGCGACCGTGTTTGTCCGGCAACAGGCTTCCGTTGATCTCCAGCCAGTGCAGGCTGCCGTCGGGCCAGCGGATGCGGTGGTGCATCGCCTGTTCCAGCGGCGCACCGGCAATCACCGCGTGGAAGGCGCGGATGGTTTTCGCCCGGTCTTCCGGCGGCAGCAGGTCAAGGTATTCCAGGTCTTCGGGCAGCGGTTGCCGCGGATCGAAGCCGAACAAGGCCTGAGTGCCTCGCGACCAACTGATCTGCCCGCGCTCGATGTCCCAGTACCAGGCGCCGAGGCGGGCACCGTTGAGCGCCGCGAGCAATTGCGGCGCGCTCTCCCAGCTCTGCTCGGATCGCCGTGGATCAATGGCCTGAATACGCGGCATCGGCGGAATACGGTCAACAGATTTCGGCATTGTTAAGGGGCCTTGAGCTGATTTGGGCGTTAGGCACAGGGACGGCAGCTCTATAGGAGTAGCACAAGTTAGCCGAGAGTCCCTGGCAGATCGATTTGAGCGTCCAGCAGGGCCATAAACGCCCGTGCAGCATTCGACAGCGTCCTTTCAGTGTGCAGGATATAGCCTAGCTGGCGACTGAGCTGTATGCCCGGTAAAGGTATGCGCGCCACCTGTTCATCGAGCATCGTGCGCGGCAAAACGCTCCAGGCCAAGCCGATCGACACCATCATCTTGATGGTTTCCAGGTAGTTGGTGCTCATGGCGATGTTCGGCGTCAGGCCCTGAGCCTCGAACAGCCGTTGGACAATATGGTGAGTAAAGGTGTTGCCGCCGGGGAAAACCGCCGGATGGCCGGCAATGTCCGCCAATGTGACGGCGCCGTTGCTTATCAACGAATGTTCCGGGGCGACCACGAAATCCAGCGGGTCATCCCAGACCGGCGTGGCTTTGACCAGCGTATGCGGCTCCGGCGCCAGGGTGATGACCGCCAGTTCCGCCCGGCCATGGAGAATTTCTTCGTAGGCCACTTCCGAGTCGAGGAACTGAATATCCAGCGCCACCTGTGGGTAGCGGCGGGTGTATTCCCTCAATAAGGGCGGCAAGCGGTGCAGGCCGATGTGGTGACTGGTGGCCAAAGTCAGTCGACCGGTGACTTCACCGGTCAGGTTGGTCAGGGCGCGACGGGTGTCATCGAGCACGTTGAGAATCTGGTAAGCCCTTGGCAGCAGGGCCCGGCCCGCCTCGGTCAGGCCTACTTCACGACCGAGCCGGTCGAACAGCCGCACATTCAATTGCTGCTCCAGCCCGGCGATGCGTTTGCTGATCGCCGGTTGCGTCAGGTGCAGCCGTTCACCGGCACCGGAGAAGCTTCCGGTCTCGGCAATCGCGATAAAAGCATTGAGGTTGGCCAGGTCCATGTTTGTATTCCAGTTGGTTATCCAAAGCATAAAAAATATGAATTTGAGTTATTTAATCTAACCCCATAGGATCGGCCTCACAAGCCAAAGGGTTATTGATAAGCCCAGGGCATAGAAACAAGCTGATGAGGAACCGTCTGATGGCCGGCAAAACGCTCTACGACAAGCTCTGGGATTCGCATTTGGTCAAGCAGCGCGACGATGGCTCGGCGCTGATCTATATCGATCGTCACATCATTCACGAAGTGACCTCGCCGCAAGCCTTCGAAGGCCTGCGTCTGGCCGGGCGCAAGCCGTGGCGCATCGATGCCAACATCGCCACCCCGGACCACAACGTACCGACCACCCCGGAGCGCAAGGGCGGCATCGAAGCCATTGCCGACCAGGTCTCGCGTTTGCAGGTTCAGACCCTCGACGACAACTGCGATGAATACGGCATCGTCGAATTCAAGATGAACGACGTGCGTCAGGGCATCGTTCACGTGATCAGCCCGGAGCAGGGAGCGACCTTGCCGGGCATGACCGTGGTCTGCGGCGACTCGCACACCTCGACCCACGGCGCGTTCGGCGCCTTGGCTCACGGGATCGGCACCTCCGAGGTCGAGCACGTGCTCGCTACCCAGTGCCTGGTCGCCAAGAAAATGAAGAACATGCTGGTGCGCGTCGAAGGCCAGTTGCCGTTCGGCGTGACCGCCAAGGACATCGTCCTCGCGGTGATTGGCAAGATCGGCACCGCCGGCGGTAACGGCCATGCCATCGAGTTCGCCGGTAGCGCGATCCGCGATCTGTCGATCGAAGGCCGCATGACCATCTGCAACATGTCCATCGAAGCCGGTGCCCGCGTGGGCCTGGTGGCGGCGGACCAGAAGACTGTGGATTACGTCAAGGGTCGTCCGTTCGCACCGAAAGGCGCCGAATGGGATCTGGCGGTCGAATCCTGGAAAGACCTGGTGTCCGACGCCGACGCGCATTTCGACACCGTGGTCGAGCTCGACGCCACGCAGATCAAGCCGCAAGTCAGCTGGGGCACATCGCCGGAAATGGTGCTGGCCGTTGATCAGAACGTGCCGGACCCGGCTAAAGAGATGGATCTGGTCAAACGCGACTCGATCGTCCGCGCCTTGAAATACATGGGTTTGACCGCCAATCAGGCGATCACTGACATTCAGCTCGACCGCGTATTCATCGGCTCCTGCACCAACTCGCGGATCGAAGACTTGCGCGCTGCGGCGGTGATCGCCAAGGGTCGCAAGGTTGCGTCGACCATCAAGCAGGCCATCGTCGTGCCGGGCTCGGGTCTGGTGAAGGCGCAGGCCGAGGCCGAAGGTCTGGACAAGATCTTCCTCGAAGCCGGTTTCGAATGGCGTGAGCCGGGTTGCTCGATGTGTCTGGCGATGAACCCGGACCGTTTGGAGTCCGGCGAGCATTGCGCCTCGACGTCCAACCGTAACTTCGAAGGCCGTCAGGGCGCCGGTGGCCGTACCCACCTCGTCAGCCCGGCCATGGCCGCTGCGGCGGCAGTGAACGGTCGTTTCATCGACGTTCGTGAATTGATCTAAAGGAGCGCAGCATGAAAGCTTTTACCCAGCACACTGGTCTCGTCGCGCCTCTGGATCGTGCCAACGTCGACACCGACCAGATCATTCCGAAGCAGTTTCTGAAGTCGATCAAGCGCACCGGTTTCGGTCCGAACCTGTTTGACGAGTGGCGTTACCTCGATGTGGGTCAGCCCTATCAGGACAACTCCAAGCGTCCGCTGAACAAGGAATTCGTGCTCAACGCCGAACGTTATCAAGGCGCCAGCGTGTTGCTGGCCCGCGAGAACTTCGGTTGCGGGTCCAGCCGTGAACACGCGCCATGGGCGCTGGAAGAATACGGTTTCCGTAGCATCATCGCACCGAGCTATGCCGACATCTTCTTCAACAACAGCTTCAAGAACGGCTTGCTGCCGATCATCTTGAGCGATGCCGAAGTCGACGAGCTGTTCAAGCAAGTCGAGGCCGCGCCGGGCTATCAGTTGCAGATCGATCTGCACGAGCAGACCGTGACCAGCCCGAACGGCAAGGTCTACCGCTTCGAGATCGACGCCTTCCGCAAACACTGCCTGCTCAACGGCCTGGACGACATCGGCCTGACCTTGCAGGACGGCGATGCGATTGCCGCGTTTGAAGCCAAACATCGCGCGAGCCAGCCTTGGTTGTTCCGCGACGCGTGAATCTGAAAGGTTGAAACCCAGAAAAGGACGTACCCATGACCAGCACCGCCCACAGTCAGGTTGTACAAAAGCAATTCGGTGAACAGGCCGCCGCCTACCTGAGCAGCGCCGTTCACGCTCAAGGCACTGAATTTGCGCTGCTGCAGGCTGAACTGACGGGGCAGGGCGAGGCTCGGGTGCTGGACCTGGGTTGCGGCGCCGGGCACGTGAGTTTTCACGTCGCCCCGTTGGTGAAAGAAGTGGTGGCGTACGACCTGTCGCAGCAGATGCTCGACGTGGTCGCCGCCGCTGCCGTTGATCGCGGCTTGAGCAACGTGTCCACGGTCAATGGCGCCGCCGAGCGTCTGCAGTTTACCGATGGCGAATTCGACTTCGTGTTCAGCCGCTATTCGGCGCACCATTGGAGTGACCTCGGCGTGGCCTTGCGCGAAGTGCGTCGTGTGCTCAAGCCGGGCGGCGTGGCGGCGTTCATCGATGTGCTGTCGCCGGGCAGTCCGCTGTTCGACACCTATTTGCAGAGCGTCGAAGTGCTGCGCGACACCAGCCATGTGCGCGATTATTCGGCCGGTGAGTGGTTGCGCCAGGTCAGCGAGGCCGGTCTGCACACCCGCAGCACCACGCGTCAGCGCCTGCGTCTGGAGTACAACAGCTGGGTCGAGCGCATGCGCACACCCGAAGTAATGCGCGCCGCGATCCGCCAGTTGCAGCAATCGATGGGCAACGAAGTGCGCGAATATTTTGAGATTGAAGCCGATGGTTCGTTCAGTACAGATGTACTGGTGCTCTGGGCTGAAAAGTAATCCTGAAACGATAAGTATTTTTCCGGGCGCGCCAGTCGATGGCGCACCGACTGAAGACACGAGGAAAGCATGAGCAAGCAGATTCTGATTCTCCCAGGCGACGGTATTGGTCCGGAAATCATGGCCGAAGCGGTCAAGGTGCTGGAGCTGGCCAACCACAAGTACAGCCTGGGCTTCGAGCTGAGCCATGACGTGATCGGTGGTGCCGCCATCGACAAGCACGGCGTGCCGCTGGCCGACGAAACCCTCGACCGCGCTCGCGCTGCCGATGCCGTTCTGCTGGGCGCCGTGGGCGGCCCGAAATGGGACACCATCGAACGTGACATCCGCCCTGAACGCGGCCTGCTGAAAATCCGCGCGCAACTGGGCCTGTTCGGCAACCTGCGTCCGGCGATCCTGTACCCGCAACTGGCCGACGCTTCGAGCCTGAAGCCGGAAATCGTTGCCGGCCTGGACATCCTGATCGTCCGTGAGCTGACCGGCGGCATCTACTTCGGCGCGCCGCGCGGTACCCGTACTCTGGAAAACGGCGAGCGCCAGTCTTACGACACGCTGCCGTACAGCGAAAGCGAAATCCGCCGTATCGCCCGTGTCGGTTTCGACATGGCCCGCGTGCGTGGCAAGAAACTGTGCTCGGTGGACAAGGCCAACGTACTGGCGTCCAGCCAACTGTGGCGTGAAGTGGTCGAGCAGGTCGCCAAGGATTACCCGGACGTTGAGCTGAGCCACATGTATGTCGACAACGCCGCGATGCAACTGGTGCGTGCACCGAAGCAGTTCGACGTGATCGTCACCGACAACATGTTCGGCGACATCCTGTCCGACGAAGCGTCGATGCTCACCGGCTCCATCGGCATGCTGCCGTCGGCCTCGCTGGATGCCAACAACAAGGGCATGTACGAGCCTTGCCACGGTTCGGCGCCGGACATCGCGGGCAAAGGCATCGCCAACCCGCTGGCGACCATTCTGTCGGTATCGATGATGCTGCGTTACAGCTTCAATCTGCACGAAGCGGCGGATGCCATCGAGAAAGCGGTCAGCGTGGTGCTGGATCAAGGTCTGCGCACCGGCGATATCTTTTCGACCGGTTGCACTAAAGTCGGTACGCAGGAAATGGGTGACGCAGTAGTCGCCGCGCTGCGGAATCTGTAATCTCTCGGGCCCGCTGCGAAATTCAATACAAAGCAGCGGCCCACTTTTCAAGAAGGTGTAGTTGCGATGAAACGTGTAGGTCTGATCGGTTGGCGCGGCATGGTCGGTTCCGTGCTCATGCAGCGGATGCTGGAAGAGCAGGATTTCGATCTTATCGAGCCGGTGTTTTTCACCACTTCCAATGTCGGTGGCCAAGGCCCGTCCGTGGGCAAGGACATTGCTCCGCTCAAGGACGCTTACAGCATTGAAGAGCTGAAGACCCTCGACGTGATCCTGACCTGCCAGGGCGGCGACTACACCAGCGAAGTATTCCCGAAGCTGCGCGAAGCCGGCTGGCAGGGTTACTGGATCGACGCGGCCTCGAGCCTGCGGATGAACGACGACGCCGTGATCATCCTCGATCCGGTCAACCGCAAGGTCATCGATCAGCAGCTCGACGCGGGCACCAAGAACTACATCGGCGGCAACTGCACCGTCAGCCTGATGCTGATGGGCCTGGGTGGTCTGTTCGAGGCCGGTCTGGTCGAGTGGATGAGCGCCATGACCTATCAGGCGGCCTCTGGTGCCGGCGCGCAGAACATGCGTGAACTGATCAAGCAGATGGGCGCGACCCACGCCGCTGTCGCCGATCAACTGGCCGATCCTGCCAGCGCGATCCTCGACATTGACCGTCGTGTGGCCGAAGCCATGCGCAGCGACGCGTACCCGACCGAAAACTTCGGCGTACCGCTGGCCGGCAGCCTGATCCCGTGGATCGACAAGGAACTGCCGAACGGCCAGAGCCGCGAAGAATGGAAGGCCCAGGCCGAGACCAACAAGATCCTCGGTCGCTTCAAGAGCCCGATCCCGGTCGACGGCATCTGCGTGCGCATCGGCGCCATGCGTTGCCACAGCCAGGCGCTGACCATCAAGCTGAACAAAGACGTGCCGATCGCCGACATCGAAGGGCTGATCAGCCAGCACAACCCTTGGGTCAAACTGGTGCCGAACAACCGCGATATCAGCATGCAGGAGCTGAGCCCGACGAAAGTCACCGGCACCCTGAACGTACCGGTTGGTCGTCTGCGCAAGCTGAACATGGGTTCGCAGTTCGTCGGTGCTTTCACCGTCGGCGACCAACTGCTGTGGGGCGCGGCCGAACCGCTGCGTCGCATGCTGCGGATCCTGCTTGAGCGTTGATCGCTTGATGCAATGAGAGAACCCGCGCCTCGCAAGAGGCGCGGGTTTTTTTGTACCTGTTGATCGTTCCCATGCTCTGCGTGGGAATGCAGCCATGGACGCTCCGCGTCCGCTCTTCGCGGCGGGCGCGAATTGCCTGCGTGCGACTCACCCGGTAAAGTGCCGCTCCCCCCGTTTCGCCAGAGGTAGCAACATGACCCAGACCCTTGATATTGCCGTGATCGGCGCCACCGGTACTGTCGGCGAAACCCTCGTGCAGATTCTCGAAGAGCGCGACTTCCCGGTGGGCACGTTGCACCTGCTGGCCAGCAGCGAATCCGCCGGCAGCTCGGTGCTGTTTCGCAACAAGAACGTGCGCGTGCGTGAAGTCGACGAGTTCGATTTCAGCAAGGTCAAGCTGGCGTTCTTCGCCGCCGGCCCGGCCATTACTCTGAGTTACGCCGCCCGCGCTCACGCGGCAGGTTGCTCGCTGGTCGACTTGTCCGGCGCCTTGCCGGCGGATCAGGCGCCGCAAGTGGTGCCGGAAGCCAATGCCGCTGTGCTGGCCGGTTTGAAAGTACCGTTCCAGGTCAGCAGTCCGAGCCCGTCGGCCACCACATTGGCCGTGGTGCTGGCGCCGCTGCTCGATCTGATCGAGCTGCAATACGTGCATGTCACCGCCAATCTGGCGGTTTCCGCCCAGGGCCGCGAAGCCGTGACCGAGCTGGCGCGCCAGACCGCCGAGTTGTTGAACATGCGTCCGCTGGAGCCGACATTCTTCGACCGGCAGATGGCTTTCAACCTGCTGGCTCAGGTCGGCACGCCCGACGCGCAAGGCCATACGCTGCTGGAAAAACGTCTGGTGCGCGAGCTGCGTCAGGTGCTGGCCAAGCCTTTATTAAAGATTTCCGCAACTTGCGTTCAAGCCCCGGTGTTTTTTGGCGATAGCTTTAGCGTGACCTTGCAGTCAGCGAGCGCGGTCGACCTGGAAAAGGTCAACGCCGCGCTTGAAGAGGCCGAGGGCATCGAGCTGGTCGAGGCCGGCGATTATCCGACCGCCGTCGGTGACGCGGTGGGGCAGGACGTGGTCTACGTCGGGCGGGTGCGTGCCGGTGTCGACGAACCGTCGGAACTTAATCTGTGGTTGACGTCAGATAACGTACGCAAAGGTGCGGCCCTCAACGCCGTGCAGGTCGCCGAGTTGTTGATAAAAGACCTGCTGTAAAAGATACTTGGCAACAATTTGTCGACTGATTCTAGGCGAGCGCTATGCTTGGCCGGAGCACTCGATGACGTGTCACCCTCCGGGACTTTCCGGGGCATCAAAGAAATGATCGCGCGCGGCATGCTGTCGTCGTCGCGCGCAATGCCTTACGGCAGCGACAATCAACATCTTCTCGCTGGCCGAGGAACGTTCAAACAAAGGAAGAGGCTATGGTTCAAGTTCGCAAACTGGTGTTAGCAATAGCGGCCGCCTCGGCGCTGTCCTCCGGTATGGCGCATGCCCTCGGGCTCGGGGAGCTGACCCTGAAGTCGACCCTGAACCAGCCGCTGGTGGCGGAAATCGAGCTGCTCGATGTCAAGGATCTGACCGCTGCCGAAGTGGTGCCGAGCCTGGCCTCGCCGGAAGATTTCGCCAAGGCCGGCGTCGATCGCCAGGCCTTCCTCAATGATCTGACCTTCACCCCGGTGCTCAACGCCAGCGGCAAAAGCGTGCTGCGCGTAACGTCGAGCAAGCCGCTGTCGGAACCGATGGTGAAATTCCTCGTGCAGGTGATGTGGCCGAACGGCCGTCTGCTACGTGATTACAGCGTGCTGCTGGATCCGTCGAAGTTCTCGCCGCAGACCGCTGATGCCGCCGCTCAACCAGCGCCGGCACAAACCATCACCGCACCGACCACCGGCGCCACGCATTCGACCCACACCACCACGCCACGCGACACCCTGTGGGAAATCGCCGCCAAGGCGCGCACCGGTGGTTCGGTGCAGCAGACCATGCTGGCGATCCAGGCCTTGAACCCGGACGCGTTCATCGGCGGCAACATCAACCGCCTGAAAACCGGACAGGTGCTGCGTCTGCCGGATCAGGTGCAAAGCACCGCACTGCCGCAGTCCAAAGCGATTGCTGAAGTGGCTGCGCAGAACGAAGCCTGGCGTCAGGGCCGTCGTTATGTGGCCAAACCGGGCACCGGTCAGCAGCAGCTCGATGCGACCAATCGTGGTCGCGCCAATACCGGTGCTGCGCAAAACGCCAAGGACAACCTGAGCCTGGTGTCCGCCGAAAGCGCCAAGGCGCGTGGCAAGGGGCCGGCCGGCGACGCCAAGGCCCTGAGCAACAAACTGGCGGTGACCCAGGAAAGTCTCGACACCACCCGTCGTGACAACGAAGAACTGAAAAGCCGCATGGCCGATCTGCAAAGCCAGCTGGACAAGCTGCAACGCCTGATCGAGCTGAAGAACAATCAACTGGCGAAAATGCAGGCCGAAGGCTCGGGCGCTGCTCCCGCGACCGCCGCCACTGCGCCAGTGGTGCCGGCGATCACCGCGGAGCTGGCGGCCACGCCGCCGGCTACTCCGGCAGAGGCTGCTCCGGCCGCACCTGCGCCTGAGGCTGCTGCTCCGGCCCCGGTAGAGCCGGTTGTCGAGCCTGTGGTTGAAACCACGCCGGCCGCCAATGACGAAAAAACCTTCAACGAACTGCTGACCAATCCGATCCTGCTGGGTCTGGTCGGTGGCGGTGCAGTGGTTCTGCTGCTCCTGCTGTTGCTGCTGGCTCGTCGCCGCAAGGCCCAGCAGGAAGCCGAAAAACACCTGCGAATGGCCCGTGCCCTGGAGGAGCAATCGTTCTCCCAGGACCTCGATCTGCCGGAAAGCAGCTTCGAAGGTCTGGAAGTGCCAGCCGCCAGCGTCAAGCTGAACCCAGCCCCAGCCCCAGCCCCAGCCGCTGCTGCTGTAGTTGCTCCAGTCGTGATGGCCGAGCCGATCGCCGCGCCGCTGGTGGCGCCTGCCGCCGAGCGTTCCGACGACGTGCTGGACAAGGCGCAGTCGCACATCGACGGCGGTCGCCTGAATCAAGCGGCCGCGCTGCTGGAGGAGGGCGTGAGTCTGGAGCCGCAGCGCAGCGATCTGCGCCTGAAGCTGATGGAAGTCTACGGTCGTCAGGGTGATCGCGATGCCTTTGTCGGTCAGGAGCGCCAACTGGTTGCCAATGGCGACAACTTCGCCAAGGTCGAAGAGCTGAAAAGCCGCTTCCCGGCCATGGCGGTCGTCGCGGCCAGCGGTCTGGCGGCAGCGGCCATTGCCGCCGAGCTGGACGAGGATTACGTCAAGGAGCTGTTGCTCGACGAGCCTGAAGCGCCTGCTGCGGCAGATGCCGAACTGGACAGCGCTTTCGATCTGAGCCTCGACGATCTCGACAACATCACGCCAGTAGAGCCTGTGGCGGCTGTCGAGCCGGAAGCGCCGGTCGAACTCGACGCATTCCCGACTGACGACGACCTGAGCTTCGAATCGGTGCTGCAGCAGCAGACCGATATCAAGGAAAACCTCGACGACCTGTCGGACTTCGACCTGGATCTGGACCTCGGTGCCGATCCTGCGCCTGCGCCGGTCGAGCTGGCAGACGATGATTTCCTGCTGGATCTGGACGAAGGCGTGAAGGATCTGCCGCTGGTCGAAACCCCGGCCGTGACCGACGTGCCGCAGGACGATCTGGAGCTGCCAGCCGATTTCGACCTGTCCCTGGCCGACGAAATGGACGCGGCGCCTGCCGAGCCGGATGCGTTCGCCGCCGAACTGGACGACGTCAACGCCGAGCTGGATCGTCTGTCGAGCAGCATCAATGAGCCAAGCTTCACCGAAGCTGATGCCGCGTTGGGCGACGATCTGGGTGAGGATGACTTCGACTTCCTGTCCGGTACCGACGAAGCCGCGACCAAGCTCGATCTGGCTCAGGCCTACATCGACATGGGCGACAACGACGGCGCGCGCGATATCCTCAATGAGGTCATCAGCGAGGGCAACGACAAGCAGAAGAGCGAAGCGAGCGAAATGCTTTCGCATCTGGCCTGAGTCGGCATTGAGCGGTAAACAAAACGGCAGCCCATGAGGCTGCCGTTTTTGTTTGGGTCTGGTTTCCCCGTCCCGCCGCCTTATAATGCCCGCCTTTGTAGATCAGCAGGCTGTCCCGACTTGGCAAACATAGATAACCCGGCCGCCGAAATGGCACCCGAAGGCTTTTTCCGCGTCGCGCTGGGCGTTGAATACAAGGGCTCGCGCTACAGCGGCTGGCAGCGCCAGTCCACCGGTGTGCTCACCGTGCAGGAAACCCTGGAAAAAGCCCTGTCGAAGGTCGCCGACTCGCCGATCTCGCTGCAATGTGCCGGGCGCACCGACGCCGGTGTGCATGCCTGCGGGCAAGTGGTGCATTTCGATACCCAGGTCGACCGTTCGCTGAAAGCCTGGGTCATGGGCGCCAACATCAATCTGCCCCACGACATCAGCGTCAGTTGGGCGAAGGTCATGCCGGCGCATTTCCATGCGCGATTCAAGGCGATTGCCCGGCGCTATCGCTACGTGATCTACAACGATCAGATCCGCCCGGCGCATCTCAACGAAGAAATCACCTGGAATCACCGTCCGCTGGACGTCGAGCGCATGGCCGAAGCCGCGCAGTACCTGATCGGTACCCATGATTTCAGCGCGTTCCGTGCCGGCCAGTGCCAGGCCAAGTCGCCGATCAAGAAGATGCATCACCTGCGCGTGACCCGTCACGGCAAAATGATCGTTCTGGACATCCGCGCCAATGCGTTCCTGCACCACATGGTGCGCAACATTGCCGGGGTGCTGATGACTATTGGCGCCGGCGAGCGGCCCGTGGAGTGGATGAAAGAAGTGCTGGAGAGCCGCGAGCGGCGTTCCGGCGGGGTCACGGCGCATCCGTTCGGCCTGTATCTGGTGCAGGTCGAGTACCACGACGAGTTCCCGTTGCCCGAGCGTTTCATCGGGCCACATTTCCTTACGGGTTTCTCGGAACTTGACGGCTGACGCCCTCGAACGCATTTGTTACCATCCGGGACTTTCTCGGATTTGCCTTGGGGTTTTTATCGACATGTCAGCCGTTCGCAGCAAGATTTGCGGGATTACCCGCATGGAAGATGCGTTGGCAGCCGTCGAGGCCGGGGCCGATGCCATCGGTTTTGTGTTCTACGCTAAAAGTCCCCGGGCCGTGACCGTGCAGCAGGCGCGGGCGATCATCGCCGCATTGCCGCCGTTCGTGACCACGGTCGGATTGTTCGTCAATGCCAGCCGCTGCGAGCTCGGGGAAATCCTCGATGCCGTGCCGCTGGATCTGTTGCAGTTCCACGGCGATGAAACCGCCGCCGAGTGTGAAGGCTGGCACCGGCCGTACATCAAGGCCTTGCGGGTCAAGGCAGGCGATGACATTGCCGCAGCCTGCGATGCCTACCCAAGCGCCAGCGGCGTGCTGCTCGACACTTATGTCGAAGGCGTGCCCGGCGGAACCGGCGAGGCGTTCGACTGGTCATTGATTCCGCAAGGCTTGAGCAAGCCGTTGATTCTGGCCGGCGGCCTGACGCCGGAGAACGTCGCCGATGCGATTGCCCGGGTGCGGCCGTATGCCGTGGATGTCAGCGGCGGGGTAGAGGCGAGCAAGGGCATCAAGGATCACGCAAAGATTCGTGCATTCATCAACGCCGTACGCTGATGTGACGGCTGGCAGACTGCCGCCGTCCACAGCTCTGTAGAAAAGAGGCTGAGGGTCTTTTCGGGGTGTACGCAGGTCAGTTCCGCTGACCCGGCAGTCCGGACGATCATCGCCACACATGAATTTAGCTGAAGGGCATACGCGGGGCCGCGAACCAGAGCGTTCGGGCCGCCGGTACTGGAGAAAGAAAGCATGAGCAACTGGTTGGTAGACAAGCTGATCCCTTCGATCATGCGTTCCGAGGTCAAGAAGAGCTCGGTCCCTGAAGGTCTGTGGCACAAATGCCCGTCCTGCGAGGCTGTGCTGTATCGTCCGGAGCTGGAAAAGACCCTGGACGTTTGCCCTAAGTGCAACCACCACATGCGCATCGGCGCACGTGCGCGCATCGACATCTTCCTGGACGCCGAAGGCCGTGCCGAACTGGGCGCCGACCTGGAGCCGGTTGACCGTCTGAAATTCCGCGACGGCAAGAAGTACAAGGACCGTCTGGTTGCTGCTCAGAAGCAGACCGGCGAGAAAGACGCACTGGTTTCCATGAGCGGCACCCTGCTCGGCATGCCGGTCGTGGTTTCGGCGTTCGAATTCAGCTTCATGGGCGGTTCCATGGGCGCCATCGTCGGTGAGCGCTTCGTGCGCGCCGCCAACTACGCGCTGGAAAACCGTTGCCCGATGGTCTGCTTCTCCGCCTCCGGTGGGGCGCGGATGCAGGAAGCCCTGATCTCGCTGATGCAGATGGCCAAGACCTCGGCCGTGCTGGCGCGTCTGCGTGAAGAAGGCATTCCGTTCATCTCCGTGCTGACCGATCCGGTTTACGGCGGCGTTTCCGCCAGTCTGGCGATGCTGGGCGACGTGATCGTCGGCGAGCCTAAAGCCCTGATCGGCTTCGCCGGTCCACGCGTGATCGAGCAGACCGTGCGCGAAAAACTGCCGGAAGGCTTCCAGCGCAGCGAGTTCCTGCTGGAGCACGGTGCAATCGACCTGATCATCGACCGTCGCGAACTGCGTCCGCGTCTGGGTAACCTGCTGGCGCAACTGACCGGCAAGCCGACGCCTAAATTCGTTGCTGCGCCGATCGAGCCGATCGTCGTTCCGCCGGTGCCTGCCAACGTATGACCGAGCGCACCCTTGGCGAGTGGCTCGCCTACCTTGAGCAGTTGCATCCATCGGCCATCGACATGGGGCTGGAGCGTTCGCAACAGGTAGCGTCCCGCATGGGGCTGGGCCAGCCGGCGCCACGGGTGATTACGGTCACCGGCACCAACGGCAAGGGTTCGACCTGCGCTTTCGTGGCTTCATTGCTGCGGGCGCAGGGCCTGAACGTCGGTGTCTACAATTCTCCGCACCTGCTGCGTTACAACGAGCGGGTGCAGCTCAATGGCGTCGAAGCCACTGACGCGCAGCTGTGCGAAGCCTTCGCGGCGGTCGAGGCGGGGCGCGGCGAGACTTCCCTGACTTACTTCGAAATGGGCACCCTGGCGGCGTTCTGGCTGTTTCAACAGGCCGGGCTCGATGCGGTGGTGCTGGAAGTCGGGCTGGGCGGGCGTCTGGATACAGTCAACGTGGTCGATGCCGATATCGCGCTGGTCACCAGCATCGGTGTCGATCACGCCGACTACCTGGGCAACACTCGCGAATCCGTGGCCTTCGAGAAGGCCGGGATTTTCCGTCAGGGCAAGCCTGCGCTGTGCGGCGATCTGAATCCTCCACAACCCCTGCTGGACAAGGCGCGTGAGCTTGCTTGCCCGTTCTTCCTGCGCGGGCGGGATTTCGATCTCGGCATCACTGATCAATTCTGGCAGTGGCGCGGCACTAATGCTGACGGTCAGGTCGTCGAGCTGCGCGATTTGCCGCTGCTTGATCTGCCGATGGAAAACGCCGCGCTGGCGTTGCAGGCGTATCTGCTGCTCGGTTTGCCATGGGATGCCGAACAGATTGTTGCGGCGTTGCAGGCGACTCGTGTGGTCGGTCGCCTTGATCGTCGTTCGTTCGAATGGAACGGCAAGTGCTTGAATCTGCTGCTGGACGTTGGCCATAACCCGCATGCGGCGGAGTACCTGGCGCGGCGTCTGGCTGCTCGTCCACCGGTCGGCAAGCGTCTGGCGGTGTTCGGCCTGTTGGCGGACAAGGATCTGGACGGTGTCATCGGTGAATTGAATGCCAGCGTCCAGCATTGGGCGGTGGCGCCGCTGGATTCGCCGCGTGCGCGGCCGGTGGCTGAATTGAATGTTGCACTGCAGAACCTTGGCGCATCGGTCACGTCTTATGACAGTGTGGCGGCTGCGCTGGAAGGGCAGTGTGCAGTGGCCACCAGCGACGACGAGATCTTGCTGTTCGGATCATTTTATTGTGTCGCCGAGGCCCTTGAATGGCTGTCTCGGCGCTCCACGGAGGAAGCGGCAAATGGCTTTGCTGGATAAAGCGTACAAACAGCGCATGGTTGGTGCCCTGGTGCTGGTGGCGCTGGCGGTGATTTTCCTGCCGATGCTGTTTTCCCGTCAGGATGAGCAGCGTCAGGTGACCGTCGATGCGCCGGCCGCACCGCAAGCGCCTGCCGTGGCGCAGATCCAGATGGAAACCGTGGCCGTGCCCGAGCCGCAGGTTCTGCCGCAAGAGCCAGTGCCGAGCGATGACGAGGTCGCCGAGCAAGCGGCGCCAGCGGCGCCAGCGGCGCCGATTGCTTCCGCCGCGCCAGCTCCGGCTCCGGCGCCGGTAGCCAAACCGGTTGCACCGGCTCCCGCTCCTGTGGTCAAGCCAACCACAGCCCCGGCCCAGCCGATCGCTGCGCTGTCTGCCAAACCGGATACCACTCAAAGCCGCGTCGATGCCAATGGCCTGTCGGTGAGCTGGTCGGTGCAACTGGCCAGTCTGTCGAGCCGCGCCAGCGCCGAAAGCCTGCAGAAAACCCTGCGCAGCCAGGGCTATAACGCTTACATCCGTTCCGCCGATGGCAAGAACCGGGTGTTCGTCGGCCCGCTGATCGAGCGTGCCGAAGCCGATCGTCTGCGCGATCTGTTGAGCCGCCAGCAGAACCTCAAGGGGTTTGTGGTGCGCTTCCAGCCCGAACGCGGCTGATATCTATCACTTCGATAGAAATGCACTGAAAATCGCAGCTTACCGACAGCCATGCGCTCTGCTAAAATGCGCCGCCTTATCCGTCTGTAGGCTGCACTGTGCCATTTACCTGGGTTGACTGGGCGATCGTTGCAATCATCGCCATCTCCGCTTTGATCAGTTTGAGCCGCGGCTTCGTCAAAGAAGCATTGTCGCTGGTGACCTGGATCATCGCAGGAGCCGTTGCCTGGATGTTTGGTGGCTCACTGTCCGAGTACCTCGCCGGATACATTCAAACACCGTCGGCTCGTGTGATCACGGGCTGTGCCATCATGTTTGTCGCCACACTGATCGTGGGCGCAATGATCAATTATCTTATCGGCGAGTTGGTTCGCGTCACCGGGTTGTCCGGGACCGATCGATTCCTCGGCATGGCCTTCGGCGCTGCGCGTGGCGTGTTGCTGGTGGTCGTGGCGGTCGGGCTGTTGAGCCTGGGGCCGGTACAGCAGGACGGGTGGTGGAAAGAGTCACAGCTCGTGCCAAAGTTTCTATTGGTCGCCGACTGGTCCAAGAACCTGATTCTCGGGTGGAGCAGTCAGTGGCTTGCCAGCGGAATCAGCGTACCCGCTGATATTCCGTTCAAGGAGCAACTCTTGCCGTCGGCCAAAACGCCTCAGTGAGTGTTGTTCAGTTCAGATCCATTAAGTAGGGGTTGCGTCGCATGTGTGGCATCGTCGGTATCGTCGGTAAGTCGAACGTCAATCAGGCGCTGTATGACGCGCTAACCGTGCTCCAGCACCGCGGCCAGGACGCTGCCGGTATCGTGACCAGCCATGATGGCCGGTTGTTCTTGCGCAAGGACAATGGCCTGGTGCGTGACGTGTTTCAACAGCGTCACATGCAGCGCCTGGTCGGCCACATGGGGATCGGCCACGTCCGTTACCCGACTGCCGGCAGCTCGACCTCGGCCGAGGCTCAACCGTTCTACGTCAACTCGCCGTACGGCATCACCCTGGCGCACAACGGTAACCTGACCAACGTTGAACAGTTGGCCAAAGAGATCTACGAATCCGATCTGCGTCACGTCAACACCAGCTCCGACTCGGAAGTGTTGCTCAACGTGTTCGCCCACGAGCTGGCCCAGCGCGGCAAGCTGCAACCGACCGAAGAAGACGTGTTTGCCGCCGTGACCGACGTGCACAACCGTTGCGTCGGTGGCTACGCTGTCGTGGCGATGGTGACCGGTTACGGCATCGTCGGTTTCCGTGACCCGCACGGCATCCGCCCGATCGTGTTCGGCCAGCGTCACACCGACGAAGGCGTCGAGTACATGATCGCGTCCGAAAGCGTTTCGCTCGACGTGCTCGGCTTCACCCTGATCCGCGACCTGGCACCGGGCGAAGCGGTCTACATCACTGAAGACGGCAAGCTGCACACCCGTCAGTGCGCGACCAATCCGTCCCTGACCCCGTGCATTTTCGAACACGTCTACCTGGCGCGTCCGGACTCGATCATCGACGGCGTATCGGTCTACAAGGCCCGTCTGCGCATGGGTGAGAAGCTGGCCGAGAAGATCCTGCGCGAGCGTCCGGAGCACGACATCGACGTGGTCATCCCGATTCCGGACACCAGCCGCACTGCGGCACTGGAGCTGGCCAACCACCTGGGTGTGAAATTCCGCGAAGGCTTCGTCAAGAACCGTTACATCGGCCGTACCTTCATCATGCCCGGCCAGGCCGCGCGCAAGAAATCGGTACGTCAGAAGCTCAACGCCATCGAGCTGGAATTTCGCGGCAAGAACGTGATGCTGGTGGACGACTCGATCGTTCGCGGCACCACCTGCAAGCAGATCATCCAGATGGCCCGCGAAGCCGGCGCGAAAAACGTCTACTTCTGCTCGGCCGCTCCGGCTGTACGCTTCCCGAACGTGTACGGCATCGACATGCCGAGCGCTCACGAGTTGATCGCACACAATCGTTCGACTCAGGATGTCGCTGACCTGATCGGCGCTGACTGGCTGATCTATCAGGACCTGCCTGACTTGATCGAAGCGGTCGGCGGCGGCAAGATCAAGATCGAAAACTTCGATTGCGCAGTGTTTGACGGCAAGTACGTCACCGGCGATGTCGACGAGGCTTACCTGAACAAGATCGAACAGGCACGTAACGATGCCTCGAAGGTCAAGACCCAGGCGGTCAGTGCGATCATCGATCTGTACAACAACTGAGTTTCAACCGGCCCTTAGGGGCCGGTTTTGTATCTGGCAAAAGACTTTTATTTATCGAGAACAGGGCAAGGAGTGACAGCATGAGTCAGGAATGGGATGCCGGTCGGCTGGACAGCGACCTCGAAGGCGTAGCGTTCGATACCCTGGCCGTACGTGCCGGTCAGCACCGTACGCCGGAAGGCGAGCACGGTGATCCGATGTTCTTCACTTCCAGCTACGTGTTCCGTACCGCCGCTGACGCCGCCGCACGGTTTGCCGGGGAAGTGCCGGGCAACGTTTACTCGCGTTACACCAACCCGACCGTTCGCGCGTTCGAAGAGCGTATTGCCGCGCTGGAAAGCGCCGAGCAAGCGGTTGCTACCGCCACGGGCATGGCTGCGATCATGGCGGTGGTGATGAGCCTGTGCAGCGCCGGCGACCATGTGCTGGTGTCGCGCAGCGTGTTCGGTTCGACCATCAGCCTGTTCGAGAAGTACTTCAAGCGTTTCGGTGTGGAAGTTGATTACGTGCCGCTGGCCGATCTGTCGGCCTGGGACGCAGCGATCAAGTCCAACACCAAATTGCTGTTCGTCGAATCGCCGTCCAATCCGTTGGCTGAGCTGGTGGATATCACCGCGCTGTCGGAAATCGCGCACGCCAAGGGTGCGATGCTGGTGGTCGACAACTGCTTCTGCACGCCGGCGTTGCAGCAGCCGTTGAAATTGGGCGCAGACATCGTTGTGCACTCGGCCACCAAGTTCATCGATGGCCAGGGCCGTTGCATGGGCGGTGTGGTTGCCGGTCGCAGCGAGCAGATGAAAGAAATCGTCGGTTTCCTGCGTACCGCTGGGCCGACCCTGAGCCCGTTCAATGCCTGGATCTTCCTCAAAGGTCTGGAAACCCTGAACCTGCGGATGAAGGCGCACTGCGCCAACGCCCAGCAATTGGCCGAATGGCTGGAGCAGCAGGAAGGTATCGAGAAGGTGCATTACGCCGGACTCAAGAGCCATCCGCAGCACGAGCTGGCCCAGCGTCAGCAGAAGGGTTTTGGTGCGGTGGTGAGCTTTGAGGTCAAGGGCGGCAAAGAGGGCGCCTGGCGCTTCATCGATGCGACCCGTTTGATTTCGATCACGGCCAACCTGGGTGACAGCAAAACCACCATCACCCACCCGAGCACCACGTCCCACGGCCGTCTGGCGCCGCAGGAGCGTGAGGCAGCCGGCATTCGTGACAGCCTGATCCGTATCGCGGTCGGTCTGGAAGATGTCGCTGACCTGCAAGCCGACCTGTCGCGCGGTCTGGCGGCGTTGTGATCGAGTTGTCTACGCCAAAGATCGGCACCCATGGCCGCGTTGCATTGGTCACGGGTGCCGCGCGCGGGATCGGTCTGGGCATCGCTGCGTGGCTGATCAGCGAAGGCTGGCAGGTGGTGTTGACGGACCTGGATCGTACACGGGGTTCGAAAGTGGCGAAGGTGTTGGGTGAGAACGCCTGGTTCATCGCCATGGACGTCGCGGACGAAAGCCAGGTGGCGTTGGGTGTCGCTGAGGTGCTGGGGCAGTTTGGTCGTCTGGATGCGTTGGTGTGCAATGCTGCCGTGGCGGACCCCCACAACATCACGCTGGAAAGTCTCGATCTGGCTTACTGGAATCGGGTGTTGGCGGTGAACCTCGGTGGGCCGATGTTGCTGGCAAAGCACTGTGCGCCATATCTGCGTGCGCACAACGGGGCGATCGTCAATCTGGCCTCGACCCGAGCGGCGCAGTCGGAGCCTGATACGGAGGCCTATGCGGCGAGCAAGGGCGGTTTGCTGGCGCTGACTCACGCACTGGCGATCAGTCTCGGGCCGGAGATTCGCGTCAATGCGGTCAGTCCTGGATGGATCGATGCGCGGGACCCTTCCGCCCGACGCGCGGAGCCGTTGACCGATGCCGATCATGCCCAGCATCCGGCGGGCAGGGTAGGGACGGTCGAGGATGTGGCGGCGATGGTGGCGTGGTTGCTGTCGAAGAATGCAGGGTTTGTGACGGGGCAGGAATTCGTGGTCGATGGCGGCATGACCAAGAAGATGATTTATAAGGAATGAAGCAATTTCGTCTTTTTTAGAAAAACTTCAATCCTGCTATTGACTTAGGTTCGCTACCTGCGTAAATTTCGCGGCCTCGGAGATGCAAACGGGTGATTAGCTCAGCTGGGAGAGCGTCTGCCTTACAAGCAGAATGTCGGCGGTTCGATCCCGTCATCACCCACCACTCCCGAGATACTTGCGTAAGCAAGAGCGTAGGCTGAAAGTGCCTGCACCGACGCGCAGCGGTAGTTCAGTCGGTTAGAATACCGGCCTGTCACGCCGGGGGTCGCGGGTTCGAG
>NZ_WTVE01000028.1:0-6257 GCF_022496685.1 Pseudomonas sp. B707 | reverse complement strand
AATAAATCTGAGAATCATCTGGCCGGCCTCCCCACCTCACGGAGGTGGCGCAAAATTCAAGGTGCGAACTTAGTCTTTTGCGTAGGAGGCCGTGATGAAATTCTGTGGCATAGACCTGCATTCGAACAACAGTGTTGTGGTGGTTACCGACGAAACGGATCGAGTACTGGTCAGTCGACGTTGCCCCAACCAGCTAACGCCAATCCTTTCGCTGCTCGAGCCTCACCGTGCTGAATTGGTTGGCGTCGTGGTTGAGTCCACCTACAACTGGTATTGGTTGGTCGATGGCCTCAAGGCAGCGGGCTTTGAGGTGAAGCTGGCCCATCCCGTGGCGATGAAACGCTACGACGGTTTGAAGCATTCTGACGACAAGGATGATGCGACTTTCCTGGCTCATTTGCTGCGACTCGGGATTTTACCGACCGGATATATCCATCCGCCGCAAGAACGTGCGCTGCGAGATTTGGCACGCAAACGTATTCAACTGGTACGCAGCCGGACTCAGCACATTCTGTCCGTCGAGAACATCATGGCGCGCCAGTTTGGCCAGCGGTTGAGCTGCAATGAAGTCAAAGGGCTGTCAGCCACATCCGTCGACAGGCTGGGCCTGCCGACGGATGTGGCTCTGGCAATGAAAGCGAATGTCGCCATTGTTCAGGCATTGCAGATCCAGATTGATTTTCTTGAAGAGCGATTACTGCACGAAGCCTATTTGCGCCCGGAGTTTTCTTTGTTGAAAACGATGCCCGGAATTGGCGAAGTGCTGGCCACGGTCATCATGCTGGAAACCGGAAATATTGAGCGCTTTGCCGACGTAGGCCACTTCGCCTCTTACGCTCGCTGCGTAAAAAGTGCGCATTACTCCAACGGCAAAAAGAAAGGTGAAGGCAACGCCAAGAACGGCAACGCTTATTTGATCTGGGCTTATATCGAAGCGGCTAATTTCGCCCGGCGCTTCAGCGAGGATGCCAAACGCTTTTTCGAGAAGAAGAAAGCCAAGACCAATGCCGTGGTCGCTACCAAGGCACTGGCACACAAGCTGGCGCGAGCGAGTTATCACATCCTGAAGGAGAAACAGCCTTTTGATGCCAGACGCTGTTTCGCCTGAGGGACGAATGAGGTGATGGTTGGCCAACCAAAAAGGGACTGGGCTCGAACCACTAAATCTGAGTGGCGACCGACCATCACCGCCTGAGTGTGTTGTAACCGGGTCGTCTGCCAGGTGAGCCAGCTGGGACTGGACGTGTGTTTTGCACGAGCCACAGTTCTGTGACACGTTTTGGACGCATTGGCAGCACCAACGTTTCTCTGGGGCAGTTAACTGCCAGGGCGGTGCAGGTTGTATCGCTACCGCTTGATCCAAATGGGTGTCTGGCACGACTCGTTCGTAGCCAATGAAGAGGAAACGGGTTCGACGGGTTCAACCGATCAGGTTGAGTGGGAGAGCAAACCCTACAGTTGAAAACTGCAGGGCGCGGTGGCTTTTAACCTTGACTTGAGACCGGCTAATGGGCGTCCCGTTTTTTCCGTTGTCTTGGGACGCTGGAGTGAGAGCTATGCGAGGGCTACAAAAACTGTATCCGATCGATGATTACCTGACCATTCACTACCACAGCAATCGACTTGATACCGTTCAGAACCCCTGTATCGATCTGTTGCTGACGCTGGTAGGCGGTGACCGTTAGGTTAATGAAATTAAGCGTCGCCCCAGCGGTATCCCTGAAAACCAAATTCATTTGAGTGGCATTACCAAAAATATTGCCACCCGCAATCCAGATCACCAGTCTGTTGGCAGTCCTGCCAATCAGCTCCACCTCATAAGATAGAGAGGTAATTTGCCCATTAGGCTGCGCTAAATACCCATAAAACGCCTGTCCATTTGCGTCAACGGGATCAGTAAACCTTCCAATGGCCAGCGAGTCATTCGGATGAACTTTTCCCGTCAAGGTTACTTTGATTTTATTGGTCGAAACCGATTGCCCAACCTCGGAGGCTCCCTGACTGGGTGTGGACTCAAAATCCTCAATGTCCGGCAAACCCTCTCCAACTACTCGTGCCTGGGCTTCCCTGGAAACGCCAATGACTTTGCCTCCCCTGATCTGTTCGAGCTTGACCCTCACCTGACTGTTGGCAACCACCTTTACATTGGGTATTGGCCAGGAAAACTGCCCCGGTACATTGCCGATTGGCAAAGTCTCGTCATGGGTGGCGACCATGACGCCGTTCAGCCACGCTTCGAACGTTAGATGAATCTGATCCCCCGCCTGCCAAATCGTATTGATCAAGTGAATCAACGCCCATAACGGCCCGCCATTCATTTTGCCCAGATCAACAATGGCCGGATCGTCACCGTTTTCTCCGAGGATTTCCTGAAGGATGGCCTCGAGCAGTTCTGCCCAATCCAGATGCACATCGATCAGACAAGGAATCGACCAATGATCCTGTGCGTTGAACTGGCCCAACTGTGTTGTTCCTGAGTAATTGTTTGTCTGGCTGATCACGTTGTACTTGATCGGGAACTGCGGATTGTTCGGATCCTTGGCAAAGTGCGGTGTAGTCAGAGTGAGTGTGATTGGCTGGGTCAGGTCGGGGTTGGGGTTGGTCGGCGTTGGTTCGATTCGATGTTTGGTCTCTACTCCGCCGCTATCAACAGTGATCAGGTCATAGAGATGTTTGTGCGGATAATCCAGCGTTAGCAGTACGCCTTGTGCAGCTTGTGAGGCGTCCACGCTGGTGGGGGTGGCGTTGATGGCGAGTGCCGAATGTCCGCCCCCCGGTACCTGTTCATCGCCACCTGGAGCAAAAGCATCGTAAAGCACCGTCAATGAGGGAGACGTGTCGCCGTTGCCTGAAAGACGCTCAACCGTACAGTGCAAACTGTTGATGTCCTCCAGCAGCAATCCGGCAGGCAGGCGTAACAGCACCGGGTCGCTGATGCTGAATACGATTTCACTGCTGATCGGCTTTGGGTTGTTGTTCAGGTGCAAGTGAACGGTTTCATACAGATCCTGACCTTGCCAAGGCCCGAACAGCACTGCCATCCCCAAAGGGTCTTTGTAGTGATTGACGATCGAGACCCCGATATGCGCACCAATCACCGGGTCAGTCTTGAGGAGGACTTGTGGAGGCGTGAGAGCAAAAATGGCGATGGGGGGCGACGTGGTGGCGTTCATGGCATCTGCTCGCGGGGCAATTGAGATGAGCTTCATCAAAGCACCATGCAGTTGCATCGACCACTGTCAGATCTGACAGGTGAAGGCTGTTTATAGATGAACGGTCGAGTGCCGAAGAGATCTCCAAGGATTTGAACAGGCAGAAAAACGGCCCCGTAAAGGGGCCGTTTTGGTTTCACCACTTAAACGCGCGTCTCAGCCGCCACCTCCAGATTGTCCAGCATCCGGTTCACGGCCAGCTCCCCCAGCATGATCAATTGCGCAATGCCCAACAGCACATGCCGATGCGAGCCGTCCACCAGCCCGGCGAAGTCGGTGGCCATGGTTTTGGCCGAAGTCAGGGTTTCGCAGGCTTCGGCCAGCAGTTCTTCACTGTCGACGCCGGGGGCGATGAGATAGCGGGTGTTGGGTTTGAGCAGCGGTTTTCTGGGGAGTAGGGGATTGAAGTAGTGATCGAGGGCGCGTTCGGCGGCTTCGTGGAAGGTCTTTGAATCCACCGATTCGTAAGGCGAGGTGGAGTCGGTTTCGGGCGGGTTTGGCGTTGGTTTGATCATGGTGAAGCTCCTTGAGAAATGGAGCCGTCATCCATCGCTGCTAAACGAATGAGGTGGCGGCTGTACGCGGGTTAGCAGACCAGGCTCAAGGATCCCGGCGCACCGAAGTGCCCCACGCAAGCCGCCATAAAACAGAAATGGCGAAACCAGCGTGCCTTGAGAATTGCCGAGCTGCTAAACCCGATCGCTGATTCATCAGCGACCCGGAAACGATAGAGCCGGCCCCCCAAGGCGCACAAACCGGCGGATTCTGGCGGATGCGTAGGCAATGGCGCAAGGCGTTGTGGCTTGCCGGACGTTTCGGTCAACGGCTTTAAACAGTCGTGGCGAATTCGTGAAGAAGCGGTTTAAGGTAACCGGCTACGCACTGATACGCGGTTCGTAAATAAATGCGTCCCCTTTTTGTTTTGAAATATTTCCGTCTCCTTTTGTTATTAGCTTTTGCCATCAAGTCGGAATGCAAGTGAATGCCCTGATCCTCTTACTGTCCCCATAAAGCAACCCCAAACCACCAATGATTGAACCATTCCAGCATAGAAAATTAACCTGTGTTGCGACGTACTGGTAAATTCGTGATCCGAGGGGGTCAGGGTAAATTCGGTTTTCGTAAAGATCACGAACGGGGTTGACCAAAGATGGCGTTACATATTGGATTATGTTGTAGCTATTTACACCTCCAACGCTTTGTATCCATGTTTTCCCCTCATCTGCCGTCAGTAGGGCGTTGTTAACGAGAAGCTGGTAGACATTCAAGACTTTAGCGGAATACGAAACGCTCTGGTTTGCAGCATCGGTGACCGTAATCTTCGTGATGCCGTTTTTCAATCCCGTTACTTTGCCACTGCTCGAAACTTGTGCAACCAGTGTGTTCGCTGACATGTAGGAGTACGGAGGCACCCCCCCTGTCGCAGTACGCGTAGCCGTGTTCCCTGCCATTTCGTTGGTAGGCCAGCCATAGGGGTTAACTATCATGACGCCGTCCAATTCCATTTCGGTCGTATCAATAGCCAGATCGGGGGGCCGAATGCTCAATTCCGCACTTACCGTGGTCTCGCTGCTGGACGCAGTAATTGAAAACACTCCTTGCACTGAACCCGCTGTTGCCCCGTTAATCGTTACCTTTCCGTCAACTCCTGTCGTGAAGTCCTTGGTGCTCGTCCCATCGGCAAACCTTGTTCCCTGTGGCAACGTCACCTTGATGATTCCCACAATCGGCTGCCCGTTCTGCGTCAAACTCAACTCGATGCCTCCCAACTGATCACCCGCCGTGGCGGTGTAAGGCCCATTGAGAAACGCCACCACCACATACGCCACCACTTTCAAATTACGCACATTCGAATAGGTATTAGTCGGGTGATAGAGCGATTTTGCATACAGGCGCCGTGCGCCCGACGGTACTGTGATCGTCAGTACCCATGTTCCTGTCGTCGGGTCAGCCGTTACCTTGCCCTTCGGCACTGCGCTTGGGCCGCTGCCGTCATAGATTTCGACCTGCCGCCCAGCACTTGCCTCGCCGTGGAGTGTCAGCGAGGTGCTGCTCGTTGTATTCCCTTCTGGAACATCGTTGCCGGTTGCGTCAAGAACGGAAATGAGCTTCGGAACGATAAGCGGCTGGTTGGCACTGATGAGGATGGAGGTCGTAGGCGACACTCTGAGGTTGCTCAGTTGATCTTTTATGGTGGCGCTCACTGTACGAGTACCGTCACCGATCTGCTGGAGGTCAAGGGTCGTCAGGTTGTAGGTGACCGGGTTGGCAGGATGGACATAGGGAATGGTTTTACTCCATGAGCCTATGGTCAGTCCCATTTCGTCAAATTGGCGCGGGTCGCTCCGGGTTAAAGTGACGGTAGGCGACTGCCCCGGAACAATGCTGGGCGGATGGCTGACCGTGATACCGGAGACCGGGTTGTTGAACAGCACATTCAGTATCGGGGTGGATTGATCTTTATTACCGCTGACCCGGGTGACTTCGTAGTACAGCGTATTGAGGCCATCCTTGAACACTCCCCAAGGAGCGTCCATAAAAATGCGGTCGTTCTCTTCGCCCGGCTTGATAAGCTTGATCACGGATGTCGCCAGGCTGTTGACCCACAGCCTTACGGAGTCACCTGCTGTAAAGGAGGTGGAAAACAACCTGACCGCGTCGATCACAATGAAGAGATTGATGGTTGGCGAATAAATGCTCTGGGAAATGCCGAGATCGTAGGTTTTCGGCGGTTGCAGGTTTTCTTCTGCGCCCGGGATTGCCATCGGATACAGCTGGAGCAAGGCGGTGATCTGTGTCGAATTGACGTTGATGCTCATGTTGCTCTCCTGGCGTGCGATAAATAGCCATCTTCGGGACGAAGTTCATGACACCGCGAAAGAGGGGCATCGTCACCTGTCAGATCTGACAGGTGAGCGTGATTTCAAGACGAATGGTCATCGGTAAACGGTTTCCTGCAGACGCAAAAACGGCCCCGTAAAGGGGCCGTTTTGGTTTCAGCACTCAGACGCGCGGCTCAGCCGCCACCTCAAGATTATCCAGCGC